>CAZDTI010000259.1:0-12543 GCA_964508085.1 uncultured Saprospiraceae bacterium | reverse complement strand
CGATGAAAGAGAGTTGGTGGATGGGTAATGGGTGGATAGGTGGGTGGCCTTCCTTCTGTCGTAAATTGCACGCATAAAGGGAAACCCATCCACCCATCTGCCCATCCACCCATCTGCCCATCCACCTATCCACCCTCTTCCCCCTAATCCAACTCCAAAGCCAATCTCACAGAATAAGCATTCGGACTATCTTCCACTTGTAATTCATACTTCTCTGGATATTGTAATTGCAATCGTCTTCTTACGTTTTTCAAACCAATACCACCACTTCGTTTATGTGTTTGCATAGGTAAGGTATCTGCTTTACTATTTACCATTTTAAAATCAACCTGCTTGTCTTCTATTTTTAACATTATATCTACAAACCCTTTAGAGATACTTGAATTCAATCCATGCTTAAAACTGTTTTCTAAAAAAGGAATGAATAGGAGTGGGGCTATTTTTAAATCTCCTGCCTTTCCTTCTACCTTGAAGCTGATTCTTGCTTGAGGGCTTTGGCGAAGCGTTTCCAAGTCGAGGTAGTTTTGAATATAATTGACCTCTTTGCTAAGCATCACCCGTTTTTCATTACAATCATACAACATATATCGCATCATTTCCGAAAGTTTGATGACAATTTCTGGAGCTTTATCCGATTTTTTTAAGGTCAAAGCATAGAGATTATTCAAAGTATTGAAAAGGAAGTGGGGATTGATCTGCGATTTTAAGAACTTCAATTCAGATTGCATGGTCTGTGTCTGCAATTCCTTTCGATCCCTTTGATAACGTGCCCAGTCTGATATGATTTTTACAACAGTGGAACCGCCAGCTATAATAAAGGTGGTTAAAAAGAACCATTTTTGGTCAATCAGTAATTGTGCTTGTAAATCAGGTAGATAAGTAAACGCAAAATAGAGCACCAACATTTTTATAGGCGTGATAATCAAAACGGTCAGCACTAAGAGCGATCCATAGACCAGAAATTTCTTTTCCGATAGGTAATTAGGAATCAGATAAAGCATGTTAAAGTAAACTACAGCGGCATAAAAGAGAAGCGTTATCATTTCAACCACGATGACAAAGAACATATTTTGGCTAGTCGTATCTAAAATCACTAGTAAAAAAAAGAGGGCTAACCAAAACAGACTGTGATAGACCACCTTCTTGGTGAAGAGGTCTATAAGTTGTGTTCTGATATTCTTTTTAACAGTAGTGTCCATAAATTCGACTGTATTGCAAATGTAATGATTAGTAACCTTTAATCTGCGACAAGAAAGGGGAAAAAGCTGGGTCTTTGTTATTTGTATAGACTAATATTCTGATTTATTAGATTGAAGTAGGAGCTTAAGTCTTTAGACAATATAATCAATAACTTATGGCAGTCTCTTTTTAAGCTATCCTTTTAAGTAAAAATACAGATTGTCCTAAGGGGGAATGGCGTTCTTTCTCGTTTTTTTAAGTTATTGATAATCAATTGTTTATTATCAAATTTAACTTAACTTCTATGATTTAAAATTAACCTTAATATTTTCATATTTTTACCCTAAAATATTCCCTTCCAAATACAAATTCGTATTTTTGCGAGCAATTTTGAAAACCTACTTATAGAAGCTAATAAATTACTTTATCAATTTACCGAATAGAATGGTTTACCTGACAAGAAGAGAACAATTTAATGCAGCCCACAAATTATGGGTGGATAGTTGGTCTAAGAAGAAGAATAACGCGGTCTTTGGCAAATGTGCAAACCCTAATTGGCATGGGCACAACTACACTTTGTTCGTAACAGTGAAAGGAAAGCCAAATCCAGATACAGGATTTGTTATGGATGCTAAAAAATTGAGCAAAATAGTTCGTAAGCACATTACTGGAAAATTAGATCATTCCAACTTGAACCTCGATGTTGATTTTATTCCGAAAAAGCTTCAACCTACTACTGAAAATCTTGTTATACTGATTTGGCAACAATTGGTACCAAGAATCAAGGGGTGTAAACTACATAGTATTAGGCTGCATGAAACGGATAATATTTATGCGGAGTATTTTGGAGAAGAATAAATAATAAGAAACACTAAAAAGCACAAAATGGCTTATAAAAAAATTGAAGAATATACAGATGAAACGACCAATATCCTGATGGATAACTACCATAAAGTTTTGGAACAATTGGGAGAAGATCCGGAAAGAGAAGGTTTAGTAAAAACACCAGAGCGCGTTGCTAAAGCCATGCAATTTTTGACACATGGTTATGACCTTGATCCAGCGGAGATATTAAAAAAGGCAATGTTCAAAGAGGATTGCTCAGAAATGGTTATTGTAAAGAATGTTGAGTTATATTCTCTTTGCGAACACCATATGTTGCCTTTTTATGGTAAAGCGCACATCGCTTATATTCCTAATGGGTACATTGTGGGTTTGAGCAAAATTCCTAGAATAGTAGATGCTTTTGCTCGTCGGTTGCAAGTTCAGGAACGGTTGACTGAGCAAGTTATGAATTGCATACAGGATACACTGAATCCTCAAGGAGTGGCGGTCGTAATCGAATGTAGCCACCTCTGCATGATGATGCGAGGCGTTCAAAAGCAAAACTCAGTGACTACGACTTCAGCTTTTACCGGACAATTCAACCACACAGAAACAAGAAACGAATTTGTGAATTTACTTGGAGTGAAGTTGCACTAGACTGTTCAATGGGTCTTACAAGGGCAAACTCAACAGGTCCGTACCTTCATCAGGCGGTCTTCAAATCGATTAGTTCGCCGATAAAAACTGCACTAAATTAATTGAAATTAGAGCGAAGACAACCGATAAATTTTATTACGAAAAACTATACGCAAAACCAACACACTATGACTGCCTACCTATTTCCAGGTCAAGGTGCCCAATTCGAAGGCATCGGAAAAGACTTATATCAAGAATCAACGCTGGCAAAAGACTTGTTTGAACAAGCAAATGACTTATTGGGCTATCGCATCACTGATGTAATGTTTGAAGGTTCTGCTGAGGACTTGAAGCAAACAAAGATAACCCAACCAGCTATTTTTCTTCACTCTATTGTGAAATCGAGAATGGCTGGAGCTGAATTCAAACCTGATGTTGTTGCTGGACATTCCCTAGGTGAGTTTTCTGCCTTGGTCGCTGCGAAGGCCATGTCTTTCGAAGAAGGTTTGAAATTAGTTCAAAAAAGAGCTTTGGCTATGCAGGCAGCTTGTGAATCTGTTCCTGGAACAATGGCCGCCATATTGGGGATGGAGGATGAGGTGGTAGAGCGAATTTGTGCAGGTATTGAAGAGGTGGTCGTTGCTGCCAACTATAATTGTCCTGGTCAACTGGTCATCTCTGGGTCCGTGGCAGGTATAAATGCTGCGGTAGAAGCACTGAAAGCAGAAGGCGCACGTCGAGCGCTGGTTTTACCAGTAGGTGGTGCTTTTCACTCTCCACTTATGGAGCCCGCCAAAGTAGAGTTACAAGCAGCAATTGAACAAACTAATTTTAAACCACCAATTTGCCCAATTTACCAGAATGTCAGTGCACTAAAGGAAACCGATCCTGAGATTATCCAGCAAAACCTAATAGATCAACTGACTGCTCCTGTACGGTGGACACAAACTTTAAATAACATGATTAGTGATGGAATTGGCAGTTTTGTGGAGGTAGGTGGAAATGGCAAGGTTTTAACAGGTTTAATAAAAAAAGTTGACCGATCCTTACCAACTCAAGCCTTGTAGAAAATTCATTTTTTTATACCGTTTGGAAGGATAGTCGATCTGCAGAAAAAAATACCAGAAAGCTGGTATTTGTGAAAAAATGTAGAATAATTTGTTGTCATTGAGACCATTACGGCATATGATAAAAACTAATTTATCTCATCACATCGTTTGTTAAGAAAATAAAAGAGAGCTAAACTTTGATCTCATTTGTTTTTTGTGCAATTTTTAAATAATAAATTTTGCTCACTGTCACTTGTGACAAATTTTATATTGAATTTATAACACAAAAAATAATTTAAGCTTCTATACACTCCCTCTTTTAGTCAAAGCACTCTCCTAAAGTCGCTTAGCTTTAACTAAGAGAGGGCAGAAACTTAAGTTAATTTTTTGTTGTTTCATGAGAAAGCAGCTATTCAACATTATGAACCTTTAAAAGAAAACAAATATGGCTGATGTAAAAATAAACAGAGGAGGGGTTTTGATAGCAGAACCTTTCATGTTGGATCCGAATTTCAAACGCGCTGTGATCTTAGTTTGCGAACATCAAAATGACGGCAGTCTTGGCTTTATACTCAACAAATCTTTAGATATGAAAATCAATGATCTCATCGCTGATTTTCCGCAGTTTGATGCTAATGTTTATTATGGTGGCCCCGTACAAACCGATACCGTACATTATGTCCACAATGTCGGTGGTCTTATTCCAAATAGTAATGAAATTTCAGGAGACGTTTTTTGGGGAGGTGACTTCGAACGCCTAAAAATGTTAATTGAAGCGGGTGAGGTTAAACCAGAGAATATTCGATTTTTTGTAGGTTATACTGGTTGGTCCTCTGGGCAATTAAGAGAAGAGATGAAATATGGCTCTTGGGTATCAGGCAGTTTTACGCCAGACTATTTGTTCAAAGGAGAAGTCCAAAGTCTATGGGCAAATGCATTGAATGAAAAAGGAAACGCGTATTCTGTAATTGCTCAAATGCCGGAGGCTTTGAGTTGGAATTAGATTGTTACTTGTTGTTTTTCCCTATGCTGATATAGAGGAGCAAAAGGGCGTTAGCCCTGTTCGCGTTTGTAGCCAAGAAAAATGAAAGTCTTTTAAAAGAGCGTAGCTCTGGCAGTGTTAGTTTAGCGCAATAGCGCGTTTGTTCACGCTGCCAGAGCTACGCTCTTTTTCATGTTTTATATTTATGATTGCTACAAACGCTGCCGGAGTTATGCTCCTATTTCATAAAAAAGTTTGAATTACATTCAAAATGACAATTGGCTTCAAGTAGGTAAAGTTACAGATGAAGTCGTAATTGATTGTTTTTAATATCATGAGTACAATAGAAGGAAGTTAACAGTTAATGTTAATAGTTAATAGTTGTTTTAGTATTTTTGCGTTATGATTGTAGCTACAGAACTCTTCATTAAGTATGGAGACAGAACTCTTCTTAATAATATCAATTTCACCATTTTACCCGGAGATAAGATTGGCCTGGTAGGTCGAAATGGTGCAGGTAAATCCACGATTCTAAAATTGATCGCAGGGATTGGCGGAACCGACTCTGGTACCATTAGTCGACCCAACACTTCCACACTTGGTTTTTTGCAGCAGCATATGGTTTTACCGCAAGGCAAAACAGTAATGGATGAGACGTTAAGTGCTTTTTCAGAGGTGAACCAATTAGAAGATGAAATTAATAAGCTTAACAATGAGCTTACAGAACGGACTGATTATGAGACGCAAAGCTATATGGATCTAATCACTAAGATTTCTGATGCAAATGATCGTTTTCAAATCTTAGGAGGATTGACAAAAGAGGTGGATACGGAGCGCGTTTTGAAAGGCCTTGGTTTCAAACAGGAAGACCTCAATCGAATGACGAATACCTTTAGTGGAGGTTGGCAAATGAGGATTGAGTTGGCCAAGATGCTGTTACAACGGCCGGATTATTTACTACTGGATGAGCCGACCAACCACTTGGATATTGAATCGATTATTTGGCTGGAGCAGTTCCTAAAACATTATGAAGGAGCAGTCATTGTCATTTCTCACGATAAGCAATTTTTGGATACGGTGACAAAACGGACCATGGAAATTGAGTTGGGGAATATGTATGAATACAAAGCGACTTATTCAAAGTACTTAGTGCTAAGAAAGGAGCGTCGGGAGAAAATGGAGGCGGCCTATAGGAACCAACAATCAAAAATTGCACAAACGGAAAAACTTATTGATCGTTTCCGAGCCAAAGCTTCTAAGGCTAAAATGGCTCAGTCACTGATCAAACAACTGGACAAAGTAGATCGGATTGAATTGGAAGACGAAGATAATTCTGCGATGAATATTCGCTTTATGCCGGCTCCGCGTTCTGGAGATATTATTTGGGAAGCTAAAAAGCTCACTAAGCGTTATGATACCGGCCCTAATATTTTGGAAAAGGTTGATTTAAAAGTAGATCGAGGAGATCGTGTGGCTTTTGTAGGGCAGAATGGACAGGGTAAATCTACGCTCGCTAAAATCCTTGTTGATGTGCATAAACATACAGAAGGGGAATCCATTTTGGGACACAACGCACAAATTGGCTACTACGCTCAGAATCAAACAGACACACTCGATGATAAGATGACTTTGTTGGAAAGCATTGAACAAGCTTCTCCACCAGAAATGAGAACGAAGCTAAGAGGAATATTAGGAGCCTTTTTGTTCAGAGGAGAAGATGTCGACAAAAAAGTGTCCGTTTTGTCTGGAGGGGAAAAAGCTCGTTTAGCACTTGCGTGCATGTTGTTACGTCCCATCAATTTACTAGTGCTCGATGAACCTACTAATCACCTAGATATCACTTCCAAAGAAATACTAAAACAAGCCATCAAGGCATATGATGGTTCTGTAATTGTCGTTTCTCACGATAGAGATTTTCTCGGTGGGTTGACCAATCGAACAATAGAATTCCGAGACAGAAAGCTTTACGAATATCTTGGTGATGTAAACTTCTTTTTAGAAAAAAGGGCCATGAATAACATGAGGCAGGTAGAGCTTAAAACAGAGAAAAAAGCTGCTGCTAAAGAGAAGGAAAAGGTGGTCTTATCTGAAGAACAACGCAAGGAAAGAAAACGACTACAAAATGCAGTGGCCAGCGCTGAGCGAAAAATTGATAACTTGGAAAAGAAAATTGCTAAAATAGAAGAGGAGATGGGGCAGGATGGCTTTTATGAATCTGCAAATGCGAATGATCGGATGGCGGCCTATCAGAAATGTAAGGATGAATTAGATGTGGTGATGGAGAAATGGGAGAATGCAACGGAGGCTTTGGAGAGCTTTGAATGATTAGGTGGTTCTTGAAAATATATTGTTATTTTTTGAGAAGTAAATGTAGATAAGGAATGAAGAAAATAATTTATATAGATATGGATGATGTTTTATGTGATTTCACTTCAAGTCATTCAGCAGCTTTAGCACGGAATCCTAAAATAAAATATCCACAAAGTCAATATGGATTTTTTAGAAGTTTAAAGCCGATAAAAGGTGGAATAGAGGCAGTAAAATATTTAATGTCCAAAGAGATTTTTGATGTTTATATTTTAACTGCACCTTCAGTTAAAAATCCATTATGTTATATTGAAAAGCGCCTTTGGATAGAGGATTATTTCGGTTTTGATATGGTTTATCGTTTGATCATTTCGCCCAATAAAGGATTGAATAAAGGAGATTATTTAATTGATGATAATGATCGTGGCAGAGGACAAGAAAACTTTGAAGGAAAACTTTTACAATTTGGGTCTAAAGAATATGAAAGTTGGAATGAGGTGATAGGTTATTTTAATGAAGCTTATTCGCTAAGTAAATGAAGCATAGCCTTTAGTCTCTGGTACCACTTATTCTATATTAATTTCAACTTTTTTGGTCTCTCCTCCTTCAATATAAACGGACTCCGTAAATTCTAGCTTTGTTCCCGATTTTCTATAAGAATATTCTACAAAAACTAATTGATCGCCACCTACAGTATGAGAATAAGTCTTAGGGAGAGAGTCAACGAAAATACCATAGCTACTACCACTATTTAAATACTTGGGTGAATAAATAATTGAAGTAATGTTAGATGGGGAATCTATATTCATCTCTATTTCTAGTGTAGATTTTGGGCTCAGTACAATATTCGCAATATTTGGAATGTCAAAATTCGAAGAATCTATGTTAGGCAGAGTTAGAGTTCCTTCCCGATCTTGTGTTAGATAACCTTCTTTAAATGCCCGGACAGTAAAATCGTCATAGTTTACTTCATAGTTTGTTCCATCAATTCTATAATCAAAATTACCATTTAAATCCGTTTCTGTTTTGCCAATCAATCGTTCTACCGCGATATATCCTCCACTAGTGTGACTGATTTCAATTTCAGCGCTAAGTGGTTCCCCCTTGGGATCTGTAACGGATCCCGAAAAGATAATACAGTTTGAGATGCAATTTTCGTCGAAACCTTGATCCTTGTTATAACAAGAAGAAATGGACAGAAAGAGTAAACCTAGGAATAGGAATTGGAGGGTGGTTTTCATTGCTTTAGTTTTAGTTCAAAATAAACAAGTGTGGTCGTAAATAATGCTATATTAGTATTACATTATTATTTTATACTTTAACTAACGGGTAATTATTCCTCTTCGTTTGGTGCTTGATGAAAAAAATCTTTAAGTACTGCTTCTACAAGGGGAATTATTCTAGCCTGAACTCTTGTTTTGCAGAAGTTTCTTACTCTAAGATTATTTTTTTTGCCTTATTGAAATTTTAAAAAGATACAAATAACTAATAGATAAGACCTAAAACATGGTTATTTATACTTATATTACATGGTGTTTATAACAGTTTTCTGCTCAAAAGACCAAAAATGAAATTTAAACACCTCCAATTAAAATTCCTATTACTAGGTCTTTGTTGTTTTTTGATCGGTGTAAAGTCCAGCTTTGCGCAAGGGGATATTATCGCCGTTATGGAGATAGATGGCCGAATTCTGGAACGCACCGATAAAGTTAGAAAAGGGGTGCCTGACCTACATTTAAATATTGAAGAGCATCAATTGACAACAGATGAAGAGGGCCGTTTTGAGGTGAAAGTGCCTATCTATAAGGAAAATAAATCCAAACCAAGTTTAAAATTAAAAGTTCAATCTCCGGATTACCAGATGATTCATCCCTTAGATGGATTAATGGAAATTGATACGGCTAATTATATGATTGCCATAGAGGTATTTGTTTGTGGGAAAAAATTTGACTGGGATGCTAGACAAAAGATAGATTCGCAACAAGATCAAATTAGAAAACTTAAACGAAAGCATGGCCTTTCCCAAAATCGGATCAATGCCTTGAATCAATTGATGTTGGACACGATATTATTTTATGAAAATGTCAGACTAGCTCAGGAAAATGAAATATTCTTGTTAGAAAAAAGAATAAAAGATTCTGAAGTAGAGAATGCGGAGCTTACAATGCAATTAGAAGAAATACAGGAAATCTTACGTCGAAGTCAGATCGAAAATGAGCGCATTACTGCACAGTTATTTGAAGCTAGAGAGGAAAAATATTTACGCCAACAAGAGTACTTTGAAAATATTTCAGTTGCTTTCAATGATTATCTGACTCGAGCAAATGATATGCGAAACCTGTTACCAAAAGTCAAAGAATACTTTAAAAATGGAGCATACACTCAGTTGTATAACAATACGATTGTAAAGTATGAACCAGCGTATCTTCAAGTCAATAATTCCAAAGACGATTTTCTTCAGGGCGTAGCGCATAATTGGGAATCAGAGGAAGTTCATGTCGCACTAGGACAGACTTTAGATTTCCTAATTAATGATGTACACCATCAGCAAATAAAGACTAAGTTCAATGAAATTAATGGCTATTTAGTGAATCGTAAAGTAAAAAAAGCCAAACAGTTGGCTAATAAAACTTATGAAGAACTAGCACCGATTCTTCTTAAGGCAGAAAAGTCAATTCGAAAATGTATTTACCAATTAGAGAAGAGTATATGATCGCTTTAATCTAGCATTACAATACACTAAATACACCGTGTATTTAGTCTCCTTCTGATTTATTAAAACCAACGAACCATGAAAATAAAATACACCTTGCCTGCTTTAATTTTGGCTTTATTCAGTCTGTTGAATTTTTCTTGTAATCCCGATTGCGACTCCTACAACGCTATTAACGCAACTATAGATTATGGCTTTAAGGCAAACGGAAGCCAAGTATTGATTCGCTCTCAGAACATAGACTTTCTAAAAACAAGGACAATTTATCTATCGAAAAATGCGGAAACAGCCAGTGAGGACATGGAATTAGATTATGAGCATAAAGAAGGTTTGGGTTTGGTGGTTACACTACCAGCAGATTTAGAACCCGATAACGCTTATAACTTTTTGGTAGAAGATCCCGATTGTGGAGGTATGATTCCTTTAAGTTCTGTGAATGTTGTAAACGATGCTTTTTTTACCAATCAAAACCCAGTTTGGCCTTCCGTTCCAAACATTTTAATTCCGATAAGTCCTCCATCGCTTCCACCAGGAGTAGTTGATGCCTGGTTTAGCCCGCATGATAAAAAATATTGTATTTGGATAAAGCCTAAAACAGAAGGGACTGCAGAACTGCCTTCGCTTGTCACTGGAGTCGTGCCTTTTGACGGGACTCCGGGTAATCAAACCTCCATGGAGTTGCATTGTAGCGACCCTGAAAGTATTTACCACAACAATCCGGTGTCTGGAATTATTGATCAAGAGAATAATTTCATTTCCATTTCAATAGATCGATCCTCCAAAGGGTTAGGCATCGAAAATTATTGGGGAACTTTCATTAGCCCAGACGATTTGCCAGATTCTTGTTATAAAGCGTGTAATGATGAAGTAAAAAAGCGAGATCATTATATGATGTTAACCTCAGAGACAACCGGTCAGCAAATGGTTTTATTTAGACGTGATCCAAATGGTCAGCCTGATTGTTGATTTTATTTTTTTTGCAACTTAAGTTACTATACATTTTATGTCCACGCAGCCCCCACCCCTAAAGGGGAGCTTCCACCCGCATAACACATTGGTGAAAAAGAAGCTTATTTTTGAAAAGTGTATAATAGTTTAATACAACTTTTTTCTCCATTTGGTAAAACCACTATAATGAAAACAATTTCTACAGCTATAAAAGTCACTGTCGTAATGCTATTTGTTTTTCAGCAAATGAGCTCTTTTGCACAGTCTGATTCTGGACTTGAAAAAATAGATGAGTCCCTTTTTATTTCTGGGCTCGCCACTAATATATTACAAAAGGATCATTTTGACATCGTTAATTTCAGCTCATTTAACTCCTTTTGGTGGGCCGTTCATCGATCTACAGAACCATCTCCAATTGTGGATCGTCTACGGTACAGTCAGTTCAATACCACTTTAGATGCTTATTACGGTTTTTCTTATTCCCAAAGGTGGGATGCAGGGATTCGGTTGAGGTACGCACGAAGTCGTTTAGACAACGTAGCATCAAGTTCTCCATTTAAGGTTTTTCAGTCCTTTAATTCGGAGGAAGAAAATGTAAATGTGGATAAAACTTATGGAGGAGTTGCTGGAGTAGGGATTCGACTACGACTCATGCCTGTTGCCAGTTTACCAGAGTTAAGTATAAACACTGGTTTCACATTTTCAACGGTACAAGATGATGAAGCCGCTCTAAATTTAGGAGCCGATAGAAATGTTTTCGACCTTAATATTACTTATTACAGCGAGATTAACGCTGATAACTATTACTACTTTATTCTAAATGGATCTTCCTTTTTACCTGGAGAGAATAATGACAATACTCTATTTACGAGTGGGGCAAGTTTTTTCTTGGTGAGAATGTTGAGTGCTCAAAGATGGGTTGTTTATCCAGGGCTAAGTTATAATATGAGTTATAAATCGCCAGAATTTCTGGATCAGGCCTTGATTCGAGTAAATGAACAATTGCTAGGTATCGTTGGAATTCAGTATCAACCCAGTATTAACTTTAGCATTAGTACTTCTGTTGGAATTCCAATTTGGTTGAATAATAGTGCATTGCAAATTTCTCAGGTAAGAAATAGTTATTCTTTAGTGAATTTGGGGATTCGAGTTCATATTTAGTAGCAGTAAATAGGAGAGTGCTCATTTTTTTGTGCCGACCCATTTGTGTGTTTTTTCTTTTTCGTATATACGATTGTAGGTTCCTGTAAAAGATTTTTTATCTTCGGAAAGTAAGAATTCAAATGTTCCCTTTTGCGGATTTTTTTTAGGAAGATGTTTTACTGGCCAGCTCCAATTTCCTTTCATTGTATTCCCATGGGTCTGAATATTAGACAAAATTACTTCCATCGTAGAATTGTTGGGATATTTTAAAATACCATCACCTATCAATTCAGTTTCTTCTTGCTGAAATTTGGTAAAACCTTTCGTTATTTGATCCGGGCTTCCATCTATATCTAATTCGTGATTCCAAACTCCTAGCCAGATCTCTGGGTTTGTACTTGGTTGAAAGAATTTGAATGCGAAACCAAATAGTACAATTCCGAATAAAGGAACCATCCATTTTAGAACATTCCTTTTCGGTAGAGTAGTGGTAATATTCTCGTCAATTTTGTTTTTAGTTGGAGTGGTTTTTTCAACTGGTTCTTTCGACTCTTCTTTAGTATTATCAGAACTGCTGACCTCCTCCAGGTCGTCAACAATATTTAACAACCGGTAATTCAACTCATTTCTAAATTCTTTCGTTTTTTCCTCAGATAGTATTCCAAAATTTAAATCGCTTTGATACTCCGTGTAACCAGCAGAAAGCGAATAAATCATGTTGGCAATATCCGATCGTTGACTTTTGGCAATAGACATTAATT
>CAZDTI010000258.1:0-12559 GCA_964508085.1 uncultured Saprospiraceae bacterium | reverse complement strand
GGAGTAAAATAGACATCCGCATTTTTTTCATAAATAACTTTATTAGTAACCTGATCCATTAAAAAGAAACCTGTTAAACCATTAAAGGTAGAAGATTGCTCCATTGAATGCTCCAGGCTCTTTTCTCCAGATACGGGTTGAGTACCTTTTTTCATAGAACGGCAACCTGGCAAAAGCAATAAAGTCAAAGAAAGGATACAAAGCCATTGGAGCACAAGTTTGAGAAACATCTAGTGGTTGTTTTAAGATTTAAATACAGTTGGAAGACCGTTTTTAATCGCTTACGAATTGCTACTCTAATAAAAACCTAGAGTAAGTATTTAATGTTTATTCGAGTTTTTTATTTAACGGAAGAATCTAGCAAAGTCAACTTCCCCGTAGCTCCATCGAACTGTGCTTCTCCACCAAAGGGCAAAGTACATTGGTCGCTGATGTGACCAACTGGAAAACCATAATACACAGGGATCCCAAAATCATACAAACGATCAGTTAAAGTCTCTTTCAAGCTAAGAGAAGCACTTCCTTCTTTGGCTTCACAACTTTCAAAAACACCAAGAATAACAGCGCTCGCTTTTTTAAGATCGCTTCCTTGTCTCAACTGTGTGAGCATACGATCTATTCGATAAGGTTTTTCACCAATCTCCTCAATGAAAACGATTTTATTTTTATAACAAATCTCAAATGGCGTTCCAACCAATGATGCGAGCAGAGAAAGATTTCCGCCGACCAAAGCACCCCTAGCAGTTCCTGGGCGTATACTATATTGTTCGTTTTCCAAAAGCGAAGGATCAATTTGCCAGTTGCTTTGTCTTTCCATCAAAACGGCTTTCAGATGCTTTAATGCAAAAGGCGTAAAGGTCGAAGCGGTCATGGGGCCATGAAAAGAAATCATTTTTGTTTTTTTATATATAGCAGCCAACAATGCAGTTACATCGCTATATCCAATCAGGATCTTTGGATTTCTTTTGATCAATTTATAATCTAGTTTTGGCGATAGCCGAGGACAGCCATAGCCTCCTCTTATACACCAGATTGCTTTGACGGTTTTATCTGCGAAAAATTCATGAATATCTACCAGTCGTTGTTCGTCGGTGCCCGCCAAGTAGCCATGTTTGGCCATGATGCTTGGGTTGTATTTAACCTTTAGTCCCAGCATCTTTAAATTGGTTAATGTCTTATCGAGTTTTTCCTGTGTAATGGGACTGCCAGGAGTAATCAAAGCAACGGTGTCTCCTTTTTGGAGTCGGGCAGGTCTGTTCATTTTTTTTATGGTATTAAAAGGTAGGAGAGGAGCTGGAATAATAAGCCCTGGTAAACCAGCACTAAGGCTGCGTATTATTTTGCGATTAAACTGTCTTCGATCCATTAGGATAAATGTAGGGATAGTTTTGACATTGTGTAAGCGCACATATTGTTATGTAAAAATAAATTAAAGAATGCATTAGGTTGATGGAAATCTCTTTTTTTGTAGCGTTTCTGTGATAGGAAAGTTTCTGTTTACCTTATCTCTTAACGTACCTCATCTACCAGTTAAAATAACAAACAGCCAAAAAAGTAAAATATTAGCCACTAATAAACAGCGTATTCCCGAGTAGTTCCGTTATATTTGTGTAATTGAGAAAACATCCTACCTGATTGCACCCACTTTAAGCAAAGGATTCGGCCTATATTTATTTGTTATAGATACTGCCTGTCCACTCCACACACACTTTTATAATTAAGCGAATTTCAATATCAAAGATATGCTTCTTGGTATACTGACCGTGCTATGTTTTATAGTCTCGTTCTTCTATGCCAAGGGTGGCTTCTAGTTACTTATTTTTTATATGAATCCTTAAACCGATTTTGGATTGCCCTTAAATCAGTCGGGTATTTAACGACAATTGTTTTAGGGTTATAGTCCCAAATTCCGAGCCCTTCTCTCCTTCCCAGGAGAGGAGGTTTTTTTGTGACCTCAACATTTAATCCAATTTCAAAAGCCACCTAAGCTGTAATTCCTATTTTAGGTTAGTGGTCCGCGAACGGAGTGCTTTGAGCTTTCGATTGAAAAAGCTTTACAGAATTTATTCTATCCTAATATTTTATATTGATACGTTCATAAATGCCAGAAGATAGCATCGTAAGTAATGGTGCGTAAGGAAAACAAATTGAGTCATTCAAACAAAAAATTGAAAAATTATTTGTTTGATAAAAATATTTGTTTTAACTTGCGACCATATTCGATAAACTAATAATCAAAAAAACGACCACCTATGATACGCGAAGACAGAATACAATTAAACAATCGTTTTATTAAGGTTTTCAGTGCACTAAAAGAAAGAGGAGATATTATCCTCAATGATCGTAATGGGAGAGGAATTGGTGATTTTGCTGATAAAGTCCTTGGAAATAAGGCCTATGGCCATATTGTTCGCGCCTTTTTAAATGAGAAAGATAAGCGAGTTATTGACTATCGTCAGGCTCGAATCGTTTGTCGGGAATATGGCGTTAATGAATCTTACCTCATTGATGGTATAGGAACTCCTTTCGGTTTTGAAATTCCAAAGCCTAGAAAATCCTTAGAAAGCGGACGTACATTTATGCCGCAAGGAAATATCATGTATACTACCGTTCAGGCTTTTGCTGGTTCTGGGGAAGCTGCAGGAGAAGCGGCCTCTGAAGACAATTACTTCTTCTCTATTCCTAACCTTTCTGGAAATGGCCTAGTTGCTTTCCCTATTCAAGGAAATAGTATGGAGCCAGTAATTATGGATGGAGATACTTTGATCTGCCGAGAGATTGCGGGACTTTCAGAAATTAAAGACAATCAAATTTACGCCGTAAAAGCAAATGGTGCTGTTTGGGTAAAATATGTAAAGAAAGTAGAGAATAACAAAGGCAAAGTGACTCAGCTTAAATTAATTTCTGCGAACAATTTGGAATTCGATGCCTTTGATGCTGATGTAGACGAAGGAACACGCTTATACAAAGTGGTACGTCGAATTAGCGATGTGTCCTAAATTGGATGTTATAAAAAATAGGGATATTCCGGACTGAATTCCCTTTGCACTCAAAGAAAAAGTAACACTATAATTGCAAACAATAGTGTTACTTCCTTTAATTCAGTTATCTACTGAATTGTCAACAATAATTAAGATTAATAGTCTCTCTTAGGTGAAGGTGTTCGTTCCTTCACCCTATATCCTGCTGTTTTTTTGATTCTTAAATCCCGGAGTGACCCTTCGGGATTTTTTATTGCAAGTGCTTTCCAAAAAATCCAACCATTGCCTTGTAAGATTCAAAACGATTTTCCTCATTGTGGAAACCATGGCCTTCATTATACTTTACCATGTAAGGCACCTCAATTTCACGTTCTCTAAGTGAACGCACAATCTGGTCCGCTTCATCAATATTCACTCTAGGATCATTGGCACCCTGAATAACAAACAATGGGGTTTTAATTTTATCGGTATGCAAAGCAGGAGAAGCTGCCGCCATTTCTTCTTGATCTTCCTCAGGGTTTCCAACCATCGTATACATCATTTTAAGGTAAGGTTCCCAATAAGGTGGGATCGTTTTCATGAAGGTGAATAAATTGGAAACTCCAACATAATCCACAGCACAAGCATATAAATCTGGAGTGAAAGTAACACCAGCTAATGTTGCATAACCACCATAGCTCCCACCATAGATCGCAATTCGTTTAGGATCAGCAATGCCTTTATTGATCAACCACTGAACTCCATCGGTAATGTCATCTTGCATAGTCCGGCCCCATTGCTTAAAACTTTTTTCCCAGAAAGAGCGACCGAATCCTGTACTTCCTCTGAAGTTCATTTGCAAAACCGCATAACCTCTACTCGCCAACAATTGTATCTCCGGATTAAAACCCCAACTATCTCGATGCCAGGGGCCACCATGAGGATTAATGATGACAGGAAGGCTTTTATTTACTTTGCCTTTCGGTAACGTCAAATAGCCATTTATGGTGAGGCCATCTCTTGATTCGTATTGAATCGGTTGCATTTCTGCCATATCTGCTTCATCAATCCAGGGACTAACTTCGGCAATCTGTGTCAATTTATCTGTATTGGAATCATAGAAATAATAGGCACCTAAAGAGCGATCACTAAAAGTACGAACCATGAATTTGTCTTCTGCTTTATTCTTGCTAGTAATCCAACATTCATAATCCCCTAACTCTTCTTTCAATCTTTTGGCAATGGATCCACTTTGCTCATCAAAATAATGAAAATGATACTTCGCCGAATTATAAGCCACGCTTGTCAAAACCTTTCGTTTCCTAGAATAACTTAAGTCCGAAACATCAACATCTGGATTGCTAAAAATAATATCGCCGGACTCTTTGCCGGTATTCATATCAAATTTGATGATAACACTTTTATCTCGGTTTAAATTGGAAGTCGCATAGACGATACTACTATTGTCAAATTCAAAAAAGAGAGGGGAGATGGATTCTCGGAAATCTGTTGTTATAACATCTCGGAAATCTTCTTCCTCATGATCGCGGTACATCAGGACATTATTGGTGCCGCCAACTATCTTTGTAGCAATTCTCAATTTACCATTATGATCCGTCATCCAATTGTCCAGTGGTTCCATTGGATTGGTATTGCTGGCCAGTTGTTTATGTTCGCCAGTAACAATATTTACACGGTAAGGCTCAAAAAGTTGAGGGTTGTTTTTGTTCATTCCAATGATGATCTCATCCTCGAAATCTTCCAAACGATCAATTAATTGAATCCTGATTTTATCAAAAGGACTGAGGTCTATTTCGTTTTGTCCATCCTTATCAACACCAAATAATTTGAAGTTCTCATCTCCACCACTGTCTTTGATATAAAGCAATCTATTGTTGTTGGCCCAGAAGAAAGAAGAGATGTCTCTTGCTGTTTCGCTGGTAATACGAACAGCTTCCTCTTCACCAATCTTTTGAATGAAAATATTTTGACGCCTTTCATAAGGGCCGAGATAAGAAAAGTATAAACCATCAGGAGATAATTGATATCTGGTTTTTTGTGGCGTCCGAAAAAAGTCTTCAACGGAGTATTTAAAATCACCAGCAGCCATTTGCACCAATTGGGCTAATTCAGCATCGGAAGTGACTAGGCTGGGGTCGCCTGGTAATTTGTTGTTTTGATCCGGAGATATAGTAGAAGAAGGTTGATCCTGCATGTTGTTATTTTTTGCAAAGCTAGACATATTATAACGAAAATAAAAAGGACTAAGTTGTATGTTTTTGCCGTAAAAACGCCTTGGTGACAAAGGAGATATAATATTTCTAAGTATATAGTCAAAAATGTAATATTTTGGTATAGAATTTGGTACATAAAGTTAAGTCTAAGACCACAAAACATACTGTGAGTTGTTCCTTTCTATTAAGTAGCTCATTTGAAGTTACAGCAACTCCAACACACTTTCACACTTTGATTCCCATTGCAACATATGTCCATTACGCTTTGTGCGTAACTGGACCAGTACAACTTTATATTGTTTCTTCTTTTACTAGATGGTATATGTAAAAATATATTATAGAGCAAAAGAATCACATTGGTTTAATAAAAGAACGTCAGTCGGCCCACTTTCCCCGATGTCCCAATGACCGGGCCGACTGCTTTTTATTAAATCCTAAATCCCCTATAATGAAGTATTCTACACGGAATCCAGTATTTGTAATTATAGTGTTACTTGTTTTAAATTGGGTGCCTGCTTTTGCACAACTACAATTTGAATCGTTTTTGTTTGAAGGCTACAATAGTCCTTTTTTGGATAACGCATCAGCTGTAACACTCAGTCCGGATGAAACACAATTATACATTAGTAGCTTTGATGATGATGCCATAAGTTTGTTTAATAGAGATATAAATAATGGTGAAACTGATTTTGTAGAAAGTTATAAAAATGGTATTCAAAATGTAAGTGGATTAGATGGGGTAAGCGATTTATTGGTTAGTCCGGATGGCCGACATCTATATGCCACAGGTCAAGAGGAGGATGCGATTGCTGTTTTTGAAAGAGATCAACTAAATGGAAAATTATTGTTTTTATATAGCGCTAAAAACAGTAACAATGGATTTACGGAGTACAGCGGATTGAATGGCGTACATAAGTTGAAGTTTACGACGGACGGAAATTACCTTTTTGCGATTAGTAGTCTAAGTAATACACTCACCGTTTTTAAAAGAAATGTTGTAACAGGATACTTAACTATTTATCAACAGTTTAAAGACGGAGAAGGTGGAATCAATGATATGACATACCCTATAGATCTTACTATATCTCCCGATGAAGATAATGTATACGTAATCAGCTTAGGAGACAATGCAATTACAACCTTTAGAAGAGAAACCGCTTTAGGAAACCTAAGTCTTGAAAGCGTGACCAATCAAATTCCCGGATTAAACATAGCAAAGTCCATAACGGTAAGTCCTAAAAACTGTTACCTTTTTGCTTCTGATGAAAATGAAATCTTTGCTTTTCAAAGAGATCAGAACACAGGAGCATTACAATATCTTGAAACCTATAAGGACAATATTTTCAGCAACACCATAGCCGCTATTTCTGAAATGAGAATAAGTAAAGATGGACGTTATTTACTTACTGCTTCCACACAAGATGATGCCATTAGTATTTTTGAAATAAATGAAAACAATGGTGTTCTGAGCCCAGTAACTGCCTTGGTTAATGGGGTAGATGGTACAAATGGATTGGATTATCCGGTAGCGTTTACAAAGGTTACCTCCTCCAATCAATTATATGTAGCCAGCTTTGGAAGTAATGCAATGGTCAATATTAATTTTGAAGAATCAACAGGCTTACTTACGTTTAACAACAGCGCAAATACAGCTTCTTTTGGTGGCTTAAATGGAATGGGAGGGTCTAGAAATATTTGTATCAGCCCAGATGGTCTCCATGCATATATTGCTGGAGAATTAGATGATGCTTTAACAATGTTTACACGGAATGCTCAAACAGGAGCGCTTAGTCACCTGGGAACAATTGAGGACGGGAGTGCCAATGATGGAATCAACGGTATAAATACAATTATCTCCAGTCCTGATGGGACTTATATTTATGCATCTGGTTACTGGGATCACTCCGTGGCAATATTTCAAAGGGATCTAAACACTGGGGAGTTGACTTATTTGGACCGGGTGAAGGATAATTTTTTTGGAGCAGATGGATTAAGTGGTGTTCGGGATATTGTAATGACTACAAACGGAAATTATTTTTATACCGCAGGTTACTTGGATAATGGGATTGGGGTCTATGAAAGAGATGAACAGAGTGGATTATTAAATTATCAAAGCGTTGTAAAAGATGGAGTACTAGGAGTCGACGGATTATCTAACGTAATTGATTTGGCTTTGAGCCCGGATGATCAATTTCTATATGCCGCAGCTGAAGGTGAAGCTGCTATTAGTATCTATGAACGAGATGCAAATGGGGATTTATCTTACCTAAATGTTATAAAAAATACTGACCCAGGAATTGTTGGACTAGAAGGAATCAGTGCAATTGAAATAAGTGAAGACGGTTTGCACCTATATATAACTAGTGCATTTGATCAGGCCATTGTACATTTTGCCAGAGATGCGAATAATGGTTCGCTTAGTTTCCTAGAAGTAATTGACAACCTCTTTTCGGAAAATGGAGTAGCAGTACTGGATGGTGCTTCTGATTTGAAACTCAGTGCTGATGGGCAATATCTTTTTGTTACTGCAGAGGGAACAGGGGTGCTTAGCGCTTTTTCACGTGACTTGACTAATGGACAGTTAACCTTAATGGCAACCGCTGAAAATGGAGATGAGGAAACGAATGGCCTCGCAGGAGCAAATTCAGTAGCTCTGAGTCCAGATGGAAAATTCATTTATGTAAATGGTGCAATCGATGACGCACTTGCTATTTTCAGTTGTGTAGTTCGCAAAGAAATAGCTGTGATAATCTGTGAGGGAGATAGTTATGAATTCGGTAATGAATTTTTAATGACTTCAGGCGTTTACGAGCAAAGTGTAGCGTCAGCAGGTTGTATTACCATTACGACCTTAAGATTAGAGGTTGATCCGATGAACGTTGAAATAACAAAGAACATATGCCAAGGTGATGCATTTAAAGTAGCGGACGTTCTTCATACTGTGAGTGGTGAATATTCTTATAGCTTATTATCTAGTAACGGATGTGATAGTGTTGTTAATTTGACTTTGGAGGTCCTTGATCAATTTCCAGAAACGTTAGAAGCTATTACAATATGCGATGGAGAAGTTTACAACTGGAATGGAATGAATTATGAAACCAGTGGTCAATATGAAGCGTTGCTCACTACAACTTATGGTTGTGATAGTATAGTATTGTTGAATTTAGAGGTATTGCCAGCAATAGAAGAAAGTCAATCTGTTACTGCTTGTGGAGCCGAATTTTATGTTTTTGGAACGAGTAATTATATAAGCAGTGGAGAATATAGCCACACTTTTTCTTCCACTTCGGGTTGTGATAGTACGGTGTTGTTGAACTTGTTTTTTGTGCCAGATGCTTATACACAAGAAGCGACTATTTGCGAAGGAGATGTCTTTGAATTAGGTGATCAAATATTAGACGTTGCAGGAGAATATGAAGGCGAAGTATTGTTAAATAATGGCTGTTTGGTTGACGTGTATTTGATGCTGACTGTTGCACCAGTGGCAATGAGTAACACTACAGTAGCTATATGTGAAGGAGAAGAATTCCTTTTTAATGGTGTTGCCTACACCGAGTCAGGTTATTATTCTACTGCCTTTCCAATAGGAACGGAATGTGACAGTATGGCCTATTTGGATTTGACGGTTTTTCCGATTACCAGAGAAATAACTGCGACTATTTGTGAAGGAGAAGAGTACCTATTTGGAAATGAATTTTTATCAGAATCAGGGGACTATATTTCGTCTTTTGATTCCTACAATGGCTGTGATAGTGTTGTTAATTTGTTGTTGAATGTAGTAGCGATGGAAGAGGAAATAAATGATTCTTTTTGTCAAGGAGAGGTATACAGTTTCGGGGCAGAGAATTATACTGAAGGAGGTACTTACATGCAAACGCTATTGGATAGTTCGGGTTGCGAAACAATTTATACCCTGTATTTAGAACAATTATCTGTCATATTTGCAGCAGAAAATATTGTAGCTGATGATGGAACAGGAAATGGGAGTATCTCAATATTGGAGACTGCAGGAGGAACTGCTCCTTATCAATATGAATGGAGTACAGGAGAGATGGGGCTGAATACTTCCAATTTGATTTCAGGAACCTATGGATTAACCATTACAGATGTGAATGGATGCTTTTCAACTTTTGAATATGAGGTTTCTAACTTAACAAAAGTGAATTCCCTAAATGATATGGATTTTAAAGCACAGCTGAAGCCTAATTTAATTGAACAAGGTGGAGAAGTAAACTTAGAAGTGCAATCCGAAAAAGCAAGAAAGGTTGAAATCATCTTGGTGGACCTAAATGGAAGAGAACAACAATTGTCAAATTTAAGTTTGAACGTGGGAGAAACAAATTTTACTTTTGAAGCACCTAAAGAAGCAGGGATATACCTTTTACAATTGAGATCAGAAAGAAGAGTGAAAAGTTTAAAATTGTCTATAGTGAATTAAAACAAGAGGAAAAGTACTGTTCAACTAGTGATAATAACTAATATAATAAATACCGAGACGAGGGTATGCATGCAATTAGCCGATGGTTTATCTTTGTAATACCAAAATTTACAACTACTTACAATTTGAATTTACAAAAGTTAGTCATTCTTACACACTAAGGATAGCTTAATCCGAACGGCTTAGGAAACACCAAAAAAAGAAATCCGGAATTCACGTAAAGTGGGTTTCGGTTTTTTGTTAGTAAAAGGGGAACTGTTCTACCAAGCATGTCATTTCCTAGCGCAGCCCTTAAATCCTTAAAGGGAAATCTACCCGCTGACACACTTCATTGAACACACTCAAAATAGCTAATACCCATTAAAAATAACCAAACTAAGGCCAAAGGTTACATACTCCTTCTCTAATACCTCACCACTATCTGGCTCGCCAAGATTAGTTGCTAATTTACTAATATCAAATTGATTAATAGGAAGCTGAATAAAAGGACGAATCCCAAAAGAGATGCTGCCATCATGCTTGGTATAGAGCCCTAAAGAAATAGTACCAACCCACTGATCCGTTTTCAATAAATCAAATTTATCGTTACTCGTTCTTTCCTTCATCGTCATTCTGTTGTAGCCAAGGGCAACTCTTAGCCCAACTGGGCCGATGTAGTTTTCCACCCCCAAAGTGTAAGTGTTAAATCTGTAATTAAGCTTTTTCTGGAATGCATCATTTGTAGTAGGGAGCCTTCCTTCTGCATTTCTATTCGCAAAACTGGCCCTCCAACTGGCTTCCAAAGCCACAAAATTGAATCGATATCGAATTCCAACATCCAAGCCATGTGCCCAGCTCAAATCATTATAAGTATCGTCTAGCCAAGTATTTCTTTCATTATAAGATTGGAGAAGTTTATTGTTCTCCTCAGGCTGGAAATAAGTTGGTGTATATCCTACCTTGAAATGTATTTGAGCGAAGGAAGAAACACTACTTAAAATTAAAAATGAAATGGTGAGGAAACGAATAAAAGTGATTGTGTTGGTCATGAATGCAGTATTTGTGCAAAGATAGTAGTTGAAAGGAGAATAGCTCAAAATTGAAATGGAAATTGACTTTTTAAAGCAAATCTCTTCGATGGAAAATGTAAAACTAAAGGTTTGAAAGTAATCTTAAGCTAAAAGTCATATACAATAAGCTTTATGTATAAAGAACTATTTATCAGGCAAATGGAAATGAAGTTGAAATTAAAACAAAAAATGTTTTTAAATATTTGGATTTAACAAACAAAAAGTTTTAAATTTGTATTGTCAATTTAGGAATGAAGAAAGAATTAAACTAGCTCAATAGATAGATTATTCCTTGTGATTTCCCATAGTCCTCGTCAAAAAAAATAAAATCATGCAAAGTACACTAACAACTACTCAGGTGCAGACCTATGTCCGTACCCATTGGTTCAAAATGATAATGATTGGAATGGTGGTATTTATATTCTTGAGAAAAGATTTTAGCTTTTCCATTAATCTAAATGACCCCTCTAAAACAGAACAAGAATCCGCACCTCTAAAAGAAGAAGTGCGTCAACGTAAGACATCTAAAAAAGAGTCGCCAATCACGGTGAATCACGAAATAGCGAAAGCTAATGGAACCTCTTTATTTGATATGCTTCCTTCCATTTCATTTGGAGGAACAGAGACTAAAAAAGAGAAGAAGGAATTGGCTGTTGTTAGTGAGTCCACTAGAGAAGCGTACATCAGTCGATTTGCTAAGGTAGCTGTGAATGAGCGAAAAAAATTCGGTATCCCAGCTTCTATTATTGTTGCAAATGGATTGTTACATAGTTTCAGTGGAACACGTGATATGGTATTGGCAGGCAATAATCATTTTGGATTGCCCTGTACGACTAATTGGAGAGGAGAAAGTGCGACTTATAATGATGCCTGTTATAGACACTATGAAAATTCCTGGACCAGTTTTCGGGATCACAGCCTTTATCTGACTACTGGTTCTACTAAGAATTTGGTACGCCTTGGCCCAACAGACTATAAAGCCTGGGCAAACGCAATGGAAAAGGTGTCTATTTTTGAAATAGATGATTTAGCCAATAAGCTCATTAGAATTATTGAACGATACGACTTGGATAAGTTGGATAAGAAATAAGAACTGTTAAAAAGTTGGTTGTAGTTTAGAATGTAATAGTGGAGATGTTAATAGTTTACAATAGCCATTGTTTAGTTTTAATAGATAGTATAGTTTAGATGCGAGAGCCGGGGCTGAGACCCCGGCTTTTCTTTTTCCAGTATAATTACAAAAGCTACTATTATAAACCGGGATATTTCATTTTATAATAATGAACACCCGCGCCATAAACCCAGCCTTCGTTGCCTTTGTAATGACGAACTTTTACCCAAGGTTCATTGGCGATGATGCCTTCACCTAGCGAAATAATATCAGTAGAATCACTTACCTCATTGAGGAAAACCAATTCATCAAAAAGAGGAAGTGTTGTTATAAAAGGACTATCCACAGAAGGAGCACGACGGAGTTTGAGTCCATCTATGCTAACGTAAAGTTTTGTTGCATAAACAGTCTTGATAATGGGAGCAGGGCTATTTTCATTAGCTGATAGAGTCTGAGCAGAGGATGCTGCCGTTGGTCGTTCCGAGGATGTTGTTTCGGCTAGTGCAATAGAGTCTGCTCGTTCGTAATTCGTAGCTGCGCTTTCTTCTGTGGTCGGTTCAATATATTCCTGTTTTTTTGCACTACATTTGCTAATGGCCCAAAGGATAAAACAAAGGAAGAAAACGAAAACAATGAGTACTTCTGTTTTTATGCGGAGGCCCGCACCTTTTTTTTTCTGTGTCATGGTGTGAATGTTTTGTAATACTTGCAAAGTGGAAACTTATGCGAATGTAATGAGCTTCTTTTGAAAAATGCGTAGAATGACG
>CAZDTI010000257.1:0-12572 GCA_964508085.1 uncultured Saprospiraceae bacterium | reverse complement strand
CTTTTTGGAAATTTAAGTCCGTTCACTTCTTGAAATTCGATGTGCATGATGCGGATGGGTACATTCGGTCCAAAAAAAGCATTGCTGAAAAGAAAATGCTCCACCAGTTTTGTGGAGGGATTTAAATACAACACAAATTTGTCTTGCGCATCGCCAATACCATCTTCGTAAGATACTTCAACTACTTCATAATTCTTTCCATCAAAAGTTCGATTGGGAAGCACCTTGTGAATGGTTCCCGGGTCTAACAATTTATACATCATGTTGAACCAAAAAAAGGAAGTATTACGAGAGAAGTTGACCATTTTTAAAGCAGGGGGTGCCGGGACAAAATTGCCTTCCACAATTAACCAAGGTTCTTTACCATTCCAAGCTTGAATAACTGGCCCCGCTTTATCAGGGGAAACGTTTTTGGTATGTTCGGTATATTTTCCATAAGACAACTCTCCTTCGTAGAGATATTTTTCAATGGAAACATCTTGTTTGCCGCTCACCATATCCCGGTAGGTATAGGTGTAGGTTACATCTTTGAGTTGATGGTATTTTTCGATGCCTCCCATAGCCGTCAGCATTGTTTCAATCCGTTGTTTGCCTTCATTTAATGGGGAGGACTGAGCAGAGATATGTAGTGAACCAATTAGGAAGAAAAACAAATATAAGGAGATGTGACTCTTTTTCATTTGAATTGTTTTTGGATGATGATATTTATAATGTTGACTAGGGATGAAGGAGAAATAGAGGAGATTTGAAAATTCAATGAAGTCCGATGGATCTAAGTTAGGGAACAATTACAAGTTAAAAAATCGGAGACAACCGTAAAAAGATTGCCTCCGACTTAATATTATGCAAAAGTGATATTAATTAAACTTATAAGTAGCGGTCAGGAAATACGCTCTTGGCATAATGCTCTGAGTCGTAAATACGGCATTAGGATTAGCTGCTACGGACTCCTTTGTAAAGTTCTCAACGTTATTTGCTTCTGTGAAATTACCAGGTCCTTCCCACGCCATAATCCCGTAAGTATTGAACACATTGTTGATGTGGAATGCTAAGTCAATATTTTTGGTAATGGAATATCCTACATTAAGATCAAAGGTATGGAATGCTGGAATCTTCCAAGCGTTAAGCTCATTCGCCCATCTTTCGCCCATGAACTGGTAGCTTATAGAAGCTCTAAATTTATCAGAGGCATAAGTAGGTGAAATCATAGCCATGTTTCCTATATGCGCATTCTTTGTGTCTTCAGATTTCACCTTTACATCATCCTCCGGTCCTGGACCTTCCTCCCATGTTTCGAATTCAGGAACATTGGAGTCCTGAAGAGTTATGACTGTTCGAACGCTAAAATTCTTTGCCAATAGGAAATTACCTTCAACTTCAACGCCATAGGAATCATATGATTTAAATAATAATTCTGGAACATAGAATTCCAAATCAAGACTGGTGTCATCCTGGAAAGTCAAATAAGTTGGAATGTTAGACAACCTTGAATAAAACGGAGTCACAAACAAATTAACTTTTTCTGTTCTATACTTAATCCCCAATTCTGCAGAAGTAATTTCTTCAGCCTCTAAGTCATAGTTCGGTACTTCATTCAGGATACCTACGTTAAAATAAAAGGATAAATCTGGTGTTTTTCGACCTGTGGAATAACGTCCATAAACGGAAAAGTTCTTGCTAATTAAATAATTCAATCCAAAGGAATAAGAAAAAGTCTCATCAAAAGAGATACTTTGTTCAAAACTCTGTTCAGGGTTCAAGGTCCATCGGCTATTATCGTAGATGGTTGTTACATCTCCGTCACCACCACCACTACCATCAGGATAGTCATCAGCAGGACTAGGTGTAATGAAACTCTGATCAATTGAAAAGTTTTCGACTCTTAGTCCCCAATCAAAATTTAATTTATCTGTAATGTCCCAATTATGTCCAAAGAACAAAGCCGTTTGTTGAATGGTAGCATTCACTTGGTTAGGGCCAAAAATTCCTCCACCGACTCCAAATAGTCCTGTAGCTGAAGTTGCACTTAACACATCCGTTCCGCCAAGAGGAGTATATCTCATTCCAACGCCCTGAGGTTGGTCGGTGTAGGTACCACCACTTGCTGCTAAAGAAATGTAATTAACGGTAGACACATCTGAATTGGCATAATAAAGCCCTCCTGTAAAACTCATGTTATCCAATTCTTTAGTAATGGAAACCTGCGAAAGCCAGTCGTTCATTTCAGTATCTTCATAGATTGCTGGATTGTACAGTAATACATTTTCCAAAACGTCAGATCCTGGCAATCTTAAATCATTATTTATTATATCAAATTGTGGAGGCGCCATCGGAGGGAAAGAGGGTGGGCCCTGGGTTACAGTACCATAACTCTCTCCTGTTTTGGTATTATAAAATTCATACTCTCCAGGTTGTACTGCGTTTCCGGAAAAGAACCAGAAGAATGGAAAACCTTGCTGAAATACTTCCACAGGACTAACTACGGCCGTTGTATTTCTAAGGGTCTTTTTAGCAGAGTATCGAGTGTTGGCACTTACGCGCCAGCCACTTCCTAAGTCATGATTCCAATGTAGTCCTGCAGCAACTTCATCAAATTGGTACAGCTTTTCTGAATCAAATTCCAAATCTTCGTCAAGCCCTGTAGTCGAGGCTGGTACCGTGAATTTTTGCGGTTGAATAAGCAGTGAAGTTGTATTGTCAAATCCAGGAGCTACTTCCGGATCGTCAAAATTCACCGTTGGTGTATATTCGAAAGGTGCCGTACGATCATTCAAATATTTCAGTGTAAATTTTACGGAACCTTTGTCATACTTTTTAAGAAGATTTCCTTTAAGCTGACCTCCATTACTTAGTGTATAACCAGGATATTTTGGACCGTCCGCATTTCTAAAAAAACCACCTACGTTGTAAGTCAATGTTTTATCTTTAGAGAGCGGACCTCCAAAGTTTACATCTGTTCTGAAAAAAGGGTTTTTACCATCTCCTTCCAATCCTCCTCTTACACTGATCTCTCCAGCAAATTTATCACCACCAGTTTTTGAAATATAGTTAAAAATACCTCCTGGTGCATTCGGTCCTAAGATAGCAGCGGAGCCACCACGCACTGCTTCCACTCTATCAATATTCGCATCCGCTCTCAAAAACATGTCTGGATTGTTTAGTCCACTAATTCCAACTACTGGAAGTCCATCTTCCTGCATGGAAACATATCGAAAATTACCGTCTCTGGTAGCCGATCCAGCACTAAGTCCTCTGGTGTAAATACTATTGCCAATCTCCCCGGAAGAGCTATTCACATATACTCCTGGAAGGGTTTTCAACAAATCAACTGAGCTGTTTGGAACGAGCGCCTTAAGGTCTTCAGATTTTATGGAAGAGACTGCAACGGATGCCGACATTAGCGTTCGAGCATCAAATACTCCGGTCACCACTACTTCATCTAAAAGAGAGCCTTCTACCAAAACAACTCTCATATTATTAGTAGCAGCTACCTCCTGATTTTGAAAGCCTGTATAACTAATTTCGAGAATAGTTCCTTCTTTGACGTTCAAGGTAAAGCGTCCTTCCACATCGGTTACTGTTCCGTTGGTCGTTCCTTTTTCAACTACGCTTGCGCCAATTAATGCTTCTCCGGATTCCTCGCTAACAATAACCCCTGAAATTTGAGCTATGGACACATTAGAAAAGAAGAAGAGGAAAATCAGAGCCAAAAGGAAATTAAATCCTTTGGTTGATTTTTTTAAGTAAAGTTGATTTTGCATAACAAAAAGTTTTAATGGAAATGAGGACTAGAAATGCACACCTCTCTTTCCTTTGTTTGATTAAATAATTAATTTCAACAAATGAAATGATTTGATTTTATTGTCATTCCTTAGTTATCCAAAATCAGAAATTTCTTTTTTTGAATACTGAGTAATAATTTTCAGACACCATTCATTTTTGATCATGGATATTTCTGACGTGAAAACCACAAACACCGCAACCAAATTAAATTTTACTAAATTTTACTTCTGCAAAACTTTAGCAATATCTTTGTGTAAAATTAAAGCAAGTTGATTGTTTAGAAAATTCAAAAAACAACTTTTTGCATTCAATCTCAATCATTTTTAAAATGATCACAGATTCAAATAGTCGCTGGGAGTTATGCCTGTCTGTTTTTTGAAAAAGCGTGAGAAATTGCTGGGCGTGCTTTCACAAAGCTGGTGGGCAATTTGAGAAATGGATAAGTTGGAGTATTTAAGAAGGGACTTTGCTTCTAAGATAAGCATTTCATTGAGGAGCGTTTGGGCAGTTCTATTAAGTGTCTTTTTCACACATTTGTTTAGATGATTGGGCGTTACAAAGAGTAATTGGGCAAACTCTTGAACTGTTCGGTAAGTATAAATATGCTGAGTCAGCGCATCTTTAAATTGTTGTGTAATTAAAGCAGCAGTATTTTTTGTCTCTGTTTTTTGAGAAACAGCATATTTGTTCACCTCTTCAAACAATGCCATCAAATACCATTTAATTAATTTCGATTCTGTATTTATTCCACTTTCATAGAGTACTAGTAATCGTTCAAAAATATTTAATAGCGGTCCCATCTCTGTCTCCGGTATGGTTACCATTGGACTGGTATTGAAATGCAAAAAAGAAAAAGGGGTGAGCAAGTGAAGGTTGTCAGAAAAAATATCAGGAGAAAAGTGCATAAAAAATCCTTTTATGTCTTCACTCATTCTTTCATGAGAGGTAATTTGGAGAGCTGGTAAAAAGAAAAATTGGTTCTTTTTGAAATGATACTTATTTAACCCTTTAAACCGAACACTTTCTCCATTGGTTAAAAACAATAGGTCATATACGGTCTTTCGATGAGGTGGAATAGGGAATTTTAGTTTACCAGAGGCATCTTCTAATCTATTGACGTGAAATAAATGATGTTGCTTGGAAAACTTCCATTGGATATTTCCAAAATGAAACTTATCGAGGTTCGGAACCTCTAGGATCGGTATTTGTTTGGACGTAGACACTAATCAAATATACAAATGTATTCTTCTTTGGGAGAAGTTTTAGTCAAAGTATTTTCAGTTAAAGTATGGGCTGATTAACTATTGACATTTATTGTATCTTTTATAGTCCTTTAAGCTTTCCTATTAAAGCTACTTATAGCTACGAAGAATTTTATCGGCCCCATAGATGATTTCATTTGGTAAACTATAAAGAAAAGGAGTCAAGTGTCAGTTCCACTACTGATCGTAGGGACCGATAATTGACTCCTTTTTCATCTAATAAAATCATTTAAAACTCAGCGCATATTGAGGAATTAGTAATTAGCCTACGAAAAACAATTTCTCGACATAAAAACCAATTCCCTAACATGCTCTTAGAAAATGGAATATCAATCAATCCAAGCAGATTAAATATCTACAGGTTTGATACCTCCTACTTTTCCTTTCGCAGCTTCTGCAAAAGGATTGGTATTACCCCAAGCATCGTTAGGGTTATCTTTGAGGTAATGTACATCCGGTCCATGATCAGGTGCGAATATCAATCTTGCACAGGCATATATTTCGAGTAAGACCCCTGTATGCGGTTCCATCATGTAGAAGAAAAATCCTTCATCTGCTTTGTGTCTTGTAGGCGCTCCCCAAACACTTTTATAGCCATTTTCTGTGAACCAATCCAGTGCCAGTAAAACTTCCTCGCGGCTATCTACATTGTAACAGATGTGGTTGAGGACACCGTTACCACCAGGCTTAAGGTTGGGGTCAGAGAATATGGCTATGTCATGTGATAAGTTTCCGATTGTCCAAAGCCCACCTACTGGAGGTTTTTCATCATCTAATCTAATCTCATCTGGGTTCTTTAATCCCATTGCTTGCCAAAAAGCTTTCTCTTTTGGATATTCCCCGATAGGGACCAAATAAGTAGAGTGATCCCATCTACGGGGGCAGGCACCTTTCCGTCTATTACTAGAATATCTGTCCGCATAAATACTTCCTTTTTCGCCTTTCTCATTTAACCATTCAACGTCCCAGAAGACCTCATGTAGCAATCCACCTGGAGATCTAAATCTATAGGCTTTGCCTCTCCCTTCATCGGGTTCTACCCAGCCTATGCCTGCACCACTTTCTTCGAGATGGGCAACGCATTCATTTAATGCCTCCGGGCTATCTGCTCTCCATCCCATCGCTCCATTACCGGGCGTATCTGACTGCGTTATTTTCAGTGTATATTTAAAATAGTCCCCCCAAGCTCTGAGGTAGACGGAGGTATCGTCTGTTGCGGTGATGTCCATCCCAACGATATCTGTATAAAATCTGACGGACTCTTTAAGATTGGTGCTCAGCAGTTCCTGATGAGCCATCTGTGACAAGTAATGTGGATTTTTAGCCATATCTATTTCATTTTTTTTGCAATTTCTAAATTGTTAGACTTTAACATTATTCTATATTATTCCATCAATGTTCCTTTTCAATCAATCTTGATACTTCAATTCCGCTCCCTAAAGTGAGCAGTACGCTTTCAAACAATCCGGACTCTTTTATAGCCGTTCTGTAAGCCTTCGCCTCTGCATGGTGCATCGGCGGGTGGATCATATTGTCGCCTATGACATAAGCCCCAGGGTTAAGCTTAGGCATTACCGCCATAAGTGACGGTACGTATAATTCCTTCCATATATCAATCAATACAAAGTCGAATTGCTCTTCAGCGCTTTTGATCAAATCTACAGCATCCCCTATTCTGAATTCTACTTGTTCTTCTAATCCGGCTTTTTTGATTTGCTCTTTTGCAGAATTCGATTTCGTTTTATCTATTTCTAAAGTGATGACTTTCCCTCCAGATACTTTTGCTGCTTGGGCTAGCCACAAGGTGGAATACCCATATGAAGTCCCTACCTCAAGTATACTTTTCGAAGCAGCGCTCTTTACCATTTCACTTAGAAAACGACCGACTTCCTCTCCTACTGGCAGCAAAAATTCATCTCTTCGTTTCATTCCTTCTTCGATGGGGAGACTTTTCATCAAAGCTGTTTCTCTTTTTATTCGGGCGTGGTATTCGGCTAGTAGGTCGTGTACTTTTTTTTCCATTTTTTTTAATCGAATTGTGAAATTCTTTTATGCATAATAGCCCTAGGCTGGCAAAGCCAGTATCATATTTTTCCCCACGCAGAGGGCGCAAAGAGCGCTGAGCTAACGCGGGTGTTTGCGCACCTAACGTTTTTTTTTAATCACACAGAGGCCACAGAGTTCACAGAGCTAACGTAATTTTTCGCGCGTTTGCCCTGTGTTCTCTGTGAACTCTGTGTGAGCAATTCGCACCTATTCTAAAAACCACCAAAACTTTTTTCAGTGCCCTTAACTCCCATCCGTAACCGTCGTACCACCATCCACTATTATATTCTGCCTCGTAATAAAACCTCCTGCCTTCGAAGCTAACATTAAAGCCACTCCCGCAATTTCCTCCACCGTACCCACTCTCCTCATCGGCGTCATCTGCAATCGCTTTTCATAAATTCCTCTTGCGATGCATCTTAACTTAAAGGCAACTTCAACTCATAATGCTCCACTACAGGCGTTCCATCAAAATATTTTCCAATCAATGCTCTCCAATCTTGAAACAAGGGAGATTCTCTAAATCCTACGGTATGTGCTTCCAGCGATTCCCACTCGATCAACAATACATACTTCCGCTCATTTTCCATACACTGATGAAAATGATGCTTGATATAACCCGTCGCTTTCATAAGGACTTCCTGTGCTTGTTCTAAGCGCTGTTCGAAGTCTTTGTTTTGTCCTTGCTTTATTATAATATTAGCTATTTCAAGTACCATTTTTGAATTGTTTTTAAGGAATTCTTTTTTTTATTGTAAAACAAAGTTCTCTACGTTTTGACTGTTTATTTGGGTAGATGGGTTGATGGGTAGATAGGTGGATGGGCTTCCTTCTAACGTAAAGAAACGCGAAAGAAGGAAAAACCCATCTACCCATCTACCCATCCACCTATCTCCCCAAAACCTCTATACCGATTCCATCGCATCCTCCAAAGGCTTCCCATTTACCAAAAAAGGTTTTGCTTCCGTCAGGACAAAAATGATCCGACATTTTTCTGTGGTACTTGGGTTGCGCCAGAGGTGTATCGTACCTTGCTGAACAATGATAGCCCCAGCACCTATTGTTTTTTTCACGCCATCATCCAATTCTAATTCTATCTCTCCGCTCATTACTATTCCATAATCTATACTACTCGACCGATGAAAAGGAGAATGAGCACCCGGTAACATATCTACCACTCTAATTACAGAACCTCCATGTAGCGTTGTTCCAGCTTCTCGGAGTCTGCCATCTGTTGCGTCATTGAGATCTGCAGGAACAGATTCTGTCGTCCATATCAAAGAGAACTCTGCATCACCCGTTGGAATTAATGTGGTCTCGAACACTTCGTCGCTGGTATAGATGGCCTTTCCCTCTGGCGTATGACCTGTTACGACTCTTCTGATTTTATTGTCCATCTAATTTTTTATTTGAAATTTTTCTGACTCTGACTCTGACTCTGACTCTGACTCTGACTTCCTGCGACCGTACCTACAATATGCGTATTGGGGACAGTCAGTGTCAATGTCAGAGTCAGTGTTTTTTCTGATCCAACAGTGAATTCGTCACCTACTCTATTTATTTAATCAACGCCCCACCATCCACCGGCAAATCTCTACCAGTAATGAAAGAAGCTTGATCAGAACACAGCCATAAATTCACTTGTGCGACTTCTTCGGGCTGCCCCATACGTTTCATGGCCTGATAATTTTTGGCCGCTTCTAAACCTTCGGGGTCCTCTGCCAGATTTCGTCTTCCATGCATCAGCATAGGGGTTTCAATTGCGGTAGGACAAATACAATTGACGCGGATGTTGTCAGTAGCATATTCTAAAGCAGCGGTTCTTGTAATGCCGATTACACCATGCTTAGCAGCGGCATAAGGGCTATTGTTCACGTGGCCCCTCAGTCCTGCTGCGGAACCTACCAGTACGATAGAACCTCCTCCATTTTTGAGCATTTGGCCGGTAGTGGCTTTCAGGAAATACCAAGGTCCTGTCAAGTTTATGGCCATTTGCTTTTCCCATCCCGCTAGTGGATACTCATGAGTTGGTAAGGAAACGTCGCCAGATATTCCAGCGGTGTTAACGGCACAATCCAGTCTTCCGAAAGAAGATACTGCAAAGGCCACCAGATTTTGAATCTGTGTCCAGTCTGACAGATCACACTTTGTGTAAACGGCCACTCCCCCATTGTCATTGATGCCTTTTGCCACTTCTGCAACCGCATCAGAAACATCTGCTAAAACCACCTTGCCGCCTTCAGCCGCAAATGCCAGAGCCGTTGCCCGGCCAATGCCAGAGGCAGCACCACTCACTAAACAAACCTTGTCCTTAAATCTCATATTGATCTTTTATTTTTATTTCAATGGCCTTCCACCATCTACTGGAATAACGGACCCTGTAGTGAAACTTAAGGTATCTGTTAATGCAAAAACAGCGTTTGCTACGTCTTCCGGTTTGGCTAAACGTGCTTGAGGGGTAAGATCCATCTGCTGTTGTATGAAGCTCTGGTCCATTTTTTTTGCATATTCTCCCAAAACCCATCCCGGACTGACGGATACCACCCTTATCTCTGGCGCCAGGGCTCTCCCCAAAGATCGCCCCATCGAATCGATGGCTGCTTTGGAGGCACAATAAGCTACGTTACTTCCTATTCCTGTTTTTGCCGCTATTGAAGAAATATTTGCGACCAGACTTGGCACTTCTGGCTGTGCTCCTTTTTGTAAGAGATTTTTAAAGGCTCGAATCATGGCGAAACTCCCTCGGAAATTGGTCTGCATAATTCGGTCTATCCACTCATCCGTCAAGCCGTCTAAATCTTCATGCGGTACCGGTGTTGTAATTCCGGCATTATTGACGAGTACTTCTAATTTCCCGTATTTTTCTGCGACCTGCTGGGCTAATTTTCTCAAGTTAGCACTGTCATTTACAGAGGCCTGATAGTAGGAATGTTTTTCACCACCCATTTCATTGACCAGTTGTTTTGCCTTTTCCTCATTGCTGTTATAGGTGACTATTACAGCATAGCCATTGGCTGCAAATTTCCTTGATATAGCAGACCCGATACCACCTGCTCCTCCTGTTACTAATGCTACTTTCATCTTAGGTGGTGGTTGCTTTTGAGTATCTTTCTACTCGAATATCCGCTTGTTTTTGATGCCCGGAAAAATTTTCTATGGCACAAAGACGAGAGCAATATTCCCCAATCATTTTACTGGCTTCTTCTGTTCGGATTTCTTGATAGGTACAAGTTTTGATAAATTTCCCAACCCATAAACCTCCTGTATATCTACAAGCTTCTCTGGTTGGAAGGGTATGATTTGTTCCAATCACCTTATCGCCGTAAGCGACATTGGTTTTTTCTCCCAAAAATAATGCACCGTAATTGGTCATCTCTTTTAGAAACCGTCGAGGGTTGGCCGTCATCACTTGCACGTGTTCAGAGGCGATGCGATCCGCTTCTGCAATTAGTTCGTCTTCCGTATCCACCAAGATAACTTGTCCATAATCTTTCCAGGCTACGGAAGCAATATCAGCAGTTGGTAAAACCAATAATTGTTTTTGTATTTCTGCCTCAATATTTTCTGCGATGGTTTTACTGGAAGTCAATAGAACGGCTGGAGAATTTGGTCCATGTTCCGCCTGACCTAATAAATCCGTTGCACATATTTCTACATCAGAGGTATCATCTGCGATAACAAGTGTCTCCGTTGGTCCGGCAAAAAGATCTATTCCTACCTTTCCGAAAAGTTGCCGTTTGGCTTCTGCCACGTAGGCATTTCCAGGGCCAACAATCATGTCTACTCTTTCGACGGTTTTGGTTCCCAATGCCATCATGGAAATGGCTTGAACACCACCCAGTATATATATTTCATCTGCTCCCGCCATAGCCATTGCGGCTACTGTTTCTTGAGGAATTTCCCCCTTAATCGGAGGGGTACAAGCAATTACTCTTTTCACCCCTGCAACTTTTGCAGTCAGCACACTCATATGCGCAGATGCCACCATCGGGTAACGACCTCCAGGGATGTAACAACCAACAGAATTAACAGGAATATTTCGATGTCCTAAGAAAACACCAGGAAGGGTTTCTACTTCAACATCGTGTAGAGAAGCTTTTTGAATTTCTGCGAAATTTCGAATTTGTGTTTGCGCAAATTTAATGTCTGATATAACTTGAGGAGAGAGACCTGCGATGATGTTTTTGATTTGCTCCTCCGATAATTTAAAACTTTCAGGAGACCATTTATCAAATTTTTCGGAGTAAGCTCTAACGGCTTCATCTCCGGTTGCAGTTACATCTGCGAGTATGGATTCAACAGCAGATTTGACTCTAGCATCGGCATCATTTCTATCTTGAGAAGTGACGCCCTTTTTTAAATACGTTACCATAAAGAGATAATTTTGTTGTTTGTAAATTACAAATTACTATTTCAAATAAGTTTATAAAGTATGAATCTAAACCTTATTGGATAGTAGAAGTAATAACCAAAGTTTGTTATTCAACTTAATGTAAATCTACATAGAATACAGCGTTGAACATTATTCAAAAAAAACCTAAAACTATTCAATGACAATCAATTTACAAATTGATATATTCCTTTGGTGAAATTCCTGTTTGATTTTTGAAGAATCGGGAGAAATTACTGGGAGTTTGATCACATAATTTTTCTGCAATTTCAGAAATTTGAAGAGAGGTATATTTTAGAAGGGACTTTGCTTCCAGTATCACCATTTGGTTTAACAAATTATGAGCAGTAATATTGATCGTGTTTTTGACACATTTATTAAGGTGATTAGGGGTAATGTGCAATAAATCAGCATACTCTTTTACTGATTTATACTGATAAATATTTTTAGCCAATGCATTTTTATATTGCTGAGTAATTTCTGCTGCGCTATTTTTAACCACTTTCTTTTCAGGAACCATTACTCGTTTAGCCTCTGTTAATAATGTCAAAATATATCGACCAATCAACTCCACATTTTCTTTATTATTTTTAGCTCCTAGTTCTTCCAAGCGCATAAATATATTTAAAATCGGAGCTATTGATTCTTCTGAGATATTAATAATCGGATTAGACGAAAACTGTAAAAATGGAAAAGTATTTAAGAAATGACTATGCACTGAATTGGCAAATATTTCATCACTAAAGTGTACATAATAACCGGTAACATCTTTACTCATGCTTTCATGTTCGGTTATCTGCATGGCTGGAAGAAAGAGAATCTGTTGGAACTTAGGGATGAGACATAAATAACTGACAACTACAGCTATTCGAACCCAAAGTGAGAATTGCTGTTAACAAACCGTATTTCTCAGCACACCAATTCCTTCAATCTCTAACTCCACCACATCGTTTGCCTCTAAAGGTCGATGTACAGAAAATTTATTTTCTACCAAACAGCCCCACCCTACTGTTCCAGAACCAATTATGTCTCCTGGCATCAAAGATACATTATTTCGAGAAGCCCGTTCAATCATTTCTGGAAAAGCCCAA
>CAZDTI010000256.1:0-12600 GCA_964508085.1 uncultured Saprospiraceae bacterium | reverse complement strand
CTGTTTAAAATTCATGAGGTGCTCCTCCAAAGATGCAAAGCACAGTAACATCTTGGCTTACCTTATGTTTGGTGCCAAGCGCGTCGGTAACAGTCAAGGTGACGATACGGTTTCCGTGCATCTTGTAATTATTGTAAATTGGATTAGCTTCTGTAGAGGTGTCGCCATTACCAAATTCCCAAAGGTAGGAAACGGCATTGACCGAGTTATTGGTCAGCAATAAGTCATCGGTTTCCAATAAAGTATTGTCTTCGTTGTTGACCGTAAAATCTGCTCGTCCTGCAGGGGTGTCACCATACTTTTCAGCCTGGTAAGTTGCCTCCTCTTCTTCCACAGGAGCAATATCATTTACCAACTCTTCATCGGCAGGAACAAAACCATCTTCTAGCTCCTCCTTATTGCAAGAAGTAAAAATGGTAAATGAAATCAAAGCGGATAAAAGGAATAATTTTTTCATGTCTGTGGTGGATTAAGTTTTGTAATGAAACTAAAGTTACGGCTTAGTTGGGATATTTCAAAGGGGTAGGGCTACATTAATGGAGTCGTCAATTCCTAGGTGGGCTGGTAGCGAGTTACTTTGAACTTTTTTTAAGAAAGAGCGCTGAAATGGTTTCCAGCCAAATTGGACAGTTATCGAGCCTGAGTCCCTTAGAACCCAATGTTCAAATCTAATCTCATTCTACTTCCATTTTCTTTTACCTCACCGACTTTAACTAATTGCTCCACAAAATAGGTCCTCAAGTTTAGATTAAAATTTTCTTTTAAGGCATATCCAATTTTTACTTCAATTCCTTGAAAATTTGAAATTCTTGAACCACTTGCTCCAATTGATGAGTAATCCCATCTACTCCAATCATTTTGTGCGAAATAGTCTACAATCGAATATTTTTGAATATTGGCATATGAAATATAAAACAACCAATCACCTTTGTTTTTCATAACTCCGTATTCTGCACTTAAAACTATCCCCATTGTTTCATCTTTTAAATCACTGGATATGGAATCGATTCGGGAATAATCTTGAAAGTTATTGTAATACTCTAAGCCCAATTTAATCTTTCTCTTTTTATCAACTATAATCTGACTTCCTAAGTGGAATATTGAATAATCTATTTCAAATGTATGCTTATTGTCTGGATAGTTCCCTACTCTTTTGAAATGGTAAAAACCTGGAAATATTTTCACTCTTTCTTTAAAACTTGAACTGAATTGGATAATCTGTAAATAGCTATCTGCTGAAAAATTCTTATTTCCTGATTTAATGATAAAGTGCCCTGCACTAATTGATATGTCATTCAGAAATTCTCGGTTCCTCAATCCTGTATTGTACTTTATTCCAACTCCTTCTGGAAACACATTATCATTCCAAAAAATCTCATTTAGCTTAAACAATGGGATTGATTTTTTTCCTATCCAACCAGTAAACTTCTTATTCTTATATTGATAAAACAGTTTTTCAAGACCGATACTTACCAATTCAAATCCTCCTTGATTTCCACCAATTGTCACATGGGGTCCCTGCTGATCATTTATGTTTCCACTTCTTAGTCTGCCTCCAAAAGAGGATTGTTTGTCAATCGAATAATTCAATCCAAATCTAAACCTATACCGGAGCCTGCCTCTGTCATCTTTTTTTACTCCATTTTGATCTTGAGCGTTCCAATCTTGTTCTATTCGAAATCGAAAATCCCCTGTAAAAGATAACTTCTTACTTTCTGTTGTATCTTGTTGAGCAAATAAATTACCTGACATGAAAAATGTCAATAATAATAGGTACCGTTTCATTTAAACTAATCCATTTAAAAACTACTTAAAAGTCTTTAAATTGCAATTTTTATTCCTGATTGCTTTAAACACATCTATCCGCATAACTCCAAAACCGCCCTCACCTCCTATATATTAAAACTTCTGACTGAAAATCCAGAATTGCCATATCCCCACCACAATTGCAATCAAAAAATAAACGCCAAAGTAAATTCCAAACTTCGGATTCATTGTTAGCAACTGCTTGTTTTGAAATTCTTTAATGGCTACGTTTCCCCATTTATTGATCAAACCCTTTGCAATGAAAGCCGCAACAGCTAAAGCGACAAATTCCCAAATGCAAATTCGTCCAATAGTATATCCGGGTAAGTCCTTATAGAATAATTTATTTACGACCAGTAAGGCAAAGCCTGCCCATAAGGAGAACAGGGTGATTGTTAGGAGGATTGGAAAAAGTATTTTGATTGTTTTTTCTTTCATTTTATTTGGCTCATAGCCATTTGTAGCGGGTAGACTTTGTGAAAGCGGAGCCTTCTCTTACATTTTAAAACTATCTACTTCAATTGTTTCTATTTCTTCTTCGTAAACATCGGACACAATATTGTTCACTAATTTTTCAAGTCGTTTCTTATCTATTCCTAGGTCTATTTGATAAGTCGGAATTCCATCTAAATTGTGGTAATCAAATTCTTTTGAGTATTCCTTACTTTTAAACTTAGCAATTTCTACTATGCTTTCTTCAAGGGCTTCATCAAATGATAAATGCAATCCAAACCCTCTTTTCTTGATACGATTTGTCTCCAGCATTTTATTACTTACTATTTGAAGCAGAACCATTCCTGTGCTCAGGTTGATTACAAAATCTTTTTTATTGGCTATGTATTCCTTTTCGGCGTTTGTTATTTCTTCTAAAAATCTTTGCTTAAACGGTTTTTCAAAATCTTGCCTTTCTTCTCTTCTAGGATTATGATGAAGAACCTGCATAATTTCAATCATCCTTTTTTCTGTTATCGCCTTTGATTGGTCTTCTTTTAATTCACTTTCCTCATCTGCAATAATTTCGACGATTATACCTTCATTTGTTAATTGAATTAATGTTTTGGTTTTTAAGCCTTTAGAATTTGGATAAAAGAGAAGTTCTTCTTCTAACTTTCCGCTAAACTCAATTACTTTTCCAGTGCTAAATTCTTCGAGGTTTTCTAAAAACTTTTTTCTTGAAATCGAACTCCAGGTCTTCCAAGAGTAAAATGGAAAATCATAATTTTCTACTTCAACATTTACCCAGCCATTTGCATATAATAAACCATCATCTACATTAAGAAAACCTCTGAATTCTTTAACCCGTTCTTCTCTTTCTTCCTCAGACATCTCTGATATGATTCTTGGCAACGGAACATCCATACTTCTATAAATTACATGATTTTTCCACATTTTTCACATTTGTATTTTTCCATTACTTTTCTTTTTTCTGCTTGGTGAGAACGAGTAGCCATCTGCTGTATCGAAGCTACTCAGGGTTCTATTTTAATCCGCTCGCACTAACTCTGCCCTACCTTCACTTGGTAAATGCTCCAGCATTTAACCGAACCAGCCCGCGGCTTCTCTATTAAGAAGCTCAATTCGTTTTAGTCGAATATTTTGTATTTATATTGTTACATTTTCGATAACAACTAAAGGAAAACGGAGCATTTACCGAATGAACACGGAGTGGGTAGACATTGTGTCAGCGGGGCAAAATCAGTTCCACGTTTTAGCATTAATTCCAGCTATTTCAAAATCAATATTTCCGTCTCATTAAATTCTTTTGACAGCACATTAACCATATAACTCCCCTTAGGAAGTCCTGATATATCTAAACTTCTAAGGTAACTACCTTTTACGTCATTGTAAGCTTCTTTTAATAAAATTTTCCCAGTGATATCATAGATGCTAATTTTAATTCCACTATTTTCTTTCAGATTATAGCTTAGCATAAAAGTCCCAGAAGTAGGGTTGGGAAATAGCGTACAAACTGTTTTTACTTCACTACTATCCTTATTAACTAAACTCCCCAATCTTGCTACTCCTTTAAAAAAATTTCCAGCGGCATAAAGTTGGTTATTTAGTATTTCAAAGGATTTAACTATACTATTTTCAAAGGAAATGCTATTCAACTCTTCGTCAATTTTTCCAATCGTATTTCCATTGTATAAAATAATTTGACCAGATCCATTTCCTGCTAGAACTAAAATATCTCCGAAAGTTTTTAAAGCGGTAACTCGGTTAGTCAAAAAAGCGGGCTCCTCTTGTTCAAACCCAGCAACTCCTTCCCAAAAGGATCCATTCCATTTATTTAATAAATATCCCTTACCATTTTCGCTAACTTTAGAACCTGCTCCAGCTACATAAAGCGCTCCTTGGAAAATTTCTATATCATCAAATTGCGGCGCTCCATTAGCATTGTATAATAAACCACCGTTAAGGTTACTCCATTTTGTATTATTCCAGCTTGCTATATTATTATACGATTCTCCATTATTACTCTCCGTTGTCCCGCAAATAATTAGCTCCTCATTGTATACAATCATTTTTGTGAGCCTGCTAAACTGAACCGTTGAAGAATCACTTCCCAAAAGTGGCGACCAAACGGACCCATTCCATTTTGCGATATTCTTGATTGCTTGTCCACCTATTTCATCGAAACTACCGATAACATACAATTCATTTTCGTATGCTATTGCATCAGTAATAAATCCAGAACCACCAGTCCCATCTTCTCGGATTCGCTTTGCTTTAGCGTTTGGAACAATAATCCAATTATTCTCCTCCTCGTTGTACTTTACCAATCTCGCGGTAACTTCAACAATACTAATTGGCGCTAATGGAGGTAAATACGCAGTAAATCCATATAATTCTCCTTGATAGGTACTAAAACTTCTGATTGAAAGGCCAACTATACTATCTGAAGCCCTAATTGGAATCCAATTCATATCATTCCAATAGGCAACTCCAGAAGTAGGTCTACCGTCTACAAAATTAAATTCTCCACCGATAAAAAGTTTATTGTTAAATTCAAAAAGCTCACGAACACCAAAGCCAATACCAGTCCCCTCTCCTAGCGGATACCAGTTTTGAGCAGAACATTGAGTAGAAATGATGCAAAGCAAGAAGAGTAGTTTAATTTTCATTTTTAAGCGATTTAGATTTGAGATAGCACAGGCAGTACAGATATGGTCACTAAAATGAAATACTAAGTTACAATTTTATTTGACCATGGTTTATCTTTGTAAGACTGTTTAAATTTCATCAGCCTCAAATCTATGAATATGAAAAATAAGGTCTCCATTTTTGTTCTGAGCCTCGGGTGGGTTCTCCTTGCTATCTTTCTCTTTTCCGGGTATTATTTTAACAAGTTTTCGGAAGGAGTAAATAACACTAACTTTAGTCCAATTGCATGGGAAGATCATATGCAAATGTTTAAAGGGGCTGTTCAATGTACTTTAACGGATGATGATCTTTTAGAAAGGAAGAAACTTTTGAAAGAGAAAATATTTTCGAAAGTCAATGCAAAAAAGGAAATGCCAAATGGAATTGCATATTACTTTTCAGATGATAAACTATTGTTAGCTGATGCCATTGAGTTCATCTTAAAGGAAAAAGCTTGCTGTCCTTTTTTTAAATTTGACCTATCAATATTGCCTTTTGATAATGGCTTTGCCATACAGATTTCAGGATCTGAAGAAGCAATGGCCATGTTGAAGGATTTCGAGAGTAATGAGTTTTAGTGTTTAACAGGACTGATCTTTGGTCATTCTGTTACGCGAGCTGTTAAGAAGCTCGATTCGTTTTGGTAGAAGATTTTTTTTTGTAATGTGTATTTTTTGTGGTTTTATTGTTATTTGGTTTTAATGGACTGAGGCCAGCGAAGCATTCGGTTAAATGCAAGAGTATTTACCGAGTGAGACGTTCCATTTTCAACCTATCCATTGTAAAATTTTTATTTCAATCATGTTCATTTTGGAATCAAACTTTACAATTCCTTGATATCCTGATGGGCTTTTTATGTTATTCATGTAGATGTTTACATACCAATCTTTTCCATATTTAACACGCCCCATGACTCTTAATTTGAATGCCTTTTCATAAGTATCATTTCCATTTCTGTCATAAGGAATATCTTGATTGATGAATTTTATGTTCTCATATTTTGTCTTATAAAATAGATCTTTGAACGCTAGGCCAGCTGTATCCATTTTAGGGAATTCTACTTTATCAAAAATATCGACTACTACTGAATCCATGTCAAGAGATCCACTAGTCAAAAATGAACTGTAGTGTATTGTTTCCTCCGTACTAAAATCTGTTGGATAAATAAAAAAATGATTAAGAACAAACTCCTTAACTGAGTTATCGCACCGTTCTATAATTCTAATTTTACCGTCGAAGTATACTTTACAAATATTAGGACAATCAAAATCTTTAAATAGAGTATCTAGCAAACTAAATAAAGCTTTTTGTTCGATTAACGGTTTTGTATCTTGACTATTTCCATAAGATATAGTTGTGATACTTATTAAAATCGCAAACATTATTCTAATCATATGAATTTACTTTTTAAATTTGTATGTTAAACCTGTTCCCTAAAACACGATTTAATAACAATAAATATCCTACGTACGCCCAGTAAATATTCCAGCATTTAACCGAAACAGCCTGTAGCCTCTCTGTTAAGAAGCTCAATTCGTTTTGGTCGAATATTTTGTATTTATATTGTTATACTTTCGATAGCAAATAAAGGAAAGCGGAGCATTTACCGAATGAAAACGGAGTGGGTAGACTTTGTGTCAGCGGGTCTACTCAATATATTATTGGAGATTCAGCTTCTTATATTCAAGTTATGTATTCGACATTAAAAAAAATCTTGAAACCATTTATTAGCTTTCTTTGACTTCCTTACCTGTAATCCATTTTTATTATAAAATGAGACATTTACCCTTTTCTTTCTTAATTCTAACATCCCCCAATTGTGTTGGTCATCTAGTGGGATTCCTAAGCCTGCATAATTAACTTGCATTCCCGATGAAATTAGTTGTACTGGAGTACTTATACCTAGCTTCTTTATTTTTTTGGGCTTGACGAATTTATTTTGATGAATGTCTCCACCTAAAAAGATAACATTTTTTTTATGCTGGAGTAGTCGACATAATTTTTTAAGCTGGGATGAGTAATTCCCCCAGTTTTCGTTCCCGCTGGTAAGTGTTAGGCCTCCACAAATTAAAGTATATTTAAGATTATGATTTAGTTTTTCTGCTAAAAAATCAAATTGGAGGTCACTGATTAATTTATTGTTATTTCCTTTTTCTTCAGCGTCTGTTCGATTGTCAATAAATATTGCCCTTGCTGATGGTAAATCTACATGATAATAAACATGAGGCTTATTTGTTGAACAGTCCGTATATTTATGGAATAATGAACGTGAAATATTTTTTTTCTTTAAGGATACTTTGCTTCCTTTTGAATTATCCCACGCGAAGTCATGATCATCCCAAATTGCATAGAATCCATTTTTCTTCCTCATATCTTTAACTAACTTTCTAAATTCAGGAACTTTTTCAAATTGGTTAGAGTACTTCTTTTTCATAAGTTTCTCAAACTTAGCATTTGAATATTTTTCGGGCGCTCCTATTGGTTCTTTGCTAAATGGTTTTATGCCATAATCCATATAAATTGTATCTCCTAATAAAAATAGATAATCTGGATTTTGATTAGATATATCCTTCCATTCAGGCTGATTTTTGAATGCTTCATATCGTATACAAGATGTGAAAATTATTTTTGTCATAACAGCTTTTTTTATCAATTATAAAAATAAAGTTATTTAATTTCGAGTAAAGGGTTCTTCTTAAAATAACGCCTTGAAATTTATTACAATAGCCCCCATTATAAGTCAAGAACTACCTCAGTAAATTTTTAATTCTCATTCGTTCTAGATAAACAGCATAGCGCCCAGCAAGAATAAGCATTTGTTTTTCCGCAGGATAAATTTTAATTTTTGTTTTCACTTGAGCCGAAAGTTCAAAAATATAAAACACCTGTGACAGGCTAAACTTTGAAAATTTTTCTGTTGGAATTAATGCAACATTTGTTGTTGTAACAGTACCAAATTCCCCCGAGTCATTTAAATTTTTCACAAACCGAGCAAAAGCGCTTTTATTTCCTTTTTTCTTTTTATCCTTGGTTTTTTTATTGAAATCTTCCAAGTCTTTCACACATTTTTTATATTTATCTAACTCCTCTACTTCAGCGCTACGCTCCATAGCGAACAATTTATTTTTTATAGTTAAAAATCCAATTTTTACTATATTGTCTTTTTCCTCTAAATTGTAATATTTTGCATGAATAGAAATATCAGTATCTGAATAAACCCGCTTAGTTTCTAGTGTATATAGAAGCGCTTTCTCTGTTAATTTGAGTAAACTTAGCTTATCATTTTTCTGAAGTTGTATATCCTTGCCCAAACCACTACAATCTACAATTAAAGCTCTTTTTTTAGACGGATCGCAAGGCTCTAATTTCAAGGTCTCGAATAGTGTAACAAAACCCAAATTATCAACCGTCCCACCATCTATAACCCGGAGAACCCGCCTATTCGGATCGTCCGTCTTGAATTTCAACATAGGTAAAACTCCTGGAAACGCAGCACTTCCCGTTATAGCATAAGACAAGGGAAGGCCATAACCATTTTCCAAATTTTCAAATGGTTTTGATTCTCGAGGAAGGTAAGAGCCCGTTAACTTTAAGGAGTTAATTATATGGGGCATAAAAGGTAAGCGTTCTCCATTATTATAGATCGTCCCATTAGTAATAAACATTGGATGTTTAACATCAAGGTGAGTTGAATCAAGAGAAACAAAGAAGTCTTTTAGATATATTCTTTTAATATGAATATCAGAGTTAGGAGGATATTCCTTCGTTCTTTGAAGCAATTCTTTATCAATAATAGATACATAGGACTTTCTATACAAATTTCTTTCATAACGCCAAAACCTAATTAACATACCAAGGTTACCTTTCGCTTTCAACCATAGATACTCCTCTAGTTCATCATTTTTTCCTTGGCCAAGTTTATATTTCCATAAATCATAATAGTTTGCATGTACACCATTAAGAACGCCAATTTTTCTCACTGCTAAATAATACCCTGCGGCGAATCCACCTCCAGATACTGTTGAAAAATAATCAATCTCGTTAAGGAAGGAATTCGCATTAGCTTTTGTGTTTTTAATCTCATCCAAACCAATAAGCACTCCCGTACCAAAATACTGAGCTCTGGAACCACCACCAGCAATTGAGATCCCAAGCGATAAAGAGGAATCTTGATTGGGCCTTAGCTGTGGAGATTTATAATGTTTCAATTCTATTTTTGGAATAGGCTCATAGTTGACTTTAGAATACAATGGATAGCTTTTTTTAGAACAGGAGGCAACTAAAAAACTGAGAAGAATACATAAGAAAAAATAGACAAGTCGGTTAAAATGGTGAGTCATATTATTATTTGTTTTTATAGTGTAAATAAAGAGGGTCTAAATAAAAAGAGCTTTAATTTTTTACATTTCTTCATGCTAACAATACTCTTGAGCCAAGGATAAATAGCTACTTGTATGTAGTTATTTTAATCATCAAAAGCCTTTCAAAGTTAATGAATTATTTCGATATCTTATAGACACTCTGAGCTCTAGTAAAGTATATAGATTCTGCTATCGCTCACAACACCGCTACCCTACACTCGTCCTGTAAATACCCTCCGTTCTGGTCAAAAATTCTGCAATGTATACGTTTGTATTTATATTGTTATTTCGTTTCGACAACTAGCAACCTCCAGAACATTTTCCAAGCGCACACGGAGAAAGTAGACTTTGTTCCACCAAAACACCAAAAAACCTTCTAAGACCCTATCCGCATCAGACCCTATCCCCTTCCCAACAATCTACTATTAAACACCTTCCACTCCAATCTCAATGCCCTAACTAGACCAACTCCCTTATTCTACAAATCATGCAACAACAGCCCAAAAAAACCGTTAAAACCCAACAAAACAATATATCGTAAACCCCACAAATACAACAGAATACAACACAAACATCACTAAAATTCATAAAGTATTCTTACCTTATCCAGTGTTTACCAAATTAAATTCAAAAAACAAACCTCAACTCTTTCCATACTACTAAATAAATATCATGGCAACCACCACCATACAACCCAGTGTAAAAAACTTCATCAACGGTCAATTTGATCGCAATGGACAACAAGAAATGAATGTCATCAGTCCACTAGACGGAAGCATTATTTCTACCCTTCCTCTAAGTTCTACAGCTGATGTAGACAAAGCCGTCCAAGCCGCCAAAAACGCCTTTCCGGCCTGGTCTGCTTTGACCCTTAAAGAACGAATACAGGTGTTTTTCAAATACCGGAGCTTGCTCGAAAAGCACATGGAAGAACTGACCGAACTGGTCCACATAGAAAACGGAAAAACACATTCGGAAGCAAGAGCGGAAGTCATGAAAAGCATGGAGCTTTGCGAATTTGCCGTCTCCATGCCGCAGATTGTAACCAATGAAGTCCAGGAAGTCAGTCGCGGAGTGGAGTGCCGCATTGAGCGCAAACCGCTTGGTGTAGTGGCTTCCATCACCCCATTCAATTTTCCAAATATGGTTCCCCACTGGACCGTCCCCAATGCATTGGTACTCGGAAATACCATGGTACTCAAACCTTCCGAATTGGTTCCTTTGAGTGTTATGCGCATGGCCGAATTGCTCAAAGAAGCCGGATTGCCAGATGGCGTTTTCAATGTCGTCAACGGAGGTAAAGAAGTGGTCGAGGCTATTTGTGACAACGAGGAAATCAAAGCGGTTTCTTTCGTAGGTTCTACCAGAGTCGCCAAAATTGTCTATCGCCGCTCTTCTTCTAATCTACAACGTTGCGTAGCACTTGGTGGCGCCAAAAATCACTTATTGGTACTCCCCGATGCCCATCCACAAATGACTGCTAACAATGTGGTTGCATCTATGGCGGGTTGCGCCGGACAACGATGCATGGCTGCCGCTGTAATGGTTGGCGTGGATGCCGTTCAGCACATCATCGACAAAATGGTAGACGAAGCCAAGCTCATCGTACCGGGCGAAAACCTCGGTTCGGTCATCAGCAAAGAAGCCAAAGAAAGAATCGAAGGATACATCACGGAAGCCGAACAACAAGGCGCTAAAATATTACTCGATGGTCGGAACACCAGCATCCCTGGAAAAGAGGATGGATTCTATGTCGGCCCCACCATTCTCGATCACGTTACGCCAGATATGAAAGTGGCTAAAGAAGAAATTTTCGGCCCCGTCATTTCCATCATCCGCGCCAAAGACCTCGACGAAGCCATCGGCATTGAAAACGCTTCTGATTATGGAAACGCCGCAGCCGTCTTCACCCAAAGTGGAGGACTTGCTCGCCGTGTCATGGATAAAGCGAGTGCCGGAATGGTTGGTGTAAACATCGGCGTACCAGTTCCCAGAGAACCTTTTTCTTTCGGCGGTTGGAATGATTCTAAATTCGGAGTGGGCGATATCACCGGCCGCAGCTCTATCGAATTCTGGACACAAAACAAAAAAACGACAACAAAATGGAACCCAGAGGATAAGACGAATTGGATGAGCTAAAGACGGTAGACGGTTTTATGGTTAACGATGGACGGTCCTCTCGAACGTCGGAAACAAAGTTTCGTGATCGCATTTCTTTGTGAACTATGTAAGAAAAGCAGCGAAGCGTGTCATTCCGACCTTGTGGAGGAAAGCTTTTCACTATGTGAACCAGTCCGAACCGGAACGGGCGGGCTTTTGCGTTAGTGGACTATGTGTTCTATGTGCCCATTCGACAAGCTCAGGACAGGCCTATGTGTTTAAAATCCGCAAAAAAGTGCCTTCCGCAAACGAGTCCTGTTCTAATTTGAACGCTATAAAACTCAAAGATATAACAAATTGACCCTCCTTCTAATTTTTCGAAATGGACTCAATACTTCAAAAAATAATTTATGAATTCAACGCAAACCCATCAGCAACAAATCGTACAGGATAACAAAGACTTTACACTCTTCTCCTGGTCCAAACAAGGTGGTTTAAACCCCGTCAATGTGGAAAGCGCAAAAGGGGTTTATCTTCAGGATCGCGCAGGTAAAAAATACATCGACTTTACGGCGCAGCTCATGAATGTCAATATTGGTCATGGCAATCAGCGGGTGACCGATGCGGTCATGCGACAAATGCAACAAGTGAGCTATGCCTACCCGGGAATGGCGACGCAGGTCAGAGGAGACCTGGGTAAATTTATTGCCGACATTACCCCCGGAAATTTGACCAAAACCTTTTTCACCTTAGGCGGTTCTGAGGCCGTTGAAAATGCAATAAAAATAGCCCGTATTTATACCGGGCGTAGCAAAATCATCGCGCAGTATCGCTCTTACCATGGCGCGACCTATGGTGCCATGTCCGCCGGAGGAGATCCACGTAAACACGCTGTTGATAGTCAGGCGGCTCCTAACTTTATCCATGTAGAAAATCCTTATTTTTACCGTTGTCCCTGGAACACTTCTTCTTTGGAGGAATGTGGAAAAATGGCTTTGCAACAATTGGAACGCATCATAAAATTTGAAAACCCAAGCAGCATTGCGGCGATGGTTTTTGAAGGAGAGTCGGGTTCCTCTGGTTGCATCAAATATCCGCCTTTCTACTGGAAGCGCTTACGCGAAATAGCAGATAAATATGGCATCCTTTTGATTGACGATGAAGTCATGAGTGGCTTCGGCCGCACGGG
>CAZDTI010000255.1:0-12641 GCA_964508085.1 uncultured Saprospiraceae bacterium | reverse complement strand
GTCATCTACAACAATAAAATCGCTTTGTGAAACAATATCATTACCAAAAGCATTTGACACTTCCAGCGTTACGTCAAAGGTTCCTTCCGTAAAATAATCCACCGTTGGATTTTGAGCTGTACTTGTTCCTGGAGTACCACCCTCAAAGGTCCAGAACCATCCAGTAGCACCAGTAGAGTTGTCTGTAAAACTTACCGATAATGGTGCACATCCACTCTGAACATTAGAAGTGAAGTCGGCTACAGGAGGGACACCAGAAGAACAAGCTGTCAGACAGCCGTTATTAATTCTGCTTTGCACATGAGCGTTAATAGAAGCGACAGAGGCTGCCGACCAAGTGTTGGAGTTGTTAACGGCAGGTGCCATGATGAAATTGGATCCTGAAGCATCGTGACTTGCATTGAAGTTATGTCCCAGTTCATGTGATTGTAAAACTCTTAATGCCCATGCAGTGCTGGAAAAGTCCTGCAAAACATTGTATCGGAAGCTGGTACAAATAGCATTAAGCCAGGCCACACCAACGGTACCTCCGTTAAAGTTTCGATTCGTCCAACAAGAGGCAACATCATAAACAACACCTGCTCCAAAACCACCGCCATTCCCCCAGCTTCGGAAGCTGTTCAGAAAGGTTCCGGCAGCTGTTGAAGTAGACCAAGGGTCACAAGTAGCACAAGAGGAAATGAAGTGAGTAACGACAACGAAAGTCAACATATGGTTAAATTCATCATCGTAATTCGTACTTACATTGTTGAGTACCCCAAGGTTATGATTTTCTGCACCTGCTACAGAACCGTATTTAGTCACCATTGAAAAATCGGAGGCAAGGGCAATGTCAACATCATAACAAGTTAGCAGTGCTCCTCTTGTATCATTATCATGTTCCGCATCCAGCTGAATTTTGCGATGGAATGCGTGCGCTTTATTTTCTGCTAATTCATCTGCACCACATTTATGTTTGTCCGTTTTTATAACTGCTGATTCTGCATAAACGACAAAAGTATTTTCTGCATCACTGTCGACTAAATAATGTAGCGGTTCGATGTAATAGACTTCATCGTTTTTTTGGATAAAACCATAAATAAAATTTTCATCTACGGTAAGAGCTGTCATTCCTCCTCCGGCACCCTGTACGTATCCGTTGAAGGCTTTATTTGGACCTGGGGCTGCAACTTCAACACCATTCTCTGTCTGCACCCTCAATTCATAACTAGAAGAGCGTATATTGCTAGGCCCTAAAAGTAAATCCCAGTCATGCTCCTCTCCTAAATCTAAGGTAATGCGAGCAGATGTTGATTCCGACTGAATATATCGGGATAGCGAAGTAGCGTCAATCTGATAAATTTGATACGATTTGAATTTTTCCTCTAAATTTGGGTGGTCATTATTGTCGAGTAATTGACCTTCAAAGGAATTGTTTTGTGCTTGTACTATCAGAGCAAATAGTACAAAAAGTAATGTAAGTCTCAATTTCTGCATGATTTGAGTAATGATTAAAGTAGTAAGAAAATACTTTAGTTGTTGGGGAAGAATTGTAAAATTTTAACAATACTAAAGGTACGAAAAAAGGAAATAATTCTATGTACCCTTTAAGGTGTAGTTAGTCTATTATGATACAAAAATCTATTTATGTCATTAGGCAGTCCATCAATTAGCTAAAGCACTCTCCTTTAGTCGTTTAGCTTTAGCTAATTGATGGCATTAATACTTATTCTGAAAAAAACAGATAGATAAATAACTTTTTGTCTATTTTGAGCCAAAGACAAGAGAACCTTGGGTTACGAAATTTGGTAAAAACAGTCTTCAACTTAAGCCTAAATAACCTTTTGATGCTTATTTTTGCAGGAACTTGTTTAAACATTCAACACATGAAAAATATATTACTAGCAACACTTACGGTCCTTCTATTTTGTCAATGTAAGGACAAAAGCACTGCTTCTAATAATCAGCCCCTTTTTTCTAATGAAGTAAGCATTCAAATGGGGACTGCAGCGGCTTCTGTGTACAAAAATCTGTTAAACAAAGAAAAAGCGTTGAATCCAATAGCTCGAATGTGTGCAGAATCAAAAGGTTATAAAAAAGATGAGTGGGATGCTTTGAATGAATGTAGCTGGGCGGTTGAAAAATATCAGATGAGCAGGCACCCTACTGTGGCTAATAGAAACGGTGGGCAGTTATTGCTTCAAGTCGCGGACAGCCTAATCACGCTTACTCATAAGGCGGATGAGTATTATCAATTTGTTGATTACATCGCTAAAAGTAAGCACCTTGTTATAAGAGTACTTCGTCCGCTCGCTTGTCCGGAATATTGGCTAATTGGAATGGGGGCTAAAAAAGGAAAAACAGTGCTACCGGGGCAGCCTGTATTTAATGGGGACAAAAACGCTTTTTTATTAAGTAGCAGTAGCTCTAATCGTAAAATTAATTGTCCTCCTGCTGTAGGTTATTGGGAGGTTAGGGATGGGGTGTTTTATGAACGAGCGACGCAGAAAATTAAGCATGGGATTCAAGGGTTGTATTGGTATACTGGAGGGGTTTGGCTGGGGGCTGCTGGGGAGAAGGTTTTGGAGGTGAAGGTTTTGTAATCGAACCAATCACCAATAATTAGGATAGTAGCGGAAGTTTTTAATCGTATATATCAATTTCCTTATTTAAGAACCAGTAAATCAAATTCCGATTTTCAAGATTAAATTAAGCCTAAACTAAGCCATAAATTACCCCCTTTCGGGTACTAATCCCTCCAACCTATTATCCACATAATCCTTAACTTTGTAGCATCTTTTAAATAGGACACAAAGAATAACCCGCCTGACCGGAACCAGTCCGACTGTCGCAGACGGGAGGGCGAATTGGTTTAGGGCACAAGACAGTCTCTCACTTAACACTGTTAATTTTTCGTTGTTATTTAAGTGACCTTCAATCCATTTATTTGTCTATATTATTGCCGTCTATTGAAATAGCCCCCCTTAAAAAAATAGCTACATCATGAATCGTCTTTCTAAACTTTGTATTTTCATTGTTATCATTTCTTGTCTGGCGTCCTGTCACTATAAGCGGGCAAAATCGCAGCCTGACCTTTGGTTTCCCTTAGACCTAGAGACCAATACGCCAATCCGAAATCTAAAAAGTTCTTTAACAGAACTTAAAGTCGTAACTGATGATGAATTCATTCGATTGGGTATCGATGGAGAGGTAACGGAGCGACGTGATTTGGCTTTACCTTTCAATTTCTTTGGTTTCCGTCCTGCACTTGGTGAGTATTCTTTCATTCGTTTGGTGCGAGCTCAAGTGGCATATTCCAGACCTGGGCAATCCGACAGTATCGTTCAGAAGCCTTTGATGGAAATGCACTTGACCAAACAAGCTCCTCAACAAATTTACCGAAAGGATATAGACGATATTGACCCGGGAGAAAACCTAAGCTTTGAGGAATTCGCTCGTGTTACCGGTGCTTTTAATGGGGATGAATCCAAGTATCTTTTGGTTACGCTTAACAATACCAATGGCTCCAATAGTATTCATAGTTTGTATCTGATGGACCTGGGGCTTAACGCACAGCGTACACAAAGCAGTGGCATCACAGTAGACAAAAGAATTGACATTGATCTTACTGCTGATACTCGACTGGTTTCCAATACTAAGTTCATCAATGGTAATTTTTATGTTTGTACAGAGTTTGGAGCCTGGCGAATTGATCCTATTGCTGGAACCGCTGCTAAAGTTGCCACCAGCTGGATCAAAGATGTCTTTGAGAAGGATGGAAACGTCTACTTGACGGGCTTCAATAATTCTCAATTCCTTGTTTCCACAGATAATGGTACCACTTTCGGCCCGGTTGGAAATAATGGCACTTCTTTAAAATTTGTAGAAATCGTAAACAATCAAGTTTTCACTCAGGAACAACTCGGTCTCCCCTGGAGAATGGCTGAAAGTGACCTCGCAACAGACTTACCAGTGATCATTAATAAAGATTTTGAAGACAGTGGCGCTGAATTTTGGAATATTGATTACTTCTATAATCGTTATTACATCAGCATCCAAAAACAGCTTTATTATACGGATGATTTGCAGGTGGAGGATTAGACTTTATTCGTTGTTATGCTAGAAATTGGGTAAAAAAGTGATCCTCTTCTGGCTTTCAGAACCCTTGCCAGACTAAGACCCGCTCACGGGGTTCCGAAAACCAAGGCAATCTCAGACTACTGGCTTTCTAAACTCCATAAGAGTGCTTTTGCAAAGCTAGCGTTTGGAAAGCCTTGCTGGAGAAGACCATAATCACTTTTTATCCGGTGCTGAGTATAATAGTTGGTGGTTCACTTCGACTACACTCACGCTCAGTGCAGACTTAATTGTTAGTTCACCCTATACGAAACTAAATCGAACAAACTTTCTCAATCAAAATTAGAATGAAAATCAAAACATTCTATCGCTATTCCCGCGTATTGGTTTTTAATTTAGATTTTCATTGCAATTTTGATTTAAAAGAAACAACCATTTCAAATTAGAACTAAACTGTCCTTGTCCTTCCACCCCTTTTCGGTGCAATTCTTGTATTTACCCACTGAGGTATAGTAATATACTTTAATATCATTGTACTAAATACGATTTCCTTTTTTATCAAAAGCACCAAAAAGACTAAAGAACCTACCCTTTCCCCTCTATTTCTTTCATAGAATTTATGGGTAAGGACAACATTGTAATCGTAGGGTCTGAACTGACATGAAACTGATTAAAAGCTACTATATCCTCTTTTTCCTCTGTTTGTCCTTTTTCCTAAGGGCACAACGAGCACCTGTCGTAGCTGGTGATTTGATCAGTCAATTGGAGTTCAGTGTTCGCTCAGGGCAAAAGAAGAGTCTGCGAGATCTGGGCAGTTTACTTGATAAAAAAGAAGAAAGTAAACAAGCCTTGGACATCTTGCAGCGCTATACTATGTTTACGACTGAAGAAATCGATCTTTCCAAGTCGCCATCCAAATCAGAATTCCTTAAATTTTATTATGACAATGAGACCGATTTTCAGTTTTCTGAATTAACAGGCAACTTTTATCTAAGCCCCTTAGAGGAACGAAAAATAAAGACCAAGATTGAATCTGTCGATATTCTAAACGCAGACAAAGCCTTGAGTCTTTTTCATAAAGCAGAAGAGTCTATTATAGAGGCCATCCAAAAACGAATGGAGGGAAAGCTCAGAAAGCAAATCAACTTTTTAGGGAAATTGGATCTTCCTGAAGCAAAACTCTTTTTGCTAGATCTTTCTGACCAACTTCGTGAAACTCCTGATAAACCATGGTCCCCTGCAGTGTATCAAAGTCTTTCTAGCGCATTGGTTTATACCTCTGACATCAGAAGCCTGGAGTCTATATTAGGCCTCCTTTTGGAAAATAGAATAGAAACAAAGACGGCCCTTAGTCATCTGGCTATGGTTTCTAATATTTCTCTTCCGGAAGCAACAAAAAAACGAGCCGCTATCCAACAATATCAATACATTATCGACTCTTTAGGCACTTTGGATAACATTAGAATGTACGGTTACGAAAAACTTTTTGATTTCCGACCTGCCTTCTTTGAAAACATTGCGGATTACTTTGGACGAGTCCTATGCTTTGCCAATGGACGGGAATGGCTGGTGCATAATGCCATCAATGACCTGATAAAAACAACACACCCACGTGCATTATTTTATATGGCGGCAGTAGGTTTTAAAAACGAATACCATTATCCAGATATATCTTACCAATTTTCACCTGCAGTAAGTGGGATCCAAAAACTAACGCATTTCAATCTTGGCGTAGAGAACAAAGAAGGGACTATTGTTTTTCTTGGACAGGGGAAAAATGATCGGCAAACCAAATTGAATTTCCTCACTTACTGGGCCACAAAATACAATGACTATGAGTGGGATGCCAGCAGAGATATGTTTGTTAATAAGCATCAGGCACTCGAAAAAACACAGCATTATGAACGCCTGTTTCGTCGATTGAATTCACGAAACGATTCAGTGGCGATGGCTTCTTTTAAGCAATTGACTGAAGGTGATCCGGCTGAAATTATAGCATTAGCCAATAAATACCGGCAGATGTTTCGCTCCTATAATCAGACGCTTCCTCCGTTCAAATACAAATATCTGGAGCAATTGGCGGAGTTGACCCTATTTTGCAGGCGCTATGAAATCAGTTATGAACCTAATAAAAAATTAAGTGGATTACTACGTGAATTAAGTCTTGCCAGTGATCAACCAGAACGATACAGTCTAGAAAATAAGATTATTAAGCACTTGTCTAAAGATGACATTACGCCACTAGAGTATTGGGCCTGTGTCCACCAGGAAAACAAGGAAAATAATTTTTCTGTTGGTCGTATCCTGGATATTTATTACTCCAAGCATTGGGATGAAATTTTGAAGGACAATTTACAATTGCGTTTGTTCCTCAAAAAAGCAGACCTCTTTAAAAATATTGGGGTTATAGGTGTTTGTAATACTTACCTCAATAAATTCGATCTTAATCAAACAGGTCTCGAAGAGCGATTAAAATTGATTCAGAAAGAGGAAACAGATGAGCAAATTCTCAATCAGATTGCTCAACTGGCCGCTTTTAACGAAAGCGAGGAAGCCAATGCTTTTTCTGATTTCATTGCAGATCCTTTGTACTTTGATAAGAGAGACATCAAGATTTTGCCCCCTCCTACCCTTGATGAATTGAAACAAGTTATTCAAATGATCCAAGAAGAGACGGAAAATGGGATTATAGGAAAACTCTATTTTTATTTGAGGTTACACCCAACAATTGAAAGTGTCCCTCAACTGATGGAATTGGCTGCAAACGATAGAATCATCGCTCAAAAAAGAGGAAAAACAGTAACATTGGGTGATCAGGTTACTCCAATCTTGGAAAGCATCTTCAATTACAATTATCCAATGACAGCCACGGATAAGATATTTGACATCCGTCCATGGCTGGAAAAATGGGGCGCAGATCAGGCGAATTATTTGAAATGGCCAAAGCGTTTTTTCGAAGAAAAAATGACCTTCCTTGAAGAGCAAGAAGAATTGGGCATTGACGATATTAACCTCATTACGGAATCTCAAAATTACGATAACAGTTATAAAGAATTCATATTAAAATCACTTCAAAAGGTAAAACCAACTAAGGACATCCGTTCTTTGAGCATAGAACCTAAACTTTCTATTGCTACAGATTTACAGTATTTTGAAGCTTTTGAGTTTTCGTATAAAGAACTCGATGATATTCCAAAACTATTCGAACTGAACGAACCGGCCACATTGCTTAAGTTCTTAATTCAGCGGGCTGATCTTTATGATATGGAGAAAAAGGGTTCTTTCTATAACAATATGTTTCGGCATGCCTGGTTTTCTACTTACCTCAACAGTGGCGACGCCGATCTGGTAACTGTTGCCTACATTCAACAAACACTTGAAACCTATCTCGATGAAAGTGAATACATGAGTGAATATGAGGAACAGATTACGACTTTGCACGTGGCGCAGCTGCAAAATATCGGTAAACCCCTAGAGGAAAGGCTATTGGCTCCTTTCGATCTAAACGCAGATATAGCAGCTAAAGCAAAAATTCAGGAAACCATTATTTCTACTGTTTCTTATGCTGATATTGGAATCATTGCCAAGCATTTTAAAGATCTCTCCGCCACTTTAGGGGAAGAACCTTGGGCCTTTTTATATCGTGACTTCGGTATTCCTGTTTTTAATTTAAATGACAAACAAGCCTATATTTCTTTTCGGAGAAATCTAAATAACATGACAGAGTACGAATTGTACTTCCATTACCTCAAAGAATTCGGTATTGATTTTTGTACAAAAAAAGGAAAACTGGATTATGAAAAAATTGCAAATATACTTCGTTTCGATTCTGTCACTCCATTTGTAGGTGGTGGTGGTGGAAAACGCGATTATCACAGTTATGGCATCATAAAATTACTGGAACTTAATTTTGCCACTCGTCTAGGGTTCCACGAAAAGCTTAATGAAAATCAATCCTTTTACACTTTCTCCACTGCTAAAAGAAGTAAAGCCTGGATCGACTTTTTACTGGAAAAAAATCTGATTCTAATCCCTAAAGAAGAGGCACCTTCTTTTAATCGTTTGGTGGAATAACCTTATCTTCCACAAACTCAGGAGAGCCCTTTGCACTTAAAAATGCAACTATCTATTTTCTTTCCATCCCGTTTCTTGGGCGACCAAATAATTAATAAATTTCGAAACGAAGCAAGAAGCAAAACCCAATCCCCCCTTAAATTAATCAATATAAGTACGCTTTACCTTCGGTAATTTTCAATTCTTAATCCTCCATTTTTAATTAGCCCATAGTGTCGTAGCTATTAATCTTCTACCATTTTCTCTCATTTTCCAAAATATCCGTTATTTTTAGGTCGTTATTCTACCAACTAACCCTAGCGAATATTCGTTTAGATAAAAAAGTTGCTGATTACATTGGAGTTAAAATACTTCATTTTTATATTACTAAACATAACTTCCCTATGAAAAAGATGCTGAAAATTACGATGCTGCTATTGGCTTGCATACTTGTTGTTGGTGTAACAGATGTCGATGCACAATACGGCAAAAAGAAAAAGAAGAAAAAGAAAACAGAGCAAGTCGAAGATGATGATTATTTTGATGAAAGCGGAGGGAAGTTTATTGATAAATTGTGGTATGGGGGTGGCTTCACTTTGGGTTACGGTGGTGGAAATGATCGAAGTCAATTTAACATTGGTATTTCACCGATGGTCGGTTATAAACTTACCGATAAAATTTCAGTTGGCCCCAGGCTTGTTGTTGATTACAACGCTATAAGAGATAGAGATCGTTTTGGCCAAATAAACAAAGGTAAGAGTGTAAATTATGGCGCGGGGATTTTTGGGCGTATAAAAATATTTCAAGCCATTTTTATCCATACAGAGTATTCTGCACTTAATGAGTCCTTCTACCTTATAAATCCCACTGGCGATTTAGCAATAGAACCTGGTACCAATAAACTAGCAACAACCAGAGAAATCTCCAACAACTTTTACATTGGTGGTGGTTATTTTAGCGGTGGTGGTGGCGGATTGGGCTACGAATTCGTGGTTCTTTATAATGTACTCGCTCCTGATGATGTAGTAGCGCAACCACTTGACTTCCGTATTGGATTCACTTGGGGATTTTAAGACGAGTTTTTTGGACGTATGAAAAAAAGGTGGTCGCTAATTTATAGCGACCACCTTTTTTTATAGACAGATGTCACTACCTCTATTAAAACCCAATCTCTAGCCCTAGCAAGAAGTTAGTCCCTGCCTGCGGATAATAACCCTGATCCACATATTCGTCTCCATTGTAAACATATCTATAAGACCAGGCTTTACTTTCATAAAGACTATTGAAAACGTTATTCACTAACAAAGTGACTGCAACTCGTTTAGCAAAACTCGGCTTTAGATTATAGCCCACTCGCAAGTCCGTAAAAAAGTACGCATCCAGTTTATTGTTATCCTCTCCGGAGTTGTCAATAAACTGCTCACCAATGTATTTGCTTTGTAACCCCACCTCCAGATAATGTTTAGAAGAAGGATCATTTAGAATAACATAGTTCAATCCCAAAGCTCCAATAAATGAAGGAGATAAAGCAATATCCGTATCTTTTCTTTCCTTTGTTTGCTGACCAATCCAGTCAAAATTATCTCCTTCATATTCATCAAAAAATTCTGTGAATGAGGAGGTGATTTTATTTTGGCTTAAGGTTGCATTCCCCATTAAAGTTAAATTCTTAATCAATTCTACCTGCCCATCCACTTCTAAACCAAGACGATAACTATTCGGAACGTTGATTCTTTTAGCGCCACCTACATCATTCAGCTCGCCGGACAAGACCAACTGATTTTTATAAAGCATATGATATAAGTTGGCACCAAAATGAGCTTTTGAAGTTTTCATTCTGTAGCCCAATTCTGTATTATATAAAGTTTCATGCTCCGGTCTGTTCGCTGGAGTAGATTCTGTATAATCGGATCGATTAGGTTCTCGATTAGCAATCGCATGAGAAACGTAGAACTGCTGTTGAGCATTCATTTGATACAACAAGCCTGCTTTGGGGTTGAAGAAATTCAGGTTGACATCTTGGGTAACAGTTTCTAACTGATCATTAACACCTTCAAATTCATAACGAATAAATCGATGTTGCATATCGAAGTAAGCATTCCATTTGGAATTAAAAGCATAGTTTACTTTCACAAAAGCGTTGAAGTCAAATTTTGATGCATCATTATCATAGTAGCGAGTCCCAATTTCATTTTCCAAAATGTGTGTCGCTTCTATCACTTCTCCAAAATGCTTCCCTTCATAATTATTAATGGCGCCTCCAAAAGTCAAATTGAATTGTTCCTCTTGATATTTCAACGCGTAAGTCATCCCATAGAAATCATTGTCCAGCCATCTGCGGCGAATCAAATCTGATGCTTCATAAATCGTATCAGGTCCCGGGACATTACTAAGACCATAGTCTCCCAACGTTTCTCCTGCTTTATACTGCTCAAAGAAACCACGTCCCTTGGTATAATGCGCTGCCAAATCCAGATCCAATTTATCCGTTAATACTTTGTTATAAATCAATTGAACGTGCGTTTGCGTATAATCATCTACTTCATTATCATGCGGCTCTCCCTCTTTTTCTGTTCCGGCAGAGTTAAATCTTCGAGAGTCTGTGCCATCTATTGAATCACGTGGCACTCCGTTCCATGCTTGGTAGGTAACTTCATGACCAGAGAATACATTTAGACGAAGGGATTGTTTATCACCAAGGTAAGCGGCAGAAAGGAAACCAGATTGCAAATTAGCTTCCGCCCTATCAATGTAGCCATCAGAATGGATGTAAGAGGCCCGACCGTCTACAGTGAATTTACTACCCAATAAACCTGTTCCAAATTGAACATTGGACTTCCAGGTATTGAAAGAACCGATGCTTCCACCCAAGCTGACATAAGGCTTGGCTTTTACGGCTGCGGTGTTCAAATTGATAGTAGCTCCAAAAGCTCCTGCTCCATTGGTAGAAGTTCCCACACCACGTTGAATTTGTACCTCTTGCGTAGAGCTTAAAAAGTCAGGGAGGTCTACCCAAAATGTTCCCTGCGATTCTGCATCGTTCAAGGAAATTCCGTTGATGGTTACATTTATCCGAGTCGGATCTGTGCCTCTCACCCGAATATCTGTGTAGCCAATTCCTGCTCCTGCGTCTGAGTTGACAATTACAGATGGTGTCCATTTTAATACAAAGGGAACGTCCTGACCTAGGTTTAATTTATCAATTTCTGTTTTGTCGATATTGGTATATGTCATCGGTGTTTTATCACTGGCCCAGGTACTGAGTACTTCTACTCCGGGCATGTTGACGCTTTCTTCCGTTAGCACAATATCCAATACGACTTTCCCTGTAAGGTCAACAGACTGCTTCCAGATAGAGTAACCGACATAAGAGACCTCCAATTCATAAGTACCTTTCGGTAAATTAGAAAAGATAAAAAAGCCATCGGAATCAGAGAAAGCGCCTCGATCTGTTTCGCTAATCAGGATGGTAGCTCCGGGCAAATAATTTCCATTTTGATCGCTAATATTTCCCATAATTGGATATTGCGCGATCAAGTTAGTACTCATGCAAAACAAGAGTAGAAATAATAAATTTTTCATTACGTAAGGTTGTTAGGAAGCAACAATAAAATATATCCACGCCTGGAGCTGACGCGGTTTAAAGCATAAGGGACGAAGGAGAAATAAATGTTCTGATTGAGTTCTAAATATTTGAGCTGGCTGACTAAAAAAATTGTAGACATAGCGAGCTATATCAAGATTTTTTTGAAAAAGAAAACGCAAATGGTTTCCACTCCAACTGGACATTTATTGTTCCTGAATCCCCGCACATCTACGGGATCAGTGGCGCCACTGATCTCATTTCCCTACCTGGCATTATCCGGGCAGGTTCGATGGGTATAATCTCAGCCGTTTTTTGAAACAGCACCCCAATGAGTGACGCAAAGGTAGTAAAAATCTTTTTGAGCGGGCCAGTGATTTACAAAAGAAGAAAGATTAAAAACACAAAAAAGTTAATGAGCGTGTTCAATAAAGTGTGTCAGCGGGTAGATTTCCCTTTGAGATTTAAGGGCTGCGCTAGGAAATGACACAGAGGTAGAACAGTCCCAAGTTAATTGTGTGAAGACCAATTCAAAAGCTTGCTGCTAGACTCGGCTTTTGAAAACTAGCATGGAGCGCCTTGGAACCTATATCCGTCAAAAGAAATTCTCCGCCAGTAACGCTTATGTCTCTCTTAATTTTAGCCCTTTTGATCCAATCAAAATCAAGCATAAGCGAAAAAGACATAAGCGCATACGTTACTTCAAATTCAAATGAATCCCTAGAGCAAACTTTTATCAAGTAGCTAAGACTATTCTCAAAGAAATTCACTTCATACTAAGAAAAACAACCTAATTCAAGATTAGAAGCAACTTAATAACCAGTGTATTTAGTCATCTTTTACACAACGACAACTTACCCCAGATTTCAAATTCTGTTTATGTTCAACAGATAATTCATTTGCGTTCCCTTTTCTGCTAAAGTTGACTACTGTCCATTTTCCATCTTTG
>CAZDTI010000254.1:0-12654 GCA_964508085.1 uncultured Saprospiraceae bacterium | reverse complement strand
TATTTAAAAAATAGCTAGGTCAAAATTAGAACAGGCCCTATTCAGAATTACTGAAAGGACCTGTTTTAATTAAATAAATCGACAAGCTATTTTCTTTCTACATAAAGAACTCAGAGTCGATAACTACTAACGGTAGCAGAAATTTATTTTTTTTTGACTACCAATTATAGGCAGCCCCTAAAGCCATAAAATGATGACTTGGTCTCCAAGTCATATTCTGTTCCAAGCTTCCATTATTCAGCTGGCCATCAAATTGATAAGTTGCTACTAAGGCTACTTTTCGACTAAGTCTATATTCCAAACTGAGACCGGCAAGTGCCCTAAATTGTACTCTTTTTAAAATTGGATTGTCGTTATCATATGCTTCTGTAGCGCCACTCGCGAGTACTGTTACACCAGACTGCTGTGTGATAAGACCAGTAGAAAAACCGACGTAGGGGCTTATCCCCCACTTCTTACCGATTTGAAAAATCCGGGACACCCCCATGTTAAATTCAATAGATTTTAATTCATTGTAATTGACCAAGCGATTGTGTTCTACACCACTGACTGTCGTGTCACCATGTAGAGATTCCGTGCGATTACCAACTACAAAATTTGTCACACTCAATAATACATTTTCATGTTTAACATCTACTTGACGTTCCGTTTCAATATCTATATTTTGAAATGCGACAGATCTGTTAAGTCCTGCAAATACATTGACTTTTTTAGTAATGGACCTTTCCACTTTCAAACCATATTGCCAGCCAAACCAAGGAGAGGTATGGTCGTTTCGTAAGGCAACCGCTGGAGAAATCCCCGAGTATTTCGAAAAGGAAAGTAAGCCTCCACCCATCGCTGTTATTCTCCAGCTAGCTTTAGCGCTTTCTTTGCTTTTAATTGAGGGGGTGGCCACTACTTCACCTCGTGGGGCCATATCTTTATGCTCCTTTTTTAAAGACGGAGGTGTAAGTGTTGGCAAGACAACATTGTTCATTTCTTTTGCCAGTGAGATCTGTTTATTTTCAATTGTAATATTACTGTTACCAATTCCACCCTCAAGAATTACTTTATCTTTTAAATCGGTTTTATTTACTTCTATTGAAATCGTTTGAATAGTCTTAACAGGCTGAATAGATTCGACTTGAGTATTATTTGCTTTAGGATTTATATAACTAGCAGCATTATAAGTTGATGTCTTCTTGTTTTTACTTACTACTGCGGTCTTCTTCTTGTTGGCAGAATCAGTCTCCTCTTTATTCTGCTCTATTTTACTCAATAATTTTTGGCTATCATTAGAAATTTCAGTTGGTAATTTGGTATCAGAAACTGGGTTCGACTTATTTACTTTTGCGACAAGCAGATCATTTTTATTATCAATGTTACTATTATTCAAGTATAAAGCAGAGACAAGGCCACCACAAATAAACAGACCGATCATAGCAGCTCCAAAAAGCCAAAATCCAATGATTCTTTTTTTGTCTTTTTCAAAAAAGGAAGGATCTTCCTCTTCTATTTTCTGAAAGATATCAGGTTGCATAGCCTCCCAGGAAAAATCGGAATGCTCCCATTCGTGCTCTTGATTATTTGAGCTTATGTCTTTGTTATTATCGCTCATTTTGGAATAAATTTTTATTTTGTAAATGGTTTCGTAACCATTTTTTTGATTTTAACAGTTGAGAACGGGAGGTTGCTGATGTGATTCCTAAGCGTTGACTTACTTCATCGTGCGAATACCCTTCCATTACAACTAAGGAGAATACTTTTCTATAACCTTCTGGCATTCGTTTTAATAATCGCGGAACCAAACCATTTTCGCTATCCAGTTCACCAATATTCATTGATGTTGTCCACTTCCTTTCGTCTGTCGTGTCCAGATCTTCATATTTGAAGTATTTCATTTTATCTCTTAAAAAAGAGAGGCATTGATTGACGGTCACTTTACGTAACCAGCTTTTGAATTCTCCTTTTGAACCATCGTACTTTTTTATATTCAAAAATACTTTAGCAAAAGTTTCTTGTACCAAGTCTTTTCTGAAATCCGGATTATCGGTATACCCTTTTACGACTGTATATACGTAAGGCAAGCAAGCTTCATACAAAAGCTTGAAAGCAGCTTGATCCTTTGCTTTACAGTTCGATATTATTTTCGTTGATACCAATTTCTTATTTCAATATTTATGAGGTTGTAAAAGAAAAACTACACAGGGGGATTATCACTATTTTAAAATCTCCCCCTGTATAGTTAGGGGCTCAACATTAATAACTGTCCGGTTTGAGTGGAAACCATTTTTGCTATTCTTCTCAAAAAAAGCTCTAAATAACTCGCTATTCCTTCTCATTTGTTGATCGGTTAGCTAAAATATTTCGAACTCAAATCGGACATTTATTTATGTCTCACCCCTTAGCAAGACAGGATATCAATTACTAGAAGCAATCTTCCATTGCTTCAATTAATTCTTCAATGCTTCCTACTGTTGATTGATCACCGGATTCCGTATCAACAAGGTCAATTGGGTAAACGAAACCATCTATAGATATACCAGCTATCTGTGAATCCATCCATTCCTCACTGTTGTTAATGGTTAATATTCCGCCCATAGGAGTTTCCACTTCAATCGGATAAACAAAATCGTAGCATAAGAAATCACCATAAATGAAGTCAGGATCACCACCTCCAGAGCCACCTCCGTTACCTCCTCCAGTTCCTCCTCCAAAACCATCGCATTCTAAAATAGCTGCTGATAGTTCGTCATCATTATTGATTGTAATGGTATTGTCATCTTCATCAATTATATTGATGGGGAATCCAAATGCAACAACTTCACCACCTAGGAATGCTGCAGTAAACTCATCTTCATCATTCACAGTTTGAGTAGTACCATCCAACATGACCAAATCAACTGGGAAGCCAAATTCATAGCAAGCAAATGTACCGATACCAGAACCTCCAGAACCAGCACCTGGTCCACAGTCTGCCAATAAATCAAATAAATCCTCTGCATCATCGGCTGATACCGCATTACCATCTTCATCTTCTAATTGCAATGGGAAAGTAAAACTATAGACATTACCATCTGATAGTAAAGAAAGCAGTGCATCGGAGTCTGCAGCGGTAACTGTCATGCTATCCATATCAAGTAGATCGAGCGGATAAACCAATTCGTAACAAGAGTTATCGAAGGTAATATCCCAAGCGGGGAAGAACCAATCACCCGTATCGCTCCATCCTGAATCAGGAATACAATTAATAAATAGCTCTCCAAGCTCATCTGCATTTTCCACTGTTGAGCTATTATCATCTTCATCCGTTACCGATAATGGATAAACAAAATCTAAAACTGGGTTGTCAACATCTTCAAGAGCAGCTATAAAATCATCTGAGGAAGTGATGTCTATAACAGTACCATCAATCAAAGTCAATTGGAAAGGATAATCAATAGATACACAGCCTAAATCGAGGCCATCTGTAGAAGATACAGAACGTAAAACCAATCCGTTGACATTCTCCTCTGTTGGTGTAACAGGCTCCGAAATAACTTCTGTGGTATTAATTTCTTCTTTACCACAAGAACTTAATCCGATAGCCATGGCAAACAAGAGTAGAATTGAGAAATAATTTAAAACTTTCATCTGAATTATTATTTTTTAGTTAAATGATTTAAAATTGACGTTTTCTAAAACTTCAATATGTTTTGAATGATATATCAAACCTTCATTGAACCATATGCGAGACTGATTTGAAATGTTGCCTGGGTCTGTTATTTTTTTTCGACAGACCATGAAATGTATAATTCCTGACAAATCGGAGTCATCTCAATTGACGCTGATTTAGCCCTACGTACAAGACAATTAGAGGGAAGGATCCCCCTAATCAAAAGGAAGCAAATTGAAAGAATGGCAGGCCTTTTAGGAGCGGGTACCGTAAAAAAGATGGATTTTGGAAGTCCATAAGAATAATCAAGAAGATAGCTGATCTACATTTAGGCGTTGGCTACCGCTAAAAAATGAGAGCAGACCCTGTTCAGCATTAGTGAAAGGGCCTGTTCTCATAAAACAAATCGATAATGTATCTTATAATTAATTGCTAAATACCGAATAGATTCTGACTTCTGGAGCTGCTTCTAAAAATGGCTTCAATTCTCTAACTACGTCATTTTCAAAAAGGGCAGTGGAGAGATATGCTTTCGCCTCAGCTTCCGATTCGAAGCCATGAAGCACTTGCACATCTTCCCCTCTCAGTAATAATTCTTTAGAGGTGGCTCCTTTGATTTGTTTTAAAAAAGGTTGCTTATACTTTACGTATACCCCTCCCGCACTTCCTCGATTTTCGGATTTGATGTCAAGTGTGATTTCCAGATAAGCTTTAGTTTCATGTACGTTACTCATAGTTGATGATGTTAATGTGAAAAAAATGATTGCCGCAAATGCCACTACGGCACTAAATAATGTCTTTGAATTCATGTGAAATATTTTAATTAATTAATAACACAAATATCAGGGGCTATCAATTTTTAAAATGGTAAAATCACGAAGAAGAATGGTAAATAAAAACCTCTGCTTATGGAAGTTGCTTGACGAAGGCCTTAGGAGTGAAGCCCGTATGTTTCTTAAAGTATTTGGTAAAATAGGTAGGTTGATCAAAACCCAATTTATAGGCCACTTCCTTTATGGAAATATCTACATTGGATAGTAAACGCTTTGCTTCTAAGATCTTACGGCTGGAAATAAATTTTGCTGGAGACTTCAAAAAATATTCCTTTGAAATCGCGGATAATTTCTTTGTACTAATGCCCAAGTGGGTGGCATAATCCAGAAGCGTAAGAAACTGGTCTATGTTTGTCTCTACATGTTGTTTGAACCGGATGGCCAGCGCCTGATTAGCATCTAGGGTATTAACCGCTCCGCGCTCATAATATTTGAGTCGATCTATCGCCAGAACAATAGATTGCATTTGACTAAATATCATTTCTCTATAACTGTATTTTTTATCTGCTATTTCTTTTTGAAGGTATTTGGTCGTCAGCTCAAGAAAATTTATTGTTAGTTCATCCAGAACTATATAGGGTTTTCCCACTTCAGAAAATAACTGAAACTCTATCTTCCTACGGTATTCATCTTTTCCTCGATGGAGAAATAGTTCGTCAAAATGATACAACAAACCCTCATTATCAACATCATCATAGAAATAATGTACCTGATTTCTATTTAATAGAAAAAAAGCATTCGCAGGATGATCTATCAATTCATAATCGACAAAATGTTTACCTGCTTTTTTAAACCAAATAAATTGAAAGAAACTGTGTCGATGTGCCTTATACACATGAGTCGGATACTTTTCTAGATGAGTATGAATGTCTTTTATCTCAAAATGAAGTTTTGAAGAATCGTCTTTATGGAGGTGATATTGATGAATTTTTTCTTGCACGGTTGCAAAGTAAGGGAATTATTTCAAAACCGAGAGTTTCGACTAGAATCCAACATCATTAGCAATCAAAAAATCAATGGGTACACCTTCCTTACCTTCTAGGTTATAAGTCAATCCCTAATTCATACTATTGATTACAAATTCTTCTGACTGTAATAGATACTTCTTTTTCGAGTCACCATCCACTCCCTACCCCCACTCTAGGATCATACTGATTGGTAAATCTTTTTGAGATACTTTGATGAGTGACTTTAATGAGCTCATCATTTTGTCTAAAGAATTTTCGGGGAGCTAGCCCAAATAACAATCTGAAGTCTTTTATAAAATGAGCTTGATCATAAAAGCCTGCGTTCAGGCAAAGTGTTGTTAGATTATTTTCTGGAAATTCCTCTTTCATGAGCAGCATATGATTCATCCTCCAAATCTGGGACACTTTTTTAGGTGTAAGTCCCACTTTATTTATAAAATGTTTTCGAAGTGTGACCTTGCTGACTTTGAATTTTTCGAGTAACTCACCAATTTTGACAGCCCCTCGTCGATCCAAGATATAATTTATCTGAGCTCGTATCACTTCATCCACTGGCAACGAATTTTTAAAGAGCGCATACATCAAGTCATTGAGTAGTGAAAAAATGACTACCGACTTTTTTGATTTAATTATTTTTCGAATTAGAGAAGAGCTTAGCTTATCTATTTCAAATAACTTATCTAATTTTGTAAGCTCATTATTTAATAAAAAAACAGGCATACGGATAATGTTCGCAAAAGCATGAGGCTTGAACCTAATCCCAGATACTTTCAAAGGCTTTTCTGATTTGATATAAATACTACTATTGGTTTGGCCTAAAAAAACACCACCGGGTTGAAGAGGGGTCCAACTCGCACTCTTCATGGTTTTAACAGCACAAGGCTGATTTGTAAGAATAATGTTAAAAGTACAGGTAGGTAAAAGTAATTCAATAGGAGTATCATTACTGCAAGGAGCTATTGACAGTTGCCAATAGCTTTCGACATGGTGCGAAAAAATTTCTTCCGGCAGTATTTCTAGATATTCCATTTTCTGTTTAACCTATTATTTTTTCCTCAAGGTGAGGCCTTAACAAGCATCCTTTCCCTCCCGGGATATCCAAATTTAAAGTCTTTATGCTTAGCGCAATTGTAAAAAAGTAAACTATAACATGTCCTTAACAGGTTCAGTCTCTTATCCAAAGGGAGATACTAAGGGAAACAAATTAGAGCCTTACCACTATATAACCTATTCATTTACAGGACAACAGAAAGAATATATCTTAGGTAGGAATACCAAAATTCGCTTGAGCTGATATCATCTACTCAAACGAACTTATAAAATTATTTTTATTCGACTGTGTTTTCAAGTTGGCGTATAAATCACGTCATTGGAAGTTCGGATTTTTTCATAGCAAAAAGGGTTTTCATCAAATTAAAACCATCTTGAAACTCCAAGTACTCCAACAATACTTTTTCTCTTTTCAGAAATATCAGTTCTTGAATCGAAGGCATTATTCAAACTGCTGCTGCCTCGGAGTCCAACCGTGCATTCCCAAGTCTGATTCAAACGATAATAAGCACTTACCTGAACGGAGGCATTCCAAAGTCCGTTGTTCTTAAAATTGCTATTTTTCAAATCATCAAGAAGCATTAAATTTCTTGAATCACTAACGGGGCCGTCTTTCTTGACATAAAAGCCATACTGTAATCCTGTGGAAAGCGCCAATCCAAACTGCTTGTAAATTGGGAGGTACCTTCCAGCAGACAATTGAACAAAGCCTTGTTGATCCGTCTGAAAATAAGTCCCTTTTGTGGTAGTGGTATTGGTGGCCAACACCTGACCATAAAGGAATTCTTTTTCACCACTTGCTTTATTTATAATACCAGTAACCTCACTATCAAGAAGCTCATCTTCGGTCGTGACAGTGGTATTAGTAAAACGATCCGTAGTCCTCGAATAGCCAAAGATTAATTCCGCGAACCAATTTTTATTTATTCTTCTAGCGAGACTAATTGATGTTGACCAAACTTCCAATGGCTTTTCTGAATCATTCCTTAGTTGAACAAAGGTGCTATTTTCAGAATCCGTGTTTGTGGCTTCTAAGTTTCTAAAAGATTGCCCGAGGTTTCCCTGAATTCCTAGCCTCCATTTCGAGTGTTTTTCAACAGGTACAACAGCAGGTGTAATTCCGAATGATGACAAAGGATCAACAGAAGCTAGTGCAGGAATATTGATCATCCTAGTTGGAAGAAGCAGTGCGTCCAAGTCTTGTTGCACAATAAGAGAATTAATTTCGAGTGAATTTTCTACTATTCCAATATTGTCAGCTTCAGATTCCTTTGTTGTGCTTTCCTTATCTATTAATTCAAATTTACTTTCCTCTCCAATGTTCGCTATAATATCAGCTACTCCTTTCTTCTGTCTAGGTGAAACCGTCTCTTCTTGTCCCGAGTTCACTTGAAAAGCGGCTTTATTTTTAGAAATAACCTGGCCTTTTTTAAGTATTGTTTTTTGTGCTATTTCTGTTTCTTGTACTATTTCATTAAATGTATTCTTATTGTTATTCAAAGTTTCTGCAACCACATTCCTTTCTTTTATAGGTAATAATCCATTCTGATTCTCGGCGTTAACAATTGTCCTCTCCGCTGCTGCTTTTTCAGTTGGAGTGGAAACTGTTGAATTCGTATGTTCTTTTTCTATTGTATCAGTATAAACTGTAGTCAAATCTGATTCCTCTTGCCCTACAAAACTAGCAATCCCCCATCCTATTGCTCCCAACAATAGAAATGCGGACCCCCACCACAGAAAGGGAAAAGGTCTACGAGACTTCTTCCCCCGACGGGCTTCAAAGTCTGCCCATTCCATTTCAAGGTCTAGTGGAGTGCTGTCCTCCCCTAGTCTTTCCCTCAATTTATTTTCAAACTCAGCATCTTTCATATCTCTGTTCTTTTTTGTTTTTAATTTTTTCTTTTAGCAATTTCTTAGCCCGTGTATATTGAGATCGGGAAGTACTTTCTGTTATTCCCAATTCCCGCGCAATTCTCGCATGGGGGAAACCTTCAAAAATAAATAAGTTCAAAACGTTCCGATAGCCATTGGGCAATTCCTTTATGCATTGAAGCAGATCAGCAGAAGATATTCGATTTAAAAGGTCTTCCGCTATTTCTTCTGATTCCTCTGGCAACTCCGCCATGTAAACTACTTTTATTCCTCTTTTTTCTTTCCGCAATATTTCCAAGATTCTATTTGTAGACACTTGATATATCCAACCTTCAATTGCTCCTTTTTTCTCATCATATTTACCAATATTACTAAAGATCTTCAGGAAACATTCCTGCATCAAATCCTTGGCTTCCTGAGAGGAATTCGAATACCTCCTACAGATAGACCGGACCTTCCCCGCAAAGTGAAAGAAGAGTTTCTTCTCCGCCAGCCGGTCGCCTTGTTTACATTGTTTTATGACGTTTTGTATTTCCAAAAGGGAGGATTTATAACTGTTTATTTGGTTTATTGTTAGACGGTTCGCGATCGCCCTTATGACTTTATTCTAAGGTCGCTTTAACATGAAGTGAACTTCCAATGAGCGTTTCTGTACTTCCATCTATTTTTTTCTTCACCAAATCAAAATCATCCACTACGAGGTGAAGAATATCTCCGGGCATTTCATTCGTTGAAAGTTTAATTATTTCACTTTGGGCAACACCATCAAAATCATAATAGAATTCATATGGGGCTCCATTTGAAGTCCATTCAAAAGATTCGTAAGTCAACTCCACTTCATTCGAATTGACTACAACCCCTTCAACATAAACTTGATACTCTACAGAACCTCCAGAATGAGGGATCGAAAATCTAAATTCAAAAGTCCCCGACAGGCCAGAACCAGGAATAAACGCTACTGAACAAGGGGAATAGAAATCGGTTATCCCATCTATCGTTATGTCAAAACTTTCTTCCAAATCACCACCACAGGAATTAAGGTTTCCAAAATTATTATCCTCCTCTATCTGGAGGGTCAGTGGCTCACTTTCTGTTCCATATTCAAGATCATAGGCTGTAATCGTTATTTGATTGGCCCCGCAAGCAAAAAGCCTGATGTCGTACCAACCCCATCCTCCTAATACATAATTGGGATTTCCAGGGATTCCTTCAATTTTCAAGTAACTATTCGTTGAGTTCTTTCCCAGACAGTTTTTTACAAAACCAGTAAGCAGGAAATCATCACCAGATGTAAACACGGTGTTTTTAATTGGCAAACTGGTGTCTTCCTGAAAAGGACCAATTTCTTCTGAATATACGGAATTACCACAAAGATCAATCATCTCCAATAACAATTCCTTTTCTTTTGGCACAAAGCCGGCAAAATCTCCCCAATGATCCACGGTCAAGATTCCCATACTCGCATCTTCTAGAGCCGTCAGTCGCAAGGTAATCGCAGAAGGCATGGAATCGTAACTAACATGCCCTGTCAGGTAAATAAAATCTTCCGGGATGTCAAAATTCCACCAGCTAAAATCGCTGATTTCTCCTACGTAAGTATCGCCTTGCTTAGTTGCCATTCCCTCATCTTTCCAAAGCGAGGTTGTTTCATCAAAGTAGGAGAGTCGAATATTGGATGGGGCGGTGTTTGCCAAATGACTTGGAATATTTAATGTTAAAGTAGCCTTCCTTTTAAGTTGGAGTGGAAGTCCAGTATTACTTGTCAATTCAATATTAACCATACCGTAACTTGTCAGCAAACGTGACTCCCTATTCTCATCAGTGCCCATTAAGTTTCCTGGCATTTTAGCTGCCAATTTTGGATCAGTAGGATCAAGATAAAAAGCATACACGTTCACTAAACCAGAATAAGGATTCCCCAATTCATCTTCAAAGCTATTGGCTTGAAAAGCAACAGTGCCTTTCCCAAAAAGATCTACTGTACCTCCTTCCTCTGAGGAGGATAAAAACCCAGCAATACTAATTGGACTAAGTTGAACAGTCAAGTTTATTCTCAATTGACTTTCGACTGACAACACTTGAATTGCATCAAAATAATTTTCTTTTCTCACCCTCAGTGTGGCCATTTTTTCGGGAACAGTTCCTACAATTCTGAAGTAGCCGTTTTCATCTGTGTTTTCAAAAGAAGAACCCCAACTCACTTCTGCACCTTCAAGGGGAAGGCCATTCAAATCCGTCACCTGTCCCATTAGATACGTTTCATAATACATCTCCGGATCAGGAATAGTTTGTTCGGTTTCTTCAGTAATCTTTTCCTTATGACAGGAAAATGCCAGAAAGAAAAGCAGCAGCGTAAGTAGGGATTTCGAAATGGTTTTCATAACTCTGTTCTTTATGCTCGGTGTTTATTTTTTAGGTTCACTACTTATTACTATGCGGGAATTTGGGAAACGCTGCATGGGTATGAAAAAAAATGGTTTGGCGGAAAAAAACAACCGTCATATAAACTACAACCTATATAAGTCCTACAAACACTGCCGGAGCTATGCTCCTATATCATATGTAGTTCCCTCGCGTTTTACAAGATCGTTTGGAGCTTGCCCATACGTATGTATCAACTCAAAACCAGCAATTCCTTAACTAAAGTCAATGAAACTAAAATCAGCTAGCCATATCTTTGTATTGTCATTGATTCACAGGCGGCTTAATTAAGTTGAAGGAAGGTCGCCAACTTTTACATTTTCATAAAAAAGAAAGTCCATAGTTAGATTTGCTCATTGGTTAACACCGACAAGCGAGCAGGAATTCTTATGTCCCATTCTATAATCCCGCCGTTCCGGTAGGACTGGTTCAGGGCAGGTTTTTTAAATCAAATACCTCGTTTTATCATGAAAAAATTACTTCTTTCTATTTCCGTTGTTTTGTTTTCCACCCTTTTCGGCTACAGCCAAAATCTTAGTCAAACCGTTCGCGGAACCATCCTTGATGCCGATAGTGAATTGCCTTTGATTGGTGCAACTGTACAAATTCTAGGTAGCGATCCATTGATTGGTACGACGACCGATTTGGATGGTAATTTCCGTTTGGAAAAAGTGCCGATTGGTAGAATTTCGTTACAGCTTTCTTACCTCGGCTATGAAAATCAAACGCTTACAAACATTGTTGTTAATTCTGGAAAGGAGACATTTTTGAATTTAAGAATGGAAGAATCAATTGTCAGTATGGAAGAAATTGTTGTCACTGCCAATCAAAACAAAGGCGAAGCGATTAATGAAATGGCGATGATTAGTTCCCGTTCTGTTTCGGCGGAAGAGACGAATCGCTATGCAGGTGGCTTCAACGATCCTTCTCGGATTATCTCCAACTTTGCAGGGGTGACCAATACACAAGACGGCAGCAACGATGTGATTATCCGAGGGAACTCACCAAAATATGTACAGTGGCGACTCGAAGGAGTACAGATTACAAATCCAAATCATTTTGCGGATCCGAGTGCAGCGAGTGGTTCCATCAGCACCTTAAATAACAATCTGTTGGCGACCTCCGATTTTTATACCGGAGCTTTTACGGCTGAGTATGGCGATGTACTTTCTGGGGTTTATGATGTAAAATTAAGGGCGGGAAATAATGAAAAAACGGAAGCGGTATTTGGCTTCGGTTTGCTCGGAACAGAATTAACAGTGGAAGGACCTTTGAAGAAAAACTATGGTGGGTCGTACCTTGTCAACTACCGATATTCGACTGCTTCCGTTCTTGACGACTTAGGTTTGATCGATGTAGGCGGTATTCCGAAATTTCAAGATGCAACTTTTAAAATTGTATTGCCTGCTGGCAAATTTGGAAGATTTTCACTCTTTGGTCTTGGTGGTTTGAGTAGTGTTTTATTCGAAGATAATTCGCCAGCAGTTTGGGATACGCCAGGTAATAGTTTTGCGAAACAAGGTGTTCGGGAAGATTTTGACAAAGGCGCGCATTTGATGAATTTGGGTTTGAATCACACATTGAGCTTGAGTAATAAATCCTATTTAAAAACGACGCTCGCTTATTCGAATGAGGGAATCGATGATGATGTTTTTGAAACCGAGTTCTTGGAACTCTTCGATGAAAACAATGAGTACACGCGCGACTCTATTCTCTCTAAAAATTTAAACTACCAAAGTCGATTGACAAAATCCGTTTACCGAGGAGCAACAACTTACAACTTAAAAATCAACACCAAAAACAAAATTCAAGCTGGGATAAAATATGCACTCTTTGATTATAAGAATCGTCAATCCGCGCTAAACCCCAATAC
>CAZDTI010000253.1:0-12661 GCA_964508085.1 uncultured Saprospiraceae bacterium | reverse complement strand
TTGCTATTGCTGCGGGGCGAGTTAAAGTGAAAGAAGAAAAATTTTATGCTATTTCACCACAAGCACCACTTGCAAAAGAAATGTTACAAAAGAAAGTTGGTGACAGCTTAACCTTTAATGATTCGGAGATTAAAATATTGGATATTTTTTAGTCTTATTATTCCTTTACCCTAAAATTACGCCTTATGAACCTTTGGAAAATGATTAAAGACATTCTAAAAAATTTATTATCGAGAAAAGAGGGAGAGGAAAAAAAAGAGAAATAGATTTTTGATGACATTCTATTCAAACTCTGCGTGACATCCACTGATTGAAAACAGATCGGTATCTCCAGCTGTACATAATTAACAGTAGTAATACAAAAGCAATTCCGCTTAGTAGCCACTTCCCTAATTGTCTAGGTTTATCCAAAATCATCGGTTCATTATTACCGAGAGAGATAAAGGAGGCCCAGAAAAAAGGGTGGCTGTTCTCTAGTTTACTTTCGGAGAGGTAATCTAGTTTCGCTTGTCGCAACGCAGAAGACTTGCCTAAGCCATCTTGTAAATTTTCATAATAATTCTGCATCAAAATACCAGCCTTTCTATCGTTTACTTTCCATAGCGTAGTAAGGATGTTTTTTGCGCCTGCATAGGAAAACGAGCGCGCCATACTGATCATTCCTTCTCCTCGCTCCCACTCTCCTATCCCCGTTTCACAAGCAGACAATACAACCAGATCAGCTTTTAGATCAAGGTTATAAATATCTTGTGCGAAGAGAATATTCTCGTCTCCGGAATTTTGTTCGTTTTGAGAAAATGCCAAATAAGAAAAGGCACCATTTTTATCATTTGCTTTCCCATGAGTAGCAAAATGGATGGCGCGATAGTCTTCCGCTACTGAAAAGAAATCCACTCTATTTGCGGACTCTCCTTTTAATATTTCCCCACCACAAAAAGCAAGGATGGCATTTGCTTCGCTTATATTATATCGCAAAGGTGCTAATTCATCCGAGCGTAGATGTTCTCCTTGATAATGCGTTTCAAAACTTGGCGCAATGGCCAATAATTGGTTTTTCTTTGCTCGTTCTTCTGTTCTTTTATTTTCCAACATTAATTCTACAGAATGAGAATAACTAATTGTGTGATGATGTATCAAAAAATCAGAAGTGTTCAACTCCCAGGGGTTCGCCGTTTTTGTTTTCACTAAGGCATCGAAGGATAGATAATTTAAAATACCATCGGGAATAATCGTGATTTCTTCTTTGAGTAAATCAGAAAAGGGGCTTAATAGATTCTCATACAATTCGAAAGACCAATCACTTAGGTTTTGGCAATGTTCTTCCATATTCACAATATGCGGACGAAAGGAAGAAAGCGTTTTACAATACTTTTGTACCAATGGTTCCATATCCTCCACTACTCCCAATCGTTCTAGAACAACAGTATCTTTATTAATAAGCAAAGCATAAAAATGATCATCCCCTATAAAATATTCGACGATGCTATTATCCTCCGTCAATAACTCTTTCTGAACTTTTGAAAGGTCTGTTTCTACGTTTTTATATTTTAGATTATAGTAAGATTCGTAGTCTTTCTCCAGTTTAGTTACGAATTGTTGCATGTTCATTTTCAAGTCAAATAATTGACTTGTTAAATCTCTAATTTTTATGCTATCTATTTCAATGTCATCATTTCTCAAAGTATATATTTGTCGTTCTGTATCTCCAATTTTGTTTTTCAAATTCAGTTCTTTTTCTAGAAGGATACTAGGCATGTTTACAAAAGAGAGCGCTTTGGATTTTAAAACTGCTTCAAGAAGTACATTGCTTTTACAATTTTCAGCGTTTTTAAAAGCATGATTAAGATGCTCTAATTGCTTATGTGATTTATACAATTCATAATCAATAGCTATTGCATTTTCATAAACAGAGAAAAACTGATTTGTAACGAATTGATGAGAGCCTTTTTCTTTGAGGTCCAATTTGATGGAATCAATCGCTTGAAGCTCTAGGTTATTATTGACTTGTGCCAGAATCAAATCAGAAATATTTCCAGTTTCATTATAAGTGTCCAATAATATTATTGTTTTCACTGACAATCCTTTTATCAGTTCGCTTTTACTAAACTTACTATTCCAGAATGTCGGTTTTTCCAGATCAAAACCAATACGAGCAAAAGCAGTATCTATCAAACTAAGAGCCTTTTTTCGTTTTCCCATTCCATAATATGCCTCTGCTAAAAAGAAGGAACAATCATAAAGTATATCTATTCCCATTTCCCCTTTTCCAGCAACGGCATGTATTGACTTTTCAAAATAGGGAATGCTCTCTACGAAACGTTTTTGTTCTTTTAAACAGATTCCTTTTGCTCTAAAAACCCTACTTTTGAAAGCGGCATATCCCTTTTTCTTTGAAAATGGTTTTACACTTTTTTCATAAATACGATAAGCCTTATCCACCTCTTTCATATTACGGTATGTATCTCCAATATTACATTGAAGAGAAGCCCAATAGATAGAATCCAGTGAACCATTTTGATGAAAAACATCTAAAGCTTTTGAATAGAGAGATAAAGCATTTTCAAAATCAGATGATTCATTATAGACTGCCCCTAAATTATAATAATCGATTAACAGATTAACATCTGTCTTGTCATAAACACGTTCGTCAATCGTCAACGCTTTGTTATAATAAAGGATCGCATTTTCTAAGTCGAGGTTGCTAACATAGCAATTCCCAATATTAGTATACAACACTGGCCATAAATCATCTTCCAGCGTTGCTATAGAATCCATTATTGTAAGTGCCTTGTTGTAATAATAAAATCCTTGAGTATAATTCCCTTGATGATAATATGCTTTCCCGGTAAGGTTCAATGGTCTAACCATCTTTCGGTTAAAGAACCCAAATCGTGATTCATAGCCTCTCATTGACTGCTTAGCCAGACGCTGCGCTTTTACATAGTCTTGTTGCACAAAGTAAACCATGCTTTGTTCCTCATACACTTGAGCCATCAAAGTATCATAAGAAATAGAATCTTTTGAGAAAGCCACTAAGGCACTATCACACAGAAGAAGCGCTGCAGGATAGTCGGCTACTTTGCGCAATTTGCGTCCTTGCTCCAATTGGTTTTTGGCATAAGCCAGAGTCGTAGAATCCAATTGTGCAAAGAGAAAAAGCGGCCATAGTAAAAAAACTAAGGGGGGTAATTTTCTCATAATTCAACCTACTTGTTGATTTTGCAAGTTGAATGTAAGCAATTTTTCTGGGTTTGGAAAACGGGGAAGCGTTTATTCCCTTCTTCTTTGGGAAATAGTTATTCAAAAAAATATGCCATATCCCCTTAACAAACGAAAGGGGGATATGACATATCTTTTAGCACTAATTCCTATTAGGTTCAGAAGACTAAATCGTTAAACGCAATGTGCTGTTACTATAAAACAAAAATGTAGGATGCATTCCTAAAAAGCGTTCCCTCTAATTGCCTCTACTTCCTCCACCGTCTTAGGAATTGGCTTACCCAATACTCGATATCCTTTTTTAGTAATCGCTATATCATCTTCTATTCGAATACCACCGAAATCTTCGTATTCTTCCAATTTTTTATAATTAATAAAGTCTTTGAATTTCTTCTCTTCCTTCCATTTTTCAATTAATTCTGGAATGAAGTATATACCTGGCTCTACGGTCACCACATTACCTGCTTCCAGTTTTTTACCTAAGCGTAAAGCGTTTAAACCAAACTGCTCACTTCGTTCCATCTCTTCTCCATAGCCTACATTGTTTTCGCCAAGGTCTTCCATATCATGAACATCAAGCCCCAACATATGACCAAGGCCGTGAGGAAAAAACAACGCGTGCACGCCTTCCTCCACTGCCTCCTCTGCATCTCCTTTCAACAAGCCAATAGCAGACAATCCTTCAAAAATTGTTTTGGCTGCAATTAAGTGGATGTCTTTATAAGTCTCTCCAGGTCTGAGCGCTTCTATCGCGGCCATTTGGCTATCCAAGACAACCTGATACACTTCTTTTTGTTTATCTGTAAATCGCTTATCTACTGGAAAAGTTCTGGTTACATCTCCAGCATAATGAAGTTCATTGGCTGCGCCAAAATCATTGAGAATCAACTGCCCACTCTGTAACATATTGCCGTGAGAGTTGTTGTGCAAAATCTGCCCATTCACCGAGATGATAGGAGGGAAAGCCAAACGACCACCAGAAGCAATTGCGATGCCTTCAATGACACCAGCGATTTGCGTTTCTTTCATTCCTGGACGTGCCATCTGCATCGCTTTAGTATGCATAAGGCCACTAATTGTAACGGCTTTATCTATTTCCAACAATTCTCCTTCCGTTTTAATAGATCGCTGACCAACGATGGCCTTTACCAAATCCATGGACCATTCCTCCTTTACAGAAGCCAAAGTCGTTCCCATCCACTCGCTCATCGCAATTAGTTTGTCATGACGATAAGGCTGCTTATAATGTACCTTTCTGTTTCGCTCAATTGCTTCCTGTAGGGTTGTAGGCAAATCAACTAGCGGTTTTGTTTTTTTAATTCCTACTCGGTTTCCTAAAGCATGAAGCGAGGGTTTAGGGCCAGTCCAGATGATATCATCTATCGTTAGTTCTGTTCCGAATAGTGTTTCCTCTCCATTGTCACAATCGATGAGTACAACTAGACCTGGTTGATCCAGACCACAATAATAAAGGAAAGTACTATCCTGTCGAAAAGGGTATACATTATGAGGGTAATTCATCGGACTTTCGCTATTAGCGACGAGTAGGATGAGACCAGATTTTACTTTCTTTTTGAGGACGTCTCTTCTTTGAGCGTAGGTATCTGCTGCGAACATAGAGTTGTTGATATTGAGTAGGAATAACTTAAATTCCTATGGTTATTTTAATTGAGGACGTGAAATTAGGAAAAATATGGTTCTTGGTCGATAAGGAGGTATCTTTTTTCTTTGAGTTAGGGCTTTGCTAAAAGGAATATTATCTTTGCCTCAATCCAAAATAAGAGACTTTATCTCCTTGTGCTTCAACATATTCCGATTAGGTTCGTATTAAGGAATACAAACAATTAAGCTAAGTCTTTTACTTTTATAAGCAAAAACATCGACTCATATGCCTTTTTTACCAACTCCGATTGAGGGGCTACAAATATTTGAACCAAAGGTCTGGAAAGATGATCGAGGTTATTTTTACGAAAGTTATAACTACAAGACTTTCAATGATGCAGGTATTTCTTCAGTCTTTGTCCAGGATAATGAGTCGAAATCTACTTATGGCGTACTTCGGGGTTTGCATTATCAATTAGGAGAATTTGCTCAGGCTAAATTAGTTCGGGTAGCTGAAGGAGAAGTTCTAGATGTGGTTGTTGACATCAGAGAAGGTTCGCCCACTTATGGACAATCCTTTAGCATTATCTTGAATGCAGAAAACAAAAAACAACTATTCATTCCTCGTGGTTTTGCACATGGTTTTCTTGTGCTTAGCGATACGGCCGTTTTTTGTTATAAATGTGATAATTTTTATTCTAAAGAAAGTGAGGGTGGCATTCATTTTAATGAACCGGCCTTTGATATTGATTGGAAAATTCCTGCAAAAGATATGATCTTATCCGATAAGGATAAATTGAATCCTACTTTCGGAGAACATAAAAAGTTCTATTTAAAATAGGCGATTACTTTTTCAAATAGGCACGCCCAGGCTAATTTTCAATTTCTCATTTTCACTTTTCAATTAAGTAAGCTCATGGCCAATATACTCGTAACTGGATCAAAAGGACAAGTCGGACAAGAATTACAATTCCTTTCCAGAAATGCAGAACATCAATTCGTGTTTGCAGATGTTGCAGAAATGGACATTACAGATGCAGATGCAGTCAACACTTTTTTCCGAAAACATGATTTTGACTATTGCATCAATTGTGCTGCATACACTGCTGTTGACAAGGCCGAATCAGAAGTGGAATTAGCCACTAAAATAAATGTTACTGGTGTTCAAAACTTAGCACAAGCTTGTCTATATAACAATACTTTTTTATTTCAACTTTCCACAGATTACGTTTACCACAATCAGCAAAACACTCCGTTTAAAGAAGGCGATGCGACGAGTCCTCAAGGCGTCTATGCTCAAACAAAACTAGATGGTGATCTATCAGCCCTAAAGATAAATTTAGCTACGATGGTGATTCGTACTTCCTGGGTGTATTCTTCCTATGGAAACAACTTTGTAAAAACAATGTTACGTCTAGGAAAAGAACGTGACCACTTGAACGTTGTTTTCGACCAAATCGGGACCCCCACCTATGCACGCGACCTGGCGACAGCTATTATAACAATAATTTCACAAATCGAAAACAACACTGTTTTAAAGAGCAGTTGCTACGGTGTTTTTCATTACAGCAATGAGGGAGTTAGCAGTTGGTATGATTTTGCGCAAGCTATTTTTAAATCAACAAATACAGAATGTAAAGTTGTTCCTATTGAAACAGTAGACTACCCTACTCCCGCAAAACGACCGCCTTTTTCTGTGTTGAATAAAGCAAAAATCAAAAAAACGACAGGAATTGAGATTCCACATTGGGAAGATGCTTTGGCCAGATGTTTAGAAGCTTTGGGGATGAATCTTTAGGAATAGATGCTTAATTCTATGACAAAAAGTCCCTCTCTACTAAGCTCAATAGTCGCCAAGACCTAATTTTATCCGGGTTTATAACTTATATCCCTTCCTTTCGTAGTAAATTTATACAGAATATCACCGTATTCCGTTATAGATAAAGATCGTGATTCTCCTTTTAAAATAACGTTTCTTCAGGTTTGAGGACCACGGTCAACCGTTCACTGTATAACCGTCCACTCTATAAATTCTAATATTGCGAAACATCTAACAACAATTAACCAATGCTAAAGCTATTACAAAAACTCACCATTCTATTTTTCCTTTTCACTATTTGCAACAATAGTTTTGCAACGCACAACCGAGCAGGAGAAATCACTTACCGACAAACGGGGCCGCTAACGATAGAAGCCACCATCACTACTTACACTAAAGCCAGTAGTGACGCAGATCGAGACACCCTTGATATTTGCTGGGGAGATGGGGTCTGTAGCAAAATACCACGAATCAATGGTCCTATTGTTAATGGTAATCACAAGGGCGAGAATATCGGTGGCAATATCAAAATGAATAAGTACGTCACCAGCCACACTTATCCTGCCGTCGGGCATTTTACCATATCGATGAACGACCCTAATCGAAACCAGGGAATTTGTAACGTCAATGCACCCGTTTCAGATAATGTTCCTTTCCATATTGAAACCACAGTGACTTTACTGAATGAATCGCTAATTGGCCCTAACAACTCCCCCATCCTCTTGCAACCTCCCATTGATATCGGTTGCGTCGGAGAAGTTTTTGTTCATAATCCAAATGCTTATGATATTGACGGAGATAGTCTTTCTTTTGAATTGATCTCACCACTACAAGATGTTGGATCAGCTGCTGTGAATTATCAATTCCCATTTGAAATAAACCCTGGCCAAAACAACAGTCATTATCTAGATCCAAGTACCGGAATTTTCACCTGGACTACTCCCCAGGAACCCTGCGAATACAACATTGCGTTTTACATTATTTCTTATAGAAATGGAATCGCCATCGATACGATGATACGAGATATGCAAATTCTAATTCTCGAATGTGACAATGAGCCTCCTGTGATAGAAACTATTGATGAAATCTGCGTCATTGCCGGAGAGGTTTTGGAATTTGATGTTGTTACCACCGCTCCCATAGCGGAATCTCAGCAACAGGTTACCATCTCTGCATTGGGTAGTCCTTTTGAAGTAACAAATAGTCCGGCTACTTTTAATGATGCTACCAGTTTTCAACAACAGCCATTGACTCGAACTTTTAGATGGGAAACTAAATGTGAACACATTGCCGATCAATATTACCAAGTCGTATTTAGAGCTACAGATAACAAACCGCTAATAATTGATGTCGATACTTCCTATCTCTCCACCTTAAAAACAGTTCGAATAAAAGTCGTTGGCCCTCCTCCTTTGGACGTACAGGCTCTTGCAGGACCTGGGCAGGTAGAGGTGACTTGGGAAAGTCCTTATGTCTGTGAAGATGTAGACGATTTCTTTCAAGGATTCACCGTGTGGAGAAGACAGGGCAGTAATTTATTCCCATTAGATACTTGCGAGACAGGGCTTGCTGGAAAGGGATACACCAAGATCACCAATATTGCTATTCAAGACATAGTAGATGATCGATATTATTATTTGGATGAGAATGTTGAACGAGGACGAACCTATTGTTATCGAATTCTTGCTGAGTTTGCTCAACAAACCAATCTGAACCCACCTGTGCTTTTCAATAAGGTAGAAAGCTTACCTTCTGAAGAGATTTGTGTACAACTTAGTAGAGACATACCACTGATAACAAACGTAGACGTATTGTCAACTGGCATAAACGAATCTATAAAGATCATCTGGACAAAACCAGTTGTGGACGATCTTGATACCATGCTCAACCCTGGGCCTTATACTTATGAACTCTTCCGTGCCACTGGCTTCCCTAATGCCACCTTCGAACCAATGGGGGTCACCTTCACCAGCACCTTTTTTGAAGGTTGGAATGACACTATGTTTGTAGATACTGGCTTAGATACAGAAGGAAATCCTTATAGTTATGAAATAGCCTTTTATGTAAATGGCGATTTTGACACAGGAGGTGAACCTCTAGGTGTTGCTAATGGAACTTCTTCTCCTCGGCTATCTATTGCTTCTACTGATGAGACCAATAACCTATCCTGGATTGCAGATGTTCCTTGGGATAACTATTTACATCACATTTTCATTTTTAATAACAATACGATGGATTGGGATTCTATTGGCACTACCCTTGAACCGATGTTTTCCCACACCGGCTTGGTCAATGGGCAAGAGTATTGTTACAGGATAGAAACGGTTGGTTCCTATGGCATAGAAGGCATTTCTGATTCCTTACTAAATCGCTCACAAAAAGAATGCGGAATACCACTGGATACCATCCCGCCTTGCCCACCAATTTTGGAAGTCTTTGACGACTGTGAAACGGTTACGGCTTCCGACACAGAAGAGGTTTTCCTAAATGATCTAATCTGGCAGAACCCCAATTGGATCTGCCCTACAACTGATGATGTAGTCGGTTACAATATCTATTACAGTCCTATTGAAGGCGGCGAATTCACTTTGATAAATGCTTTTGATAATTCACTGGATACAACAGATGCCCACAAACCAGAAGTAGGTATTGCAGGTTGTTATACAGTAACGGCTGTAGATACTTTTTTTAATGAAAGTACCTTTAGTAATATTGTCTGCATTGACAATTGTCCTAACTACATACTACCGAATGTATTTACGCCAAACGGAGATGGAGCTAATGAATTTTTCATTCCTTTCCCTTTCCGTTTTGTAGATCGCATTGAACTTCTGGTTTTTAACCGCTGGGGGAATCTGGTTTTCGAAACAAATGATCCTGCTATTAATTGGGACGGGAAGGACCTTTCTGGAAATGCGCTGAATGAAGCGACTTATTATTATACTTGCCGAGTTTTTGAATCAAGATTACTTGGTGTGCAGCAGCAACAGGAAATTTTATCTGGATATATTGAATTGATTCGGGGGCAGTAAGCAGTATGAAGGGGACAATCGCAACTGCCTGCCCCGAGTTTTGTCGAAGGGACGCTATGGAGCCGCTACGATTTACCAAAGGTTCTGACTCTTGACAAACGTAGGGCTGACTCCTTTAGAAACAAATGCTTAATTCTATAACAAAAAGCGTCCCTTTAGTAAGGTCAATCGTCGTAAAGACATTATTTTGCACTGGTTTATAACTTATATCCCCTCCTTTCGTTGTAAATTTATACAGAATAACATCGTATGCCGTTATACATAAAGACCGTAAACCTCCTTCTAAAATAGACTTTATTCTAATTTGAGTGGCACGGTCGACCATGAGCCATAATCCGTATAACCGTTTACTGTATAAATTCTAATATTGCGACACACCTAACAACAATTGACCAATGCATAAGCTATTACAGAAACTCGCCATTTTATTTTTCCTTTGTACCATTTGCAACAATAGCTTTGCAACGCACAACCGTGCAGGAGAAATTACCTACCGACAAACAGGGCCACTAACAATAGAAGCCACCATCACGACCTACACCAAAGCCAGTAGTACAAACGCTGATCGGGACACCCTTGATATTTGCTGGGGAGACGGTGTCTGTACTAAAATACTACGAGTCAACGGCCCTAATAACAACGGCGAAAATATTGGTGGCGACATCAAAATGAATAAGTATGTCTCTAGCCACACTTACCCAGCCATCGGACACTTTACCGTGTCAATGAACGACCCTAATCGAAACCAGGGAATTTGTAACGTCAATGCACCAACTTCAGATAATGTTCCTTTCCATATTGAGACTACAGTGACTTTACTGAATGAATCGCTAATAGGCCCTAACAACTCTCCTATCCTTTTGCAACCGCCTATTGATGTTGGTTGCGTAGGAGAGGTTTTTGTTCACAATCCAAATGCTTATGATATTGACGGAGATAGTCTTTCTTTTGAATTGATCTCACCACTACAAGATGTTGGATCAGCTGCTGTGAACTATCAACTCCCAAGTCAGATAAACCCTGGCCCAGACAACACTCATTTCCTAGATCCAAGTACTGGGATTTTTACGTGGACTACGCCCCAGTTGGCCTGTGAATACAATATTGCGTTTTATATTATTTCTTATAGAAATGGAAACGCCATCGATACGATGATACGGGATATGCAAATTTTGATTCTCGAATGTGAAAATGAACCTCCTGTGATAGAAACCATTGATGAAATCTGTGTCATTGCTGGAGAGACTTTGGAATTTGATGTTGTTACTACCGCTCCCATAGAGGAATCTGAGCAACAAGTTACCATCACCGCATTGGGTGGTCCTTTTGAAGTAACGAACAGTCCAGCTACCTTTAGTGATGCTACCAATTTTCAACCACAGCCATTGACTCGGACCTTCAGATGGGATACTAAATGTGAACACATTGCCGATCAATATTACCAAGTTGTTTTTAGAGCTACAGATAACAAACCGCTATTAGTTGATGGCGATACTTCGTATCTCTCCACCCTAAAAACAGTTCGGATAAAAGTGGTTGGCCCTCCTCCTTTGGACGTACAGGCTCTTGCAGGACCTGGGCAGGTAGAGGTGACTTGGGAAAGTCCTTATGTCTGTGAAGATGTAGACGATTTCTTTCAAGGATTCACCGTGTGGAGAAGACAGGGCAGTAATTTATTCCCATTAGATACTTGCGAGACAGGGCTTGCTGGAAAGGGATACACCAAGATCACCAATATTGCTATTCAAGACATAGTAGATGATCGATATTATTATTTGGATGAGAATGTTGAACGAGGACGAACCTATTGTTATCGAATTCTTGCGGAGTTTGCTCAACAAACCAATCTGAATCCACCTGTGCTTTTCAATAAGGTAGAAAGCTTACCTTCTGAAGAGTTTTGTGTACAACTCAGTCGAGACATACCACTGATAACAAACGTAGATGTAATCTCAACCGGCACAAACGATACTATAAAAATTATCTGGATAAAACCAGATGTGGACGACCTGGACACCATGCTCAACCCAGGACCTTATGCTTATGAGCTCTTCCGTGCCACTGGATTCCCTAATGCGACCTTCGAACCAATGGGGGTCACCTTTACCAGTTCCTTTTTTGAAGGTTGGAATGATACTATGTTTGTCGATACGGGCTTAGATACAGAAGGAAATCCTTACAGTTATGAAATAGCCTTTTATGTAAATGGCGATTTTGACACAGGAGGTGAACCTCTAGGTGTTGCTAATGGAACTTCTTCTCCTCGGCTATCTATTGCTTCTACTGATGAGACCAATAACCTATCCTGGATTGCAGATGTTCCTTGGGATAACTATTTACATCACGTTTTTATCTTTAATAATAATACGATGGATTGGGATTCTATTGGCACTACCCTTGAACCGATCTTTTCCCACACTGGTTTGGTCAATGGACAAGAGTATTGTTACAGAATAGAAACGGTTGGTTCCTATGGCATAGAGGGCATCTCAGATTCATTACTAAATCGCTCACAAAAAGAATGCGGCATACCACTGGATACCATCCCGCCTTGCCCACCAATTTTGGAAGTCTTCGACGACTGTGAAACGGCTGCGGCTTCCGACACAGAAGATCTTTTTCTCAATGATCTAATTTGGCAAAACCCTAATTGGATCTGCCCTACAACAGATGATGTAGTCGGTTATAATATCTATTATAGTCCCATAGAAGGCGGTGAATTCACCCTCATCAATGCCTTCGATAATTCACTCGACACTACAGACACGCATAAACCAGAGATGGGTATTGCAGGTTGTTATGCCGTCACTGCTGTTGATACTTTTTTCAATGAGAGTGCTTTTAGTAACATTGTCTGTATTGACAATTGCCCCAACTATGTGCTACCGAATGTATTCACGCCGAATGGAGACGGAGCTAATGATTTTTTCATCCCTTTCCCTTTCCGTTTTGTAGACCGTATTGAACTCCGGGTTTTCAATCGCTGGGG
>CAZDTI010000252.1:0-12679 GCA_964508085.1 uncultured Saprospiraceae bacterium | reverse complement strand
GTAGCGCAAGAAAATCATTTATACCATCAAACCAACGAAACAAACAGTCTGGTTTTTGAAGAAAAGGGAGATATGGCTGTTTCTATTGCTTCATCAATAAACGTCGCTTCGCTTAGTGCATATAGTGTTCAATTTGGATGCAGTCCTGTAAAACACTTTAATATATCGGGAGCTTATTTTAGAGAATATGGAAATACAAGAAGTTTTTCAGAAAAAATAAATAGAGCTTTTACCTTTTCTATTGGGACAAATTATAAGATCAATTGGATCGATAAAAAACACCTTATCAAGGGGGTGAATGACGAAAATAAGGAGCTAAATTTAATCCTTAATTTTGGATTCACACAAAACAGAATAAGCTACACAAGCTTAGGAATAAATCCAAATCGTAGCAAGGCGATTGAATATCATTCCTTTTTCACAAAATTTGGATTTTCCTATAAGCATAAATTTGGTCGTTGGAGCCTTTCTGGATTGTTACATATTAACGATTATAAGAAGATGCAATTTGAAGGCAATTGGGTACAAGGTGACTATCTTAATAAAGTAGCTACTTATTTTGAAAACAGAAACACCATCCAGACTTGGAGCATGAATTTTCATAATGAAATTGGGAGAAGAGTCTTAAAGTTAATATTTGGGGCTAACTTTATTATCAGTGACCAGTTCAGAGATTTTGAACAGCAGTTAGAAAGCGCTCCTGCTATACAATTTTATATTGGAACCTTAATCGATTTTGGTAAAATGAAGGCAGTGATGAAAAGGATTCGTAAAAAGTAAACGATCCAAGAATTTTCTTTTAAAGAGGCCTCAGCGCTCCCCCACTACAAAGCGCTCCGTCAATATCGTACTTCCAATTTTCACCTTAGCAAAATACAGCCCCGAAGAAAAATCACTAATATCAAGTGGCATTCGCTGCCGCAGACCATCCGTTCCCAATCGAATAGTCAACACTCTCCGTGCCACGGCATCATAAATTTCAACATCCACCAAAGCTGGTAACTCTGTTACCAATTCAAAAAACAAAGTATTTCCAATATTCGGATTTGGGAAAAAATGAACCTGATAATCGGGTTCAAAATCCAAGCTTATAGTGGGCGACCATTCGAAACTACCGTCTATATCTACTAATCTGAGCTTATAATAATTTTCATTAAAATCAGGACGATCGTCTAAAAAATCATATTCAAATAATTCATTGGAATGGGTTACAAAACCTAGAATCTGCCATTCCATCCTACCGGTAGTTGGTGAGCGATTTCCACGCTGCACTTCGTAGCCCAGGAAGTTTTCCGACCACCCTATTGTCCAATTTAATAAGGCTGATCTGTCCTCCTTCTCTCCGGTGAAAGAGATCAGCTCTACTGGCAATTCTTCCTCATCCCCTATTTGATAAATCACCATTGCTGTATCTGCGAAGACTGTACTTCCCAATCCTCTAGCCATAACATAAATGGTATCTTTCCCTTCCCATTCCGTATCGATCACTTCAGGGCAAATCGTAGCTCCTTGTAGATCCATTGTAACAAAACCTGCTTTCATCTGGTATGGATTGTCTACATGTCCAATAAGTTCATCTGGAACAAACAACAAGGTATCTCCTACAGCAAAAACCGTCTTTTGATCCGCATGATAATATTTAAAAGTTAAGGAGTCCAATACTGTATTCCCAAAAATAGTCATATAAAACAACCATTTTGATCCGGCATTCAATGCGTTACCTACTCCTCTTAATTCGCCATTATGAAAAGCGCCTAATTTATGACCATTCGCTATTGGGAAAGTATCTCTTGCTTCAATCTGAGCTACCAATAGCATACTACCGCTAAAACCAGCAGAACTAACGGACCAACTCACTGTAGTATCATTGTTAAGTTCATGCGAAAAACGATAAGACCAACCTACATTACTCGGAGAAATGCCACTTAAATAATCTTCCAAGATCAACTTAGGGAAAGTACCTCCGAGTTCTATTTGTTGAGTTGGAATTGAAAGTATCTCTGGAGTTGAAGTCATTCCTCCACCTCCACCCCCAACTCCTTTACCAAGTTCCACTATTTGCGCAATCCCCAGGACGAAACTCAGGTTGATAAACAGCAGGTTTAGAATTAGTTTTTTAAAGTTCATTGAGATATGTATTCTTTTTACTAAGTAATTTAGTTTGGGTCACCGCAACTGCCATAAGAATAGAAACCATCAGAAACCAAAATCTGAATTATGAATTACACGCTAATAATTTCGTGCATTCATAATCCAGATTTCAGTAACTTGAGCTTTCTCTTACTTCACCAACAGTACTTTTTCACTCACTTGTCCTTCACTTCCTTTCAGCGTAACAATGTACATTCCATTATCTAACATTGCTCCTCCCATACCAGCAGAGGCATTCAATTCGAAACTGTGAAGTCCAGCAGTCAAATCCAGCTTCTGTTTTCTAATCAGATTTCCAACAACATCAACTACCGTTATCGTTACAATATCTGCTTGAGGCAATGTAAAATTAATGTTAGTGCTTTCTTTAAATGGATTCGGTTGCACTGTCAGCTTGAAGACAGCAGAAAGATCTGTAGTGGCAGAAACGGTTGCTAAGGTCAAGACCTCTGGTTCATCTACAGTTCCTTCATTTTCATTAATCATAAACGTAGTACTTTCATTTATCACGTGAACGTTTTCATCATTTGTACTATAGTATTTGAATTCAACCGTTTCCCCTTCCTCATTTGCATGAATGGTCAGAAACAACATATATGCATCGAATGGTTCGATATATATTGGGGTGGCTACTCCTCTCACTTCATCGTTAACAAAAGCTGCAACCTCATCTCCTTCTTTTAGAATTGACAGGCTGTCTTTTTGTACCCAAGCCACCATTGTCATACTGTGTTCGAAACTGGCTGCGTTGACCTCCCAATTGCTAGAGCGTTGGCCTGCCATTCCATTGTTACGCTCTTCGCCTCCAACTAATAATTGAGGCGTTCCATCTCCTTGAAAAGGTTGAAGGACACCACCAGTTGCCGACTTCAACAAGTAGCCGTTTGGTGCTTCCATGTAGTTCAAGCTACCAATCCAACCCGTTCCGGCTACATATTGTGCGAAAGTACTTCGACCTTTGATGATGTCTCCGTTCAGTGGAGTTAAAGAAGATAAGGCATCGTCCAGAGAAGCTCCTTGTTGGGGAATATATCCAATCCAATTCCATCCAATTTCAATTGGAATCTGAACCGTATCTGGATCTATTGGATGTCCTAACAAACTAATCGTATCGTTAGTGGTTCCTTTATATTTATACATTTCCCGGTATCCTAATTCATTCAAGTTACCAATCCACATGCCTAAACCCGATGAATACTGGCTAAATGGTTCCTTGCTTTTAAGGGTTGCATTTTCTGGATATTCTAAGCTTTCCAATACCGTATTCACAGACTTGTCTGGCATATCCAGATTAAACGAAATCCAGTTCCAACCATTCGTTACCGGAATCTCCCGAAGTACGATGTTCTGTGTATGTAATACGTCAGGATTTTGTGGTGTACCATGAACTCCTCCATTTACGAAACTATAAGTTTCCAGAATAGAGCCGTAAAGTAAGCAATCAGAAGCATCCCAAATTTGGAAAGTTATTTCTCCAGTTAAAATAGCATTATGGAAGACAGTCAAGAAGACTAAGTGTTTTGTTTCTGTTGAGGATACCGCAACCGTTTCCACTGACCCTAGTCCTTGTAATTCTCCATCTACGAAAGCTGCAACCAAATCAAATTCATCTTCTGATACTGTTCCTTCTATGTCCAGTTCCACTGTAAAACTCATGTTATATTCGTAATCAGCTGGATTCACTTCCCACTCTGGTGGGTGACATAATACCGCCAAATCTAAAACAAGAGGCTCGTCTCCCATACCACTATTATTATGCAACAGTAAGGTATCTTGGTATCGACCACTGGCAATATCATCCGGTACGGTGAATACGACAATTGTAGATCCTCCTGGTTCAATTATCCCAGAGGAAATTGAAGGAGTAATCCAAGAAGGTATGTTTTCCAGTGTAAATTCACCCGGCTGTCCACCTACGTTCTGAATAATTCGGCTAACCAGCCAACTGTCATCTTCGTATTTATAATCAATAATATCTCCTCCACTCCACTTCAATGGATTTCGATCTACATAGAACTCCCATTCGATGGCTTCAGGGATGGAATTCCCAGCAAGATCCTTAATTCCTTCTACGACAGCTCTTAGATTTTTATTTTCGATATAAACATTCTGAATAATTGGCGTAATGTAAATGCTGTTTTCGGAACAGGTGATTTCAATATCAATAGGCTCATTGGTTTCTGTGTTTATAAGATTGACATATCCACCTGCATTGCCCTCAATCGCTTTCAAATCGCTGCAATCAATATGCTCAGAAAATTCAATATAGATTTGGTCGGCACCGCTCAAGATACCGTCAGAAGGTTGTGGAAGACCCAATTGCTCAGGAGGTTGTCTTTCCAATTTTCCTTGAACAACGGTTGAAACACCCGCCGGTAATAAACCAGTACATTGAGAAACCGATTGAATTTCGAAAGGACCATCAGCTAGCAAAGTTACATCCCAATAGATTGTTTCCGATATTGGATCAAGCGTGTCACTGGCAATTTTTCCAATCTCGATCCATGCGCCATTTCCACCTATCGGTCTATAGTTTACTGTTAAAAATTCTAAGTCAGTATCCGCTGCATTGTAGCTATCCAGTACTATCGGAAGAGTATTGTTGTGAGCAGGAGTCACCACCCAATCGGCAGCAGGAGAGGCAATTTCTACATCACTACAGGATTCAATAAAATGAGCATTTAAGGCAATTACCTTTTCAAATTTTGGATCTACATCTATTCCGATATCCAAGGCTCTTTGTTTTTCACAATCTGCATAAAAGACCAACATGATGCTATCGTATTGGAAATCTACAGGTCCTTTTTCTACTGTAACTGTTGCATCTATTGTTTCGAGATAATCAAGATCATATAAAATAGGATCAGTAGTTGGTTGTCCGTTGATTTTCACCACTGCACCAGCTCCATTTGAAGAACCGATGACATTTAGCATATAGATTCTTCTATCTTCACTCGGAGAAACGTTCCCTAAAGTGACATTAAACACAGCGGGTTCTGTTTCGGGTACATTCACTTTTGTTGTCTCTAAAACAGTCATTGCGACCTCATCTCTATTCTGGGTACCTGGTTCATGCGGACAAGAGGATTGACCAGCTACAACATCAAAGACGGGTGTTCCATAGACTCTTTCTTCTAAAATATTAATAGAGAAATTATCACTGACATCGTTGTCTTCCAAATGGTACCCAACTTCGTTTGTCCTGGTTTGCTCCGTTTTAGTTGAACCACCTACTGTGAAGTCAATTCCATAACTGAATTCTGTTGATCCTCCAACATCTCCAACAAATAGACCTAGGTCAACTGCTAGATCAGATGCTACAGTAACTTCGGTGCTGAACGTTGTACTTTTCGTTGCTTCAGTAGCTTTGGAATATTCATAGACTACTCCTCCATCGAAGGATAAATTCTCGCTGAATATAGCAGCTGCTTTTGTTTCTTCATTTTTCAATAAAACTTGTTCCCACATTTCAGCCGATACGGTATCTTGAAGGTTTTGTAATAAATCGGGAATTACTACATTTCTAATATGAAATTCAGAATACATATATTGCGTATCAAAACCATCCGGTCTTATGAAAATTTCTTCACCTACAACGAATCCACAGGAGTCTTCTGATAGTTCCAATTTATCCGTTATTCCAAAGATGAGGTTCATTGCTGCGCCCATGTAAACATCTCCCCCTTGTTCAGCGCCAACGACCAAATCATCTCCTTTTGTAAGTATAGTGTTATTCGCAGTAACACAAATTTGTTGTTCGGTTAAATGACTAAAAGTAGAACTAACATTGAAACTCGCTGTTATGTCATTTACGACATCCGTCTCTACAACGTATCCCAACCCAGAAGACCATTCAGGTCCCATTTTCATTTCCGTTTTCACTCCTGAATTAAAGGAGGTTTCTAAGTTCATAGAAACGTATTCACAGATTTGGTCTCCTTCTGAGAGGTAACTATAACTGGCATCTCCCGGAGGATCACGCAAGATCATTAGAGGCAATTCAGGTGTTGTAGTAGCATACTCGGAAAACCGCTCTCTGTTCCCTATCACTACGGCAGAAACCGTATGGACATCATTTTGATCATTTAATAGACTGGTGGCTGAAAACGTAATGGGGTTAGTATGGTCACCTTCAATTCTTGGCGGTCCTGCGTTGAACCAATACCGGAAAGAGGAGGCATTGTAGATCGTATCAATATTAAAGTTAGGTTCAATTTGATTATCTACAGCCAATTGGATCGAATCTACGGGACAAGTTCCTCCTTCATATTCTTCAAATACAGAAACATCTATTCTATATTTTTGAAATTGTGTAAGCGTAGGAATTCCACATTTGTTCGTATCAAGTGGGGACGTTTCTATAGTGATGGGAGATCGATAGATAAAAGCTAAGGTGGTATCCGCAACTTCCAAATTAATAGAAGGCGCACCACCGCCACCTCCTTCTGGTGTGAAGTAATCACCGATATTTGGTAATTCTGGGGCAATGATGGATACCGTATATGAAATAGGAGGTACTTTCTTAAATTTAAACTTTTTCCCAGGGCCGTTAAAGAAGAAGGTATCTCTAAAACAATTGTTATCGGAGACCAAATGTACCTGAACTTCCTTCCCTTCTGGAATCACATTTTTCTCACAAATCCCACCTGCTAGCACACCTTCCACATCACGCTTAGCTTGATCGGTGAAAACAATTCCAGCTTTTGGAACTACAATGTTATTGATGTCCCAAATAGCTGGAATAAAAGTATGGTTGCCAAATCTTGGTGTTAAGGTAAAGGAGGTTCCCGGTTCAAAATCAGCAACAAATTTTCCATCAGGGTCTGTATATATAGGAGGCAAATTAGATTGTCCGTTTACTAGTATTTCAACATTTTCAGCGAAACAACTCGTTCCTTCAAAACGAACAAATCCAGAAACAGAAACCGTGGAAACATCTTCGAAATTCACATTATCTGTATCCGTATTGGAAGGCGACAAGGATACGATTCGGGAGGCAGGATTAAATTCATGCGGTACGGTCTCCGGATTTGCGGTGACACTTGTCCAGGTCGCACCGCTTATAGTTCCCGTGCCTGTATTGTTAGGACTTTGGTCAATAATCTCTATCCCTAATGATTCATTTAAAGAAAAGTAAGCCAATAAGTCTAAGTCCGTAATTACAATTCCCGTTTCGTCTAGCTCAACTTGTGCCTCCGTTCTAATATTTTTAAAGAAGACAATTTCATCAACCAAGCCAGTAAAGTAATTATCAGCAGCGGCACTTCTGCCAATATTCCAACCACTAGCATTCCAATCACTTGGAATACTAGCGCTGAAACTTCCTGCGGGGTCACCGTTTAAATAAGTGGTAATGTTGGGGCTGGAAGAAGGAGAATAATTGATTGCAACATGGAAATAGTCGGTTGTTGGAATTGTACCAATTGTTTGGCTACTTCCATTAAAAGTAAGTACTAGGTTTGTATTATTTAAACTAAGATCAAATATAGATCCGTTGGATAAAATGCTTTGTTGTCCACTAAGGACTGAAGGTTTGAACCATATTTCTATCGCTCCGGTATCTGTGGGATTGAACCCAGAAAAAGTTGCAAATTGATTGTTAGAAGCATTGAATTCTAAGCCATTGTTGAATTGAAAATCTTTAGACGGTCGAGCAGTAAAACTTTGACCACCACCATAGTTGATTCCGTCAATTAAGTAATACCCCGTTTCATCAGTCACCCCTGCATTCAATACATTCGGTCGATCGTCAGAAAAGGTAACTCCGGTCATATATCCATCCAATTGGTTTTCCGAAAGGTCAAATACTTTATACCCAGTACCTTCATCAAACTTCCAATAGGCTACTAAGCCAGGAGCTGATGAAGGAACCGTAGCATTCATAGTACGAATGATTTCTGTCTGAGACAATTGTCTTTCATAGATTCGAAGATCGTCTATTTGTCCACCAAAATAAATCGCCGCAGTTTCATTTGGATTCCCTCCTAAATACAACCACTCTTCAGCAACGGACATTGTAGCTGAAAGCGTTCCTTGTAAACTTCCATCTAGGTAAACATTTAAATCAGAAGAATTATAAGTGAAAGCTAAGTGGTGCCAATCGGTCGTTTCGCTTACTAAAGGAACATCAAATATTTTGGACGTACTGCCCTCTCCGATTCCAATGGAAAAACCAGTAGAAGTCGCATTGATCCACCAGTTATTATTGTTGAATCGACCTAGGTCAACCACTACATCATCATCAGAGGTTCCTACATTTTTCACCCAAGTAGAAACCGTCAGCAATCCCGCCGTATAACCAGTGTTATAAGGAATCGTAACAGACTCATCAATGCCATTAAAAGCCAGTGAGTTTCCAATGGTCGGTTCCAAGGTAACCTGAACTCCGGCCACGGGATTATCATTTATTGTAGTCACCTGTCCGGTCACTTTACCATTTGGATTGACAAAACCAACGGCAGCTCCGGGATACCCATCACCAAAACCGTTGACTCCTCTTACTTCATAGTTGTAGAAGTTACCGGGGATTACATTGAAATCTATGAACTGTAAGGTGGCCGGATCGACACTAGCCAAAAAGGCACCGTCTCTGTATATTTTAAAACCTAAATCCGAAGCCGGACTCAATGGGTCAACGCCCCAGTTTAGGAGTACCCGATCTGGAAAATCCCCTTCGGAGGCTGTAATAATTGGAGGCGCTGGGGAGACTAAAAACCTGGACCAAAACCCCAGTGCTCCCTGGTAATCTGTGCCAAAGTAAGGACCGACAACGGGTTGCCCAATCGTAAAACTAGAATAGTAATATTGACTAATACCGCCACTGACACTACCATAGTTGAAAAAGACCTCTCCTTGGGCTGCCTCTTGCGCTCTTCCAGTAGAAACCAGAAAACAGAGCAACAAAATAATTGACCAGAGGGAATGTCTTGTATTCTTTATATTCATGATAAAATTTTAGATGATTTTCAAATGAAATGAGTGGATGGGTTAAATCACCCACTCATCGGATGACCAGGCCAGCAGTAGAAATGAACTACTGAAGACATGGAAGGTTATGACTTAAAGTTTGTGTGTTTTTTATGGAAATAGAAGGGAATGAAAATGCTAAATTCGTGTTCGATACTCTTCACAAACGATGCGCTCTTTTCAATTCAATTATTTGCTTCGATAACTACTTTTCTAAATGCGAATAGCATTCCGAGGCCTGTGCAAAATCGTTACAAAAAGCTATAATATCGTTGTATTATGTTGAAATCACAGTAAAATTTGTATTAGAGATCAGAATATTAGCGCTTTCCAGTGGTCTCAGACAGATTTTCTAAAGAACTCAACCGAAGGTTTAAATCGTTGAGATCAGCCTTCATTGTTCTGTTTCGAGCGGCTGATTTTCTGTTGGAGTTTTGTAGTAAAGCATTTTCCTTTTCCAAGGCATTTACCTTCTGTGCCAACTCTTGAATAGCGGAAACGGACAAAGTATAAATTCGGTTATAGTCGACCGAATGAAAGTCATTGACTTCCTTACCGTAGATAACGATTTGATCTAATGCCTCTAGTCCATTGTGGTCAATCGCAAAACTAAAGTCATCCTGTACCATTTTCACCTTTTGAAAGCGCTCTCCCTCTTTGGTTAACAATTTAATTCTATCTCCTTTTTTCAATTCGTGTTTTTTCTCTAAAGTGAACAAAACAACATCATCTTCAAATTTAGCTTGACTTGGTGTCGCCAATAAATTGGGAATGAATCTATTTGAAGCGGTTACTGCTTCTGGGTAAACTTCTTTTACTTGCTGTGCAATAAATCCCTTGGTAATACCTCTGCCTTGTTCGATTTCATCCACAAACCTATAATTGGTGACTTCAATCTCGTTTAGCGTTTCCAAGTCTTTTTTCGAATCGCTTATATTCAGGTCTTTTTTTATTCTTCTATCTGAAAAAGTATGATAACCTGCTGCTCTTATGTAGTTGGAAGCACTAAGACTGAAGTTTTGTGTTTTCATTCCTCCTTCTCGGTAACCAGCCACAGGCCCTGCTGTTCCAGCTGGAGGTTCTCTTAGCCAAGAGTAATAATTGTCAGTAATAGATTTAGCCCCCGATAAATACACCATGGATTCGATATTGACTTTACCTTCGTCATCTCCTGCAATAATTCTAATATCTCCTGTACTAGCCTCGTTTCTCACGAAAAGATCATCCGAATCGCTCTCTCCAAAGCCCAAAAAAGCTTTTCTTTCTGAAATACCTTGAGGATAGAATCCCAGGTAGGCATGGTCTGTCCCGATTAGTTTTAAAGCTTGTGCATTTTCATAAATATTCAATCGGCCCTGGATGTCCACTTCTTCTGCTAAAAGTCTTGTTTTACCGATGCTGTTTTCCAAAAGCAGGTTGCCGCCATTGGAACTGTTATACCCAATAGTTGCTCCTTGATTAACGTTTTCGTCCGTTTTGTAAAAGACAATATTTGCGTTGTTGACGCCCTCTACTTTAATTTGTTCGTCATCGCCATTCACATGTAATTTGTTTGTTGGAGAATCCGTACCAATCCCAATATTACCATTGGTTTCCATTCGCAGTTTTTCGCCATTCACTCCTGTGAAAATGTGTGCAGTATTATCACCATCAACATGGTAATTTAGCCCATCTGCTGTAACGCTGAGGAGCGCATGTCTCGTTACTGTTTCATCCGCTTCAAAGCCGATAGTACTATTTCCTCTTTTTACGGAAAGTTTAGTTTGTGGATCACCATCACCAATTCCAACATTTCCAGAGTTTGGAAAAATATTGTCAGATCCAATAAGTGACAAGGCATAAGGGGAAGAGGTTAAGCGTGCTCTGGGAATTAGCTCCGTTCCTCCTTCTACAGAAACGCCTAAAAAATAAGGTTGATCAAATGGAGCATCTAACACCTTATTTCCGGAGCCCAGTATTACAGAATAAATACCTCCTTCTATTGGCACCTGGGCAATGGTATCTCCCCAAATAGCTGATCCTCCTTCCGATTGAGCGTATAGCTTAAAAATAATTTCATAGTTGCCATTTTCTACGGCGGTTCCATTTGAATTTCGAAGGACGCCTTGAACACTCAGCGTAGAACTTTGAGCATACAGAAGCCCCGTCAGCATGGAGCAAAGTAAAAAACAGGTTGTTAGCACTAGTTGTTTCATAATTAATTCTGATTTTAAATACCTGATGGATTTTGGCGACAGACATAGCTTCGCCATTACATCATCAGGGTTTGTTTGAAAATGTAAATAGTTAAATTAAAATATCAGCATACAAATGACTAACAATATACTTGCAACAGCTGCAAGAATATCAAAGTCAGTTATAAACTAAACCCGTAAAGTTATTGCCTAAGAATGTGATAGGTAGAGTTCCAAATGCGTTCCGCGAGTGCGGTGTTGGTGTTGCATTTGGTGGATTTTTGTTGATAAAGCCCTGTTTGGAGGAAGATCAGTAGTTGTTTTGTTATTTGGACACTCCTAATGAAGCAGAGAGGATCTAGATTGATATCGTTCTTATAGACATATTGACATTTAACATAACGCTGTCATCCTGAGCGAGCGCCCCTAGAAGCGAGTCGAAGGATCACAGCGTACTAACGTCTTTTTATTTCGAGCGACGATAGGAGTCGAGAAATCTAATTCCAAGCTATAGAGCGAGATTTCTCGACTCGTACCTCGCTCGAAATACAAATTTACCAGCGGCTCCTGATCTTTCGACTCGCTGCGCTCGCTCAAGATGACAGGAGACCTGCGCTCGGTCGCTCAGGATGACAGGAGACGAATCGCGATTTGAAAAGAATTCAATTGCCGAAAGAATAAACACAACACCAATTCTGTTATTATCTCCTTCAGATGACAAGAGGAATACTTTACGGAGACCTCTTTAATTTTAGTTATAACCTATCTGGGCAAAGTCATCAATTCCGTAGGCGTGACCCCATATTCCTTCTTAAAACATTTGTAAAAATAGTTTGGACTACTGAAGCCAACCATATAAGAAACCTCCGAAGCATTTCCTTTGTCTTCTTCTAACAGGAGGCGAGCTTTTTTCAATCGGTGTTTTCGAATGAAGATCGCTGGTGTTTCGCCAGTGATGGCCTTTAGTTTTCGGAACAGTTGACTGCGACTTAATTTCAAGGCCTGACTCAACTCAGCGACACCGAAATAAGAATCAGAAATATTTTCCTCTAACAATTTAATTACTTTTAGGACGAATGGGTCTTGTGACTGCTCCACCTTTGTCTCTTTACTCCCTATTGAAGCAGTAGCTCTATAACGCTCTTGGATTATCCGAACATGATCTAATTGATTTTTTATCCGGAGTGCCAATTCCTGTTGATTATAAGGTTTAGTTAGATAATCATCGGCACCGTGAGTTAGGCCTTCTAGTTTTGCGTCATGACTTGCTTTGGCAGTCAGTAAGATAATTGGAATATGATTGGTGTGTTGATTTGATTTGAGTTTGCGACATACCTCATAGCCATCCATTACAGGCATCATGACATCACAAAGAACAAGATCAGGAA
>CAZDTI010000251.1:0-12729 GCA_964508085.1 uncultured Saprospiraceae bacterium | reverse complement strand
AACCTTATCATTTGACTTCCTTAGGCTTTGCTAACTCCGCGAGATGGCTGCAGCGTCAAGCAAGAGTTCGTAAAGTCGGGCGGGGCAATACACTCTCACCAGATTATCTCTTCCTCCGGCTTTCAGAAACTTCGCTATACTCCTTCCCTACTCGCGAGTTTCCGAAAACCTTATCAGTTAACCATCTTAGGCTTTGCTAACTCCCCGAGATGGCTGCAACGCCAAGCAAGAGTTCGTAAAGCCGGGCGCTAAAATCCCCTCCCTAGATTTCCTCTTCCTCCGGCTTTCAGAAAACTCACCCTACTCCTTCCTACTCGCGGGTTTCCGAAAACCTTATCAGTTAACCATCTTAGGCTTTGCTAACTCCCCGAGATGGCTGCAACGCCAAGCAAGAGTTCGTAAAGCCGGGTGCTAGAATCTCCCCCCTAAATCCCCTCTTCCTCCGGCTTTCAGAAAACTCGCTCTACTCCTTCCCTCACTCACGGCTTTCCGAAAACCTTGCTTCACCCCCTCCCTTCCTTCTTCCGAAACCCACTAGGCGTATCCCCCACCAACTTCTTAAAATACTTCACAAAATTAGTCGGCTCCTCAAAACCACTCCGGTAGCTGATCTCCTTAATAGACAAAGAGGTATTCATCAACAATCGTTTCATTTCCAAAATCAAAAAATCATTAATGTACTCCTTCGCCGATTTCTCCATCACATCACGGGTGACACGGTTCAACTTTTTGGTAGACATCATCATCTTCTCCGCATAGAACTGCACCTGCCGAGATTGTAGAATATGCTCCTGCAATAAATTTTGGAATTCAATAAAAGCCTCATGAAAAACAGAACGCGGCTTCTCTTTTAATCGCTTACGCCGAATACGTTCTGCCAAAGCCAAAAATATTTTCATAGAAGAAAGAATAATCTCTTCAGTTAGCCAGTCATCAGGCGATTCGTATTCCTCCTTCATCCGTACCACCAATTCGGTAAACAAAACCCTTTGCTTCTTCTTCAGCTTCATCACTGGATGATGGAGATGATAATTGTACAAGCTCAACTGCTGCATCATATTCGACCCCAAGGTACTCCGCTCCAAAAAGTTTTCTGTAAACAACATGAAGTACGCCCTCCGCTGATCGTTCCACTCAAAAGCATGTACCTGATCTTTAGCAATAAAAATAACAGACCCCTTCCTGTAGCTGTATTCCTTAAAATCAATAAAGTGCTTCCCCTCTCCTTCCATAATAAATAGCACCGCATAGAAATTTAACCGATGCGGACGAAAAGGACTGTAATCCGTCGGCGGGTTATAAACCAACAAATCTTTATTGGAAACAATGTTGAATTCGTAATCCTTTCGCTCCCTATTGAGGAAGTTGATTTTAGGTATGCTATCAGAGAAAGTATTTTCCATAAGCTTAGGGTAGAAAATTGGTCGTTATAATCGGAAACCCGAAGATAGCCTTTTGAAGAACTTTAAAAACATAGAAATCATTAAAGAATCATAATTTCTTCGACATCATTACTAATTTTATATTCGTTTTATTACATTTATCAAAATTTAAACTTAGACCCAATTCTGATTCACAAAACTATATACCGCTATCCACACACTGAACGGTATTATTATTACAATTTTAAACTACTGAATTGTGAAACCAACCAACATTAAAGACCCGGAATACTTCCACAAGGTGGTCGACTGTCAGTATGCTTGTCCAGCACATACTCCCGTCCCGGAATACATACGCTTAATCGCCGCCGAACGGTATACCGAAGCCTATATGGTCAACTGGAATTCCAATGTTTTCCCAGGCATACTCGGACGAACCTGCGACCGCCCTTGCGAACCCGCCTGCCGACGTGGCCGCGTGGAAGAAGAACCCGTTGCCATTTGTCGTCTCAAACGAGTAGCCGCTGACAACAAAGGAGACACAAGCGACCTCATTCCAAAAGGCCCTTTCCCTCAAAATGGGAAAAAGATAGCGCTTATTGGCGGCGGCCCAGCATCCTTAACCGTAGCTCGTGACCTCGCTCCATTAGGGTATGAGATTCACCTTTACGATGAGTGGCACAAAGGAGGTGGAATGATGCGAACACAGATTCCTTCTTTCCGTCTACCCGAAGAAGTGCTCGACGAGGAGGTCAACCAAATCATTGACATGGGCATCCATACACATTACAATACCTTTGTAGATAGCATGAAGGAAATTCTTGATAAAGATTATGATGTGGTATTTGTTGGTACGGGTGCGCCAAAAGGACGAGACTTAAAATTACCGGGTCGCGAACAAGCAGATGCCAATGTTCACATCGGTGTAGACTTCTTAGCCTCTGTTGCTTTTGAGCACAAAACAAAGGTTGGTAAAAAAGTGATCATCCTTGGCGGTGGAAATACAGCGATGGATTGCTGTAGAACTTCACGACGCTTAGGGGGAGAAGAAGTTAAAGTGGTCGTACGTAGTCCTTTCAAAGACATGAAAGCTTCGGCCTGGGAAATTGAAGATGCTCAGTTAGAAGATATTCCAATTCATAACAATATGCCTCCGAAAGAGTATGTCATCGAAAATGGCAAACTGAAAGGAATGATTTTCGGAAAGGTACGGGCAGAATATGATGAAAACGGAAGACGGAAACTTATTCCCACCGGCGAACCCGACGAATTCATCGAAGCAGATGACGTCATCATTGCCATTGGACAAGACAATGCTTTTCCTTGGATAGAAAGAGACCTCGGTATCGAATTCGGTAAATGGGATATTCCGGTTTTAGATAAAAAAACATTTCAATCCACCAACCCGAAAGTCTTCTTTGGAGGCGATGCTGCTTTTGGTCCTGAGAATATTATCACGGCAGCAGCTCATGGTCATCAGGCAGCTATTTCTATCCATCTCTTTTGCGAAGGACAGGATCTAGTGACGGATCGTCCGGCCCCCACAACCAACTTGTACCGTCAAAAAATGGGTATCCACGAATGGATGTACGACTCTCCGGTGGTAGATGATATTCGCTACAAAGTATCTCATGCTGACAAAAAGAAAACACTGAAAGATCGGAAGATGGAAGTGGAATTGGGCTTCACCAAAATCGAAGGATTTAAAGAAGCACAACGGTGTTTGAATTGTGATGTGCAAACCGTGTTTGAAGAAAACCTCTGTATCGAATGTGATGCCTGTGTAGATGTTTGTCCAACCTCTTGTATCACCTTTACTCACAACGGGGAAGAACTCGATTTGAGAAGTCGACTTTCTGCCCCGGCCACAAATACAGAACAAGACCTTTACGTATCTGACATCCTCGCTACCACCCGAGTAATGATCAAGGACGAAGACGTTTGTCTCCACTGTGGTCTCTGTGCCGAGCGTTGCCCTACGGCGGCCTGGGACATGCATAAATTTTTATACAACGTAACAAAAGCGGATCAGATATGAGTAAGAAACAGATTATGATTAATGACATGGTGGTTCGCTTCGCCAATGTCAATGGAACCGGTTCGGCTTCTGCCAACGATCTTTTTGCAAAGTCTATTTTCAGAATGGGCATTCCGGTTTCCCCTAAAAATATTTTTCCATCCAATATTCAAGGATTACCAACTTGGTACGAAGTACGGATCAGCGAAAAAGGATATCTCGCTAGACGAGATGGAATTGACATCATGATAGCAGTCAATCCGCAGAGTTACAAAAAGGATATTGCTTCTGTAAATTCAGGTGGTTACCTCCTTTACGATAGCACTAAAAAAATGCACGCCGAGTTTATCCGTGACGACATCAATTACATCGGCATTCCGATGATGCAGTTATCGATGGATAACTTTGATACGCCAAGGATACAGCAATTATTTAAAAATATCATTTACGTAGGAGCATTGTCGGCTCTTTTGAATTTGGACATGGAAGTCATTCGTGATAATATCCGGGAGACTTTCGCTGCTAAGGAAAAACTAATCCCGCCTAACTTCAAGGCATTGGACTTAGGCGCTCAATATGCTAAAGACCATTTCGATTGTCCTCTAGAATATCGATTAGAAAAACGCGACAAAGTTGGCGACCATATTCTCATTGATGGCAACACTGCATCTGCCCTGGGCGCCATTTATGCTGGAGCTACTGTAATGGCTTGGTACCCAATCACCCCTTCTACCTCAGTTGCGAAAGCCTTTGAAACCTATTGTAAAAAACTACGGATCGATCCAAAAACGGGAAAACGTAATTATGCCTTTGTACAAGCAGAAGATGAGCTCGCTGCCGTAGGAATGGTGATCGGGGCTACATGGAATGGCGCTCGTGCTTTCACCGCCACCTCCGGCCCTGGAGTCTCTCTGATGAGCGAATTTATCGGCCTTGCTTACTTTGCAGAAATCCCACTCGTCCTCTTCAATGTACAACGTGGTGGCCCTTCCACCGGAATGCCCACACGAACACAACAACCGGATATTTTATCGACCGCCTATGCCTCTCACGGAGACACTAAACACATTCTTTTATTCCCAAGCACTCCAGCAGAATGCTTTGACATGAGCGTAAAAGCTTTCGACTTAGCAGATCGTTTTCAAACACCGGTCTTCATGATGTCTGATCTGGATCTGGGAATGAACAACCACATGTCGCCCCCACTAAAATGGGACGACAACACCAAATACGATCTTGGGAAAGTACTCAGTGCCGAGGATTTAGAAAACATGAAAGAGTATGGTCGATACCTTGATGTAGATGATGATGGCGTTTGCTATAGAACTGTTCCGGGCACGCACCCAAATAAAGGTTCCTTTTTCACTAGAGGTACTTCGCGTGACGAGTATGCCCGCTATACGGAAGATGGCGCAGCTTATGTCCGAGTTGTAAATCGAATTCTAAAAAAATGGGAAACAGCAAAGGGTTATGTTCCTAAACCAGAGATATTCCAAAGTGATAACAATAATCCTTATGGCATGATATTTTTCGGTACCTCGGCTTATGCAGCATTGGAGGCTGATGAATTATTGACGGAGCAAGGCATTGCTATAGATTCCATGCGCATTAGAGCATTGCCATTTACGAGCGAAGTAGAAAAGTTCATTAGTGAACACAAACAGGTTTTTATCATTGAACAAAACAGGGATGCGCAATTCCGCTCTTTGTTGATTAATGAATTAGACCTCAATCCAAAACAATTGATTTCCGTACTTAATTATGACGGAACGCCAATTAGTGCGGATGTGATTATGCGACAGGTGAAGGAAGGCTTGAGTGCAACCGCTTCTGCGTAAATTTATTACTATGCTATCAAATTATCAATCGAAAGCTTTCGCTAGAAAATCGTTGCGTCTCTTTGCACCGTTGCGGTTCCCTCTCAACAAAGATACGTCCAGTTAATTTTCAATTCTCCATTTTCAATTAAAACAACATGACCTATATAAAACCCACGTTCAGACATCCCGGCATCAAGAAGAATAAAGTAGGCTTCGTAAAAGCAGACTACGAAGGCGCGATTTCTACACTCTGCGCAGGCTGTGGGCACGACTCTATCAGCGGTGCCATTGTGCAAGCCTGCTATGAACTCTCTATCGAGCCGCACAAAATTGCTAAGATTTCTGGTATTGGTTGTTCCTCAAAAACACCAACTTACTTCTTAGGAAATTCTCATGGCTTCAATTCTGTACATGGTCGAATGCCTTCCGTAACCACCGGAGCGAACATGGCAAACCGTGATTTAGTCTACCTCGGCGTTTCTGGAGATGGAGATACCGCTTCTATTGGAATGGGGCAATTCTGCCATGCCGTTCGAAGAAATTTAAACATGGTTTACATTGTTATGAACAATGGTTGTTACGGTTTGACGAAAGGGCAGGATTCGGCAACTGCGGACTTTGGTTCGATTAGTAAAGCTGGGAAAACACCGAGTCCTTTTGCAGCGATTGATCTAGCCGGTTTGGCTTTAGAATTGGGCGCTACCTTTGTCAGTCGTAGCTTTTCGGGAGATAAAACACAATTGGTTCCTTTGATAAAAGCGGGTATGTCTCATCCCGGTTTTGCTTTTATTGATGTTGTTTCGCCTTGCGTCACTTTCAACAACAATAAAGGTTCTACAAAATCTTATGACTTTGTTCGGGAACATCGGGAGGCTACTTCCTTACTTGATTTTGTACCTCATGCAGATGAAATCATTACAAACTATCCAGAAGGCGAAGGCGCTTCAGTCACCTTGCACGATGGCTCAACAATACAGCTACAGAAACTAAGCCCCAATTGGAATCCGACTGATCGACACTCTGCAATGAATCGTTTACAAGCGGCCAAGTCTAATGGCGAGGTATTAACGGGTTTACTATATATTGACCCTAAAAGTACAGAGTTACATGATCTGATGGGCACCACGGATAAACCGTTGAATAAGATGAAGAAAGAGGAATTATGTCCTGGCAGTGAAGCCTTGGAGGTGATTAATCAATCCTTTCGATAAGAAAATTATTACTCGAAGTTTCAATTAAAAATCAAAAAGCAAATAGATGGGAACCACCTTAATAGTTTTTGATTTTTAATTGAAATTTGGTTTTACCCCTTATCCACGCGCAAAATAAAACCAACTTTAAATACATTTTCGATGACAATTCGGGAATCCCTGCTCAGCATTTTGCGAAGCCGGGAAACGAACACATCGAAACTCCTGCCAAGGAAATAGTCTTTCCTTCCATAAATTTGCTCCACCGCTTCTTCTCGCCGAAGCACTTTATCTTGATTCAAGCAAAGCAGACGTAACACTTCATTTTCTTTTTCCGTCAACCGCTGAGCACAGTCTTTGTAACGAAGCTCTTGCAAGCTGAAATCAAAATGAAAATCGCCGATGGTGAATTTTGTTTCTTGTTCCTCTTTTGCAGATCCTTGTCTACGTAAGCAAACTTTCAGCCGGCATAATAACTCCTCTTCATCAAAAGGTTTGGTAATATAATCTTCTGCTCCAATGGAGAATCCATTTAAACGATCCGTTTTTAAAGTTCTAGCGGTAAGAAAAAGGAAAGGAATATTATCGTTGAGGGCTCGTATTTTCTTCGCTAGGGTAAATCCATCCATATTCGGCATCATTACATCTAACAAACAGATATCAAAACATTTCTTTTTGAAGGTTGACAAACCACTAACGCCATCTTTACACAAGGTCACTTCATAGCCTTCTAAGCCCAAGTATTCCTGAAGCAGGAAACCCAAGTTGTCATCATCTTCTACAATTAGAATATTTGGTTTTCCGATCATGATATGGTTTTCGATGGGAGTTGTAAATTAAAACGACTGCCTTTGTTTATTTCGCTGAAAAGTTGGATTGCTCCTTGATGGGCTTCTACGATTGCTTTGACATAAGCTAATCCCAAACCGAATCCTTTTTGCTGATGCAAATCTCCGGCGCTCAAACGGTGAAACTTTTGGAATACTTGTTTTTGTTGGGACAATGGTATACCGACCCCCGCATCTTCAAATAAAATACTTACACCATCTGCTTCTTTTTTTAGGTAAACATCAATTTCTGGTTTATCTAAAGCATACTTAATGGCGTTGTCAATTAGGTTTCGAAAAGCATTTCCCAAATGAAAACGATCCGCTTCCACCATTAATGTTTCCTCACTGGAATGCAAACGTAATTCTCCACCATTCTCTATTAATTGTAATTGCATATCTGAGACGACCTCTGCTAACAATTCATTCAAATTTATTTGTTCCAAACGCAATTGAAATGAACCGTTTTCCACTTTCATTAAATGCAAAAATCGTTCTACTTGTTGTTTTAGCTTCGCGCTTTCATTTTTAATAATTCCGAGATAGCGATCTTCTTTAAGTTCCGCATTTGTTTTCGAAAACAATTTAGAGGCCAGTCCAATATTCGTCAAAGGTGTATTAAACTCGTGCGCCATGTTATTAAAAAAGTCAAGATTGGTTTGTGCAAGTCGCTTTTGTTGCCGCAATAGATAGTTGGCAAAAATAAATACTCCGCTGATAAATAAAATAATCAACAAACAGGCGGCCAGCTGGAATTTCATTTTACCCATTAGGTAAGGGGTCTTACCCAAAAATAAAACCTGAAGTGATTTTGTTTTTTGATTTACAAAGGGACGGAGACTGCAACAATAACCCGTTCCACAGGCCGTAATTTCGTCATGCCCTAATATTTGAAATTCATAATCGAGATGGATGTTATAAAAAGCCAATGCACTTCGAAGTGCTTTATCTAGAGCAACCAAATCAAGCTCCTCTTCTACAATCCCCGTAAATGTATTGTTGGATTCTGCTACTAAGGTTGCACCTCCTACCGCACAACCTGGCGCTGCACCTTCCTTCTCTCCTTCTGGTTCCTTACACTGCCCAATGTTTTGAACAGCGAGACACATCGCCATATTTACGGTAGAATCAAACTGCTCTTCTAGTAAGCCTTGCGAATGTCTGTACCAGTTGACCTGGAACAATACCAAGGCAATCAACGCTAATGCAGAAATCACAATAAATAGATTTGTTTTATTCATCACTACAAAAATACAGAACCTATAAGGAGGATACCAGCGCTTAACAGGTCTTTAACAAGTGGATAACAGCTGTAAAACAGCTTTGAGGGGCTAAAGCTTGTAAATTTGTATTGATAATTTCATCTTAGTCATCATTTCATTTGTATAATTCAAGTCCTTTTGATAAATGATACTAATACCGGTAGCTCAGCGGAACTGAGTGGTATTTAAACTATTTTCCAATGAAAAATCTAAGTTTCGTATTTACCCTTATGCTTTCTTTCTCTTTTATGGCTACCAGCTTAAACGCACAATCTAAGCCTGCTTGCTGCGCTAAAAAGACAGCTTGCACCAAAACAGCTTCGACCAATACAGCTGCAGTAAAAACGGTTTCAGCTACTAAGAAGTCCTGTACAGCTAGCAAAGCAGCTTGTGCCAAAAGTAAGACCGCTTGTTCTAAAAGCAAAACTGCAAGTACTACTGCCTCAAAAACAGCTACTGCTAAAACAGTAAGCCAGACCGATGCTAAAGTAAAAGCCAACTGTAACCCTGCTAATTGTGATCCAAAAGATTGTCCTCCAGGATATGACATTTCAAAATGCAAAAAAGCACCGATAGCCCCAGCCAAAACAGTAAAGATGAAACTCTAAGTTTCCATGCTGTATGGACTAATATAACGTGGCACATAACCATCCATATAAATTTCATTTAGAAGAGATTTCCCTTAACAGGAAAATCTCTTTTTGTTTTCTATGATCATTTTTCCTTATATTTAGATTTTCAAACACCTATTAAAACTCCACCAAACATGGCCAGCTACACGATAAAAGTAAACAACAAAGCTCACCAAGTAGATGTCGACCCTGACACACCGATCCTCTGGGTCCTACGTGATCACCTCCAACTCGTCGGTACAAAATACGGTTGCGGAATTGCGCAATGTGGCGCTTGTACTATTCACCTAGATGGTGCCGCAATGCGTTCCTGTTCTATGCCAATTTCCACCATTGGCGATAAATCCATTACAACCATTGAAGGCCTTTCGGAAAATGGCACTCATGCCTTACAAGAAGCCTGGCGCCAACACGATGTCCCGCAATGTGGCTACTGTCAAGCAGGTCAAATCATGAATGCTGCCGCCTTACTTAACAATAACCCTACACCCAGCGATAACGAAATCGACGGAGCTATGCGAGGCAACCTATGTCGTTGCGGAACCTACAACAGGGTTAAAGCAGCTATCAAAACTGCAGCGGGAACAAAGTAGATATACACTCAACTAAAAGCTAAATGTATCCAGTTTCTTACTAAAAGCCAAAAGCGGTACACTCTCGTTGCGCACAAGATCAGAGCATTTTTTAGCAATATCAGCAAAGACTACTGAGACTGCATTCCCAAAAGACAGGTTCAGTAAATTTTTAATTCTCCATTTTCAATTAAAAATCAATCACTAATCAACTAATCTCTATCAATAATGACACTCATAACAACCAAACATAATAGAAGATCTTTTCTCCGTGTTTCCGCAGCTGCCGGAGGCGGTATGATGCTCGGATTCAGCTGGCTCGCCGGTTGCAAACCTGCCGGAGAAGAAGCAACCAAAGTTTTAGCGAAAGCCATTCCTTCTGAGTGGTTCGACATTAATGCCTTCCTAAAAATTGGTGATACTGGACTAGTTACCATTTTCTCTCCTAACCCCGAAATCGGACAAAATATAAAAACATCTATGCCCATGATTGTGGCGGAAGAATTGGATGTTGCCTGGAAAGATGTCGTCGTTGAACAAGCACCTTTGAACGGCGAAAAATACGAACGTCAAGTGGCTGGTGGCTCTCAATCCATTCGTAAGGGATGGCAAAGTTTACGAATGGCTGGAGCGACGGCTCGCCAAATGCTCGTGAATGCTGCCGCAAAAAAATGGGAGGTACCGGCAACCGAATGCAGCACTAAAGACGGTATTATTACCAACGCAAAAGGGGAAAGCATCAGCTATGGCGAGATCGCCTCTGCTACTGCTGGAATGGAAATTCCAACAGAAGTAAAGCTAAAAGATCCAGCCGATTTTAAAATCATTGGAACAGATACACGAAATGTAGATATTGATAAAATCATTACAGGGGCACCCTTGTTTGGTATTGATACTAGGATTGACGGAATGCAATATGCCTGTGTGCTCAGGCCTCCGGCTTTTGGTCAAAAACTAGTGTCCTTTGATGACGCTGCCACTAAGGCTGTCAACGGTGTAAACACTGTCCTACAATTTGGAGATAAAGTGGCGGTCTTAGCTAATTCGACCTGGGCGGCCATGAAAGGAAAAAAAGCGCTGACCGCAAAGTGGAAAGCAGATGATAAGATGGAAAGCACGACTTATCACAATGAAGAAATGTTGAAGCTACTTGATACACCAACTAAGGAACCAGCTCGTAAAGATGGAGACATTAAAAAGGCGTTTGCGGAAGCAGATCAGGTTATCGAAAAAACATACGAAGCTCCTTTCCTACCTCACAACTGCCTGGAGCCTATGAATTTTTATGCGAATGTTACTCCAGAAAAAGTAGAACTAGTTGGTCCGATTCAGACTCCAGCATGGACACAGGATCGAGTAGCCAAACTCTTAGAACGGGACAAATCTGAAGTCACGATCGCCATGACAAGAATGGGTGGTGGATTCGGACGAAGACTTTATGGTGACTTTACATTGGAGGCTGCTGAAATTTCTAGCTTAGCCAAAGTTCCAGTACAATTGATGTTTTCTAGAGAAGACGATATGACCGCAGGTACTTATCGACCTGCCTCGAAATACAAATTTAGAGCATCAGTTAAAGGAGGCAAAATAACGGGCTACCATTTAACAGGAACAGGAACCGGGATTGGATCGGCGGTTAGAGAAAATAATTTCCCGGCAGGAGCGATTCCCAACTACCTCGTTGAATCGCATAATATGGAAACCAATATTACGACAGGAGCTTGGCGGGCACCGATTACGAATTTCCTCGCTTTCGCTGAGCAAGCTTTCTTTGATGAAGTAGCACAGATCACCGGTCAGGATGCTGTGCAATTGCGGTTGAGCTTGTTCGAACAGGCTAAAACCAAACCAGCTGAAGAGCTAGATTACGATGCAGAAAAGTCTATAGGTGTCATCAAGCTAGCGGCAGAAAAAGCAAACTGGGGAAGCCCTAAACAAGGTCGTCATCAAGGATTTAGTACTTATTATTCACACAATACTTATGTAGCCGAAGTCGCAGAAGTAGAAATGGAAAATGGAGAACCGGTTGTTAAGAAAATAACCTGTGCCATTGATTGCGGGATCGTTGTAAACCCTATCGCTGCACTCAACCAAGTGGAAGGTGGTATCATTGATGGCATTGGTCATGCGATGTATGGCGAACTTACTTTCGTAGATGGAAAGCCTCAGCAACAAAATTTCAACAACTACAGAATGATTAGAATGGGTGAACAGCCGGATATTGAGGTTCATTTTGTAAAAAGTACAAACGATCCAACAGGACTTGGAGAGCCAACTCTCCCACCTGCCGGAGGTGCTATTGCCAATGCGATTCATGCCGCTACAGGGAAGCGCTTGTATAAGCAGCCTTTTGTGAAGCAACAGGATATGTTAGGGTAAACCTTCTTTGGGAGTAAAATTGTCCTCTCAGAAGTAGAAATCGCCCGGCGGCCTTGGAAAAGGTCGTCGGGCGATTTTCTTTTCGTACTTCATTATATTGTTATTCTAACAAAAACTACCTAAAAAGTAAGCTTATCATTGTATAATTATACAACATGTATCATTATTGATTAATTATTTTTACAATCAACATCAAAATTTTTAATTATTATTCAATCAGACTATTTCAAAAGTGTCAACAATTGAATGAAAATACACCATTACTCAATTAAATTGAATATTTTGTATAAATAAGTAAAAATACTTGAATAATTTGCAGTTAATAGCAACATGCATTAAATTTGTATTATCAATTAAAGAGAAACAATAAAGATTGTTCTTTTGATAACAACATTGTGAGGTGATGAAACTGGCAGCCATGCCCCCTTGTCTCGGGGGTGGAGAGCTCGGGATAAATCACGCTCTGGTATTGGAATACGGATGACCTTTGTTTTCCAAATTCTGATACTAGCGCTTCGACTAACTGCTCCTTGAAGGTTCGAATCCTTCCCTCACAGCGAATTTTAACTTTGAATAGAATGCTATTCAACAATTAACAACATTGTGAGGTGATGAAACTGGCAGCCATGCCCCCTTGTCTCGGGGGTG
>CAZDTI010000250.1:2666-12741 GCA_964508085.1 uncultured Saprospiraceae bacterium | reverse complement strand
CTAAGACAAATAACGGAAATTATTTTGGTTTGTTCTTATAACGTTGGTCATTGACGATCTACCTTGGTTCAATTTACAATAAATAAATAAAACTTTATGTTGTTTTATTTATTAATCTTTTGTTATTTATTTCATTTTTTGTTTACCTTTAGGCCACAAAACAAACAACTTTATTTAACCTATTTTAAACTACACTTATGCCTACTAACTACTACCTATTTTTCCTCACCGCCTTCATTCCCCTTATCGTTGGCTTTGTTTATTACCACGATAAGGCTTTTGGTTCCGCCTGGAAAAAAGTCAATGGATTTTCGGATTCGGATTTAGAGGGAGCAAATATGGGCGTTATCCTCGGCTCTACTTATTTCCTAGGAATTCTCTTAAGTGTTACGGTCTCTGGCTTTGCGATTCATCAGACTGCGGTCTTTCAAATGATGATGCCGGAAGTTATGAAAGTAGGAGGTGCAGCAGAGCAGCAATTTTTAGATCTGATGGCCAATTTCGGAAACCATCACCGTAGCTTTGGTCATGGTGCTGTACATGGTGGGATTATGGCTGTCTTTTTTGTATTGCCCTTAATAGCTATTAATGCATTGTTCGAAAGAAGAGGCTGGAAATATGTCTTTATTCATTTGGGATACTGGTTTATTTGTTTGCTTTTGATGGCTGGAGTGTTATGCCAAACATTAGTATATACTTAGACTCTAAGTGCATTGTAAACTAAGAAACCAAATGAATTATAACTCTTTATATTTTAGTAATCACTCAGAGTAGCGCAGAGGCTACAGAATTATACGCGAGACGCGCGTTAGTTCTGTGCTCTCTGTGGCCTCTGTGTGATTTACAAGCGCGTTGAAGTAAACTCCAAATACTACCGCTTCTCCAAATACTGATGCACCGCCGCAAAATCCATTCGTCCTAAACCGCTCTTTTTCGCCTCCGCAAAAATCTCCTTTGCCATATTTACAAGATACATTGGTTGGTCGTGCTCGTATGCAGTCAGCGCTGCTAGGTGCAGATCCTTGTGCATCCACTCCAATGGAAACTGGACGGTGTAATCTTCTGACTTAATCATCTCTGCCTTGAATTTAGTAAACGGAGCAGACACCACTAAATTCGGTAGCACGTTTAAAAGAAATTCTTTATCCAATCCCATTTTTTCTCCTAGCAAAATCGTTTCACTAAATACAATCATTGATTGTGCTAACATTGCATTTACAAGCATTTTAAAAGAGGCACCCATCGCTAAAGCTCCAATGTGCATGGTCTTCTTACCCATATATCCCAGCAAGGGAGTTATTTCATCAAACACTTCCTGATCTGCTCCTACGAAAAAAACCAATTCTGCATTTTGCGCATGAGGCTTTGTCCCGGCAACCGGTGTATCAGCAAATCTAATGTTATTGTCCTCAGCATAGATTGCTGATCTCTTACTGAAGGAAGGATTCACAGTGGAACAATCGCACCATATCGCACCTTTCTTCATGGCAGACAGGGCTCCATCTTCTGCTAAGAAAAGTGATTCAACTACTTCCGGTGTGGAGAGCATCGTAAATACGATGTCTGCAACTGCTACCGCTTCTTTAAGGGTGTCCGTTGTTTTAGCACCTTCGCTCAATAATTTACTTACAGGTTCTTTAGATCGGTTGTAGACTGTAAGGTCAACATTGTTTTTGAGGAGATTGTGTGCCATTCGGGAGCCCATGATGCCTAGGCCGATAAAAGTTACTTTCATTTTTTTGTTTTTTTGTGTATTCCAGAGTTGTTGCTGTGGAGTGAAATGAGTTGGACTCTTTTAGTGTCTTATTTATTTTGTTGTGTAGTGCCCCAGAGTTGCTACTCTGGGGGTGTGGGAGTTTGACTCCTCCAGAGTCATGTGGATCGTGTGTGTTTTTTTTTTATACCCCGAGCTGCGGCTCGTGGTTAATAGTGGGGCGACTCCTACAGAGTCTTAAGTAAGAATTTTTGCGATTTTCTTTTAGTTGATGGTTGCATTATTATTCATGACTAGGTTACTTGTTCACTCAAGACACAAACTACCTCGTTTCGTCATTCCTTCGTTCATTTAGAATATATTGCTTTGGAGTCGTTCCGTATTTCTTTTTAAATTCTTTTATGAAGTAGGAAATATTCTCATAACCTGCTTCGTAAGCTAAAGATGTAATACTCATGTTATTTTCCTCTAGTAGTTTTAATGATTTTGTCAACCTTTTTTCTTTGATCCACTTTTGTGGTGTTGTATCAAAATAGGTTTTAAAGTCACGTCGGAAGGAACTGATGCTGCGGCCAGTGAGGTATGCATAATCTTCAATCTTGAGTGGTTTATCATAATTCTGTTCCATGAACCGTTTTATATTTCTTTTTTGCGGAAGCGTCAGGCGAAATAAGAAACTGGCGAAGTCTTGCTCTTGAACAAGGCTGTTTAGCAAATACAAGAGTTCTAGTATTTTTAGATTAAGAAAGTTTTTGTCTGTTATTTGATTTGCCTGATAAATATTAATAAGACCATCGGTGAAACTTCGAACAGGGGTAACTATCCCGAATTTCAAATGACTTGGCACTTCCTTTCTGCTGACTTCTGCCACATTAGTATTTGCCAAAAACTGTTCAATGACCGCATCATCAAAATAAAAAAGCATGCTCTTAAAGTTTCCATTTTCTGGTAAGAGGTCCGTGATGTAATACATGCCGCGAGGAATGAATAAGACCTCCCCTGCTTTCACCTTTATCAATTCCTCTTCATAGGTACTGATTTGCTGTTCTCCTTTCAATACTACAGATACCACATGGTTGGAAACATACCCTTGCTTATTCATCACGGGTGAGGTCAATTCTTTTTCCAGAATACAGACATTGCCATCACGCATAATGATATTGACCTCTGGATTGGAAAATAATATTTGTGGTATTAAAATCATTACACAAAAGTAAAACTATGAAAATAATAAAATAGTCGAAAAACGTCAGGAATGATATTCTTTGGTCAAGAATTACTTTTGGATATTACATCAAGGGAAGGATAAAGGAGATTTCTCGATTCCGTTGCACTAGCTTAGAATTGATAGGAGCGATTGGCTGTAATGACAAGTTATCTCAGTTCAAAGAGCTTTCGAAATGGTTTCTTTCTGAAAAATTGGACTACCCCTTCATATTCCGCGGCTCCTACTTCAAAGGCAATCGCCTCCCTATTCCTAAATTTAATAGACAAATGTCCTGTTTTTAATTGTTTCTCCCGATGTGCTACTATTTCCGTTTTAAGTTGCACCGTATCCAGCAATTCCAGTTTCTCAATAGCCACTGCTAACTTTTGTTTTTTGTTTATTCTAATAATGACTCCGCCTTTCAATAATTCAAAATTCGTCATTGATTGCTCTAAGTCCTCAGAATAATGAATGGCATCAAATTCCGAAATACCGGAAATGTAAGTCACTTTAGGAGAACCGACTCCACCTAGTCTTAGTTTCTCAAAAAAGGAATATTCGCCGCCATATTTGGCGATGATTTTCTTGTAGGTAAAAAAGGGAGCGTATGGATCTATGAGTCGCATTTTGTTTTAGATTTAAGAGATACTGCATATAGAACTATAAGAAAGAGGAATTGTTTGGATAATTTTTTAGTGGTGACAGGACGTTATTAATCCGTGATTATAATTCGCTCATCGACTAGAAGTCATTGACGTCAAAAAAATCACTATTTTTACCTTTAAGGAGCTGTCCAAATAATTTTGTCCAGTTACTTCTATAAATTAAAATTTCAACTTCAAAACACATGACCTCTACAGTGATCATTATAGGTGGCGGACTTACAGGACTCACAGCTGCACGACAATTGCAGAAGCAAGGCATCGACTTTTTATTGTTAGAAGCTTCTGATCGCGTGGGTGGACGTGTGAAAACGGAGATTATGGATGGATTTCGGCTTGATCATGGTTTTCAAGTTTTACTAACTGCTTATCCTGAAGCAAAGCAATGGTTGGATTATTCAAAGTTAGACTTGAAATCTTTTTCTCCTGGCGCTATTCTCTTATATCCAGATGGTTCGCATGATCAAATTGGTGATCCATTGCGAGAGTTTTCAAGTCTCATACCAACCCTGATGTCCAAAGCAGGAGGATTTAGTGACAAACTAAAAATTCTTCGCTTACGCAGTCGCTTATCTGGGATGTCTATTGAAGAGATTTTCCAGCAAGAAGAAGTTCCAACATTACATGTACTTAGTGAAGAATATGGTTTCAACTTGGATATGATTCAACGTTTTTTCCGTCCTTTCTTTTCTGGAATTTTTCTAGAGAAAGAATTAAAAACGAGTCGAAGGATGTTTGATTTTGTTTTTAAAATGTTTAGTGCCGGAGATACTGCTGTTCCAAATTTGGGTATGGAGGAGCTTCCTAAGCAGCTGGCCGCTGGTTTACCTGAGTCCTCTCTAATGATGAATGCTAAGGTGGATCAGATTGACGGGCAGGAAGTACGCTTGGATGATGGTTCTGTTTTTTCAGCACCACACATTATTATTGCAACCGAAGCAACAGGCTTGGTGAAAAATATGACTTCCATCAAAACCGCTTACAACAGTACTACTCATCTTCATTTTGTTGCTAAAGAAAGTCCGGTGAAAAAGCGATTGATTGCGCTCAACACTAAAAAAGACAGTATCGCTAACAATATTTGCACCATCAATAAAATTGCTCCAGGCTATGCTCCAACAGGTAGCGACTTGATTTCCATTTCTATTGTTGGAAAAATCGACCTTTCTCCAGCCGCCTTGACCAAACAGGTTCGTAATGAACTGGCATTTTGGTTTGGTAAAGAGGTGGAAGATTGGCAACTATTGGATAATCGGACGGTTGGCTATGCACTACCGGAACAATCTTCGGTAAAGCATGATATTGCGAAAGAGGATTTGATGATTCGAAAAGGGTTGTATCACAGTGGTGATTATTTGACGAATGGATCTATTAATTCGGCAATGAGATTGGGGAGATTAGTGGGGGAGGTTGTTAGTGAGAAAGTATTGTAAACTTAACTTATAATTTCTATCAACATTATAGTAGTCGATTTAGCAATAAACTTTTTTATACAAAAACTATTATGTTCTTTTTCTTGATAAAAAGAACCAAACCAGCCCGACTGCCGTCGAGGCGGGCGGGAATCAAGGCTTTATAAATTGAGCCTAAAAATCAGCAGCCATCCCGCTCGCAATCCAAGGTCGCCTTAAAAGGCTCGGGATTGCTCTTAAAGCCACCCTTTGCTAATTTTCTTAACAGCCCAATTTATAAGGCCGAGAAACTCCGTGGCAACAATGGGTTACCAATACATCTTCATCACTCCCCTTTCTTCTTCTCCTTTTTCCGATAACTAAAGTCATAAGCCAAAATAAAATTAATCGACTGAAAATTAGAAATCACAGAGCCATCACCTGTAAAATCAAAAAGGTTCTCTGGAGTAATTTCTCCAAAATTCACTAATTGCGTATCTCCCTTTTTCCTACCAAATCCATAGTCTAATCCATAAGAAATTTTACTATTCCAAATCTCAAAGGTGTTTCCGATAGAGAGGTGGAAAATATCTGGTGTGGTAGACAAAAATTGTAGCGATTCAATGTCGTTGGAAATTTCGCGTTGGTTGAAATCCGTTCGAAAACCTCCGGTGACGCTGAATCTTTTACGCACTTTCCATTCGCAACCAATGGCGAAATTAACGACCGCTTTATTACCGGTTTCTACTAAGGCGTTGGTATCCCAATTCCCTCCAGTGGCTTGGCCGTCGAAAGGATCATCTACATCGTTGATGACCGTGTAAAGATCAATGGGTTTGAAATATTCAACAGCGAAAGAGACATGAATTTTTCGGTATGGGAAGTCCATCCCAAAACCAATAGAAAGCGGGGTTTTGTAATCCATTAGTTCGGCGCCGTTGATATTGGAGATTAAAACGGTGCTGTCTTGTCCATAATTTCTAAGGTCATCTATTTCGTAACTCGCTCCTCTTTTTACATGCTTGTAGGTTGGTGAAGTGAAAGTTGCTCCGATTTTGATATCTCTTACCTTCAATAGTAAGCCCGCTTTAGTCAGCAGTCCTCCTTTGCTCGAAAATGAATATTTAAAACGCTGTCGCCAACCCAACAAGAGGTTATTTGGATTGTCTTTTTCTACTATTTCCTTTTTAATATCAAAGATCGCACTTTCTCCGTGGAAGGTCACAAATTGAGATACCCCAAACGATAAAAACTTGGTCACTTTGAAGGAGACTCCTGCGCCAATCCAACGTTCTGACATTTTGCGTTCGAATTCTAAATTACCAATAAATAGTTCATTGGAATTATCTGACAATGGTTCTACCACCCTACCTCTGAAACGGATATTTGATTTGAAACGCGTGAATGAGGTAATGGCCATTCGGATCTTTTTCTTTTTTCCCAGGTTAAAACCTGCGGAGCCCAAACCGGGAGCAAAACCAAAGTTTTTATCAGTTACGGCATTTCCTTTTCCGAGGTAATTTTTTGTTTCTAGAATAGAATAGGAAGGCGTGAGAAAGGAAAGAGACAAATTGAAATCGTCGTCGCTGGTCATGGCACCAGGATTGTAGAATACGGCGGTTTCATCTTCAGTTCCGGCGATTACAGCGCCGTTTAACAACAATCCTTTTGCGCCGAATTGGTGGGTCCAGTAGTGGGCGTCAGTTTGAGCTTGTAGGTTTATTGTTACAAATATAAATATTAGAAATAATAGTAGATTTTTCATTTGTGTGTATGTGTGCTGAGGTTGGAGAACAGAGTAATTGAATTTAATATTCAAACCTATCAAAAACTACATTTTTATTTTCATAAAAAGAGAAAGAAACCACTCCAAATTCCTTAGAAAAGTACATTTCCATATCAATATTACCATACAAGTCTACAAAATTCTTTTCCAGAATGGTATGGTCTAATAAAAATTCTGTCCAGTTATATTCCCTTCTATTTAAAGAATCGATGTCTACTACTCCTCCTCGATCCGAAGTCAAAAATTTAATCTGGCTTGAAGTAATAATCCCTATAGTGTCTATGTTTTTAGACTGAATGATTTCTAGTTCATCAATAAGTCTTGTCTCCTCAAAATTATTTTCATATTTCCAGTAATCAACTTTATGACTAAACGCTATATAAATATCCTCAGGTCCTTTTAGCCCCATTTTTCTTTCCTGCCGTTGAAAAGTTTCCAGAATAATATCTCCTTCACAAAAAGATTCATTCTCTTGATATACCAGAGTGTCTATCCGATCGACTATTTCAAATTCATACTCTTGATCATTGTTATTTACAAATATTACCTTTTCCACTCCATCATAAATTTTGAATAAATCAATATCGTCTTTAAGCAACTGGTCTTCTAAAACAATAGACATGCAAACCTCTTCTTCTCCATTGGATTCATCTTTTGAGCAATTAAAGGTGAGCATCGAAAAGACAAGAGCAGCAATTATATAGTTATATTTCATTTTCATAGCTGATATTAGTAATTAATAAGAACAGTACGTTTCCTGAATATCTCTATTAGGAATAAAATAATCAAACAAAGGCACCAATTACATATCTAATGTATCACTTTTTTTCTATTTAGCAGCCCATTTATTCATTCTTTTTCAAGCTACTACCCAACCTCTTTACAATTCTTCCCGTCATCCCATCAACAACCTGTTAATAAAAGCAATGAAAACCATTTTAACCCTAATGCTGGCTCTTGCCAGTTACACACTATTCAGTCAAGCCCCATCCAAGCATCGCCTTTTTTTGGATGTGGGCTATAGCTTTAACGAAGATGTTAAGGTTGCAGGAATCCCTGTAGAAGGTTCACGTGGGACTACTGTTACGATTGGCGGCACTTATCGAATATTTCGTTATAAAAAATTCCAAACCGAGTTAGGTTTAGCAGCCAAAACGATTTTTTCTTGGGGAAAACGCGATGATAAAAATTTCAATGCAACAACACTCCGTATTGGCATGCCATTGAATTTAGTCTTTTCTATTAATCAAAAATGGAGTATCTCCAGTGGTTTCTTTTTACAAAACAATGTTGATCGTTCTGAGTTTGATCTCCGCCTGAGGGATAAATACTCCTGGCGGGTAAATTTTATTCCCGAGCTTAGATATGCTCTTTCTCCACTATGGGAAGTAAATATGAAAGGACATTTCAACATGCGCGACATGGCTGATGCTTATATTATTAACGATCCAGATTTTGGTTTTTCTATAGGAGTATCCAGATCTATTTTTATGATTGGAAAAGCGAAAACCTAAAGTTAGCATCCAGCCATTACTTTAGTTTCTAAAAAGTCCAATAATAAAATGTATGATTTGTGACTATCACTATTGTTATCGTAATCAATAAAAAGAAAACACTTCAATGAAATCTAAATATTATGCTTTGAGAGTATATTTAAATTGATCTATCCAAACAAAACCTTTACACTAGTATAAAATAAAGATATAAATCAATACCTAACTTGACAGCTATGAAAAAAGAACAAATTTTATTTATAATTCTATTTTTAACAATTGGAGCAAGTAGTTGTATTAACATTAATCATCTATCTAATTCAAATATTAAACATCCATTAGAAGATTTTAATAGCATATTAATTATAGGAGAAACTACTGTACCTAATTATTCATTTATTGAAGGCTTATCTTTAGCAATAAGTAAAAAATTTGATGAGAAGGGAATTGAGAATAAACATTTCACGCTGCTTCCAAATGAAGTAAGCCTTGATAACACAGTTGATAACACAGTTGATAACACAGATAAAAAACTTAAGGAAATAATAAACAACCATCCCCACGATAGAATATTGAGGTTAAGAAAAGCTGATGGAATTGAAGAAAACACTCCCGGAGGTCCTTTTATCAAAAGGTATCCAGATTATGTATTTGATACTACCTTGGAGATGACTATAATGGAAACCAAAGAAAATAAAGTGCAATATAAATCACTGATTAATATTGATTCTTGGGGCGGTATAAGAGTAGAGCTAAAAGGGAAAAGCGAAAAAATTGCAAAGAAAATAGTCAATCAATTAGAAAAAGATTTAAAAACGAAATGAAAAAATAATTCCGAATAAAGCTATATGGCCAAAGCTGCAGTCTTCCAAACGATCAAGTCAAAAGGTGCCGCCAGCTACGTCGCGTAGCCACAGGTCCCCACAATGACACGAAAAGTAAGTCAGGCTCTAACATCTCTTTTCAAAGAGCCCAAGAAAAACTTAATACAAATGAAAAACCTAACACTCCTTTTACTAATAAGTCTTTTCCTTTCTTCTTGCTCTAATTTCAATGAGGAAAATCAACTTCCTGACCTCGATAGGCCACTAACAGAAATCGAGACGGTTCTTCCTGTTATAAACATTACAGTTGACCAAGAAGACTTTGATGAAATGTACAATACGCCCGATGAGGAAATAGAAATTGAGGCGACCTTTAATTTATATCGAAACAAGGAACTACTAATAAAAGAGGAGCTTGTAGAATTGGAAATCAAAGGAAATTATTCCACACGTTACGATTTGAGGAGTCTTGGAGTAAAGTTCGATGATAAATATGATAATAAAACGCGCCACTTAATTAATCCAGAGCGCGTGTTACCTCATCATAGTATTGACAAGATAAAATCTTTCCGGCTCCGAAACTCAGGGAGTGATTTTATAAACACCATGATCAAAGATTTGAGCTTCACCCAACTCGCTATTAACGCCGGACTTAACATTGACCTTACCTATGGAGAACCATCTTTAGTTTACGTCAATGGTGTATTTTATGGCTTACTCAACATCAGAACAGAATCCAACACGCATGGCATCGCTGGCTTGAATGGCGTTTCTAAAAAAGACCTGACCATGGTGAAAGTTACTACACACGAACTGATTAAAAAAGATGGAGATTTCGAGCGAGTAGATGCCTTAGTAAGTGCTATTTCCAAAAAGGATATTCCTTACTTGAAAGAAGAAATTGACCTTGCTAGTTTCATTGAGTATATGATTTTTCAATCTTATCTCGCAAATACGGATTGGCCGCATAACAATGCTCGCTTCTATGCCGTCAAAGA
>CAZDTI010000250.1:0-2566 GCA_964508085.1 uncultured Saprospiraceae bacterium | reverse complement strand
CGAAACAAGCAAAACATAACAAAAGAAATACAGATGCAGATTGCGAAGTATCAGTCGCCGGAGACGATGATGGAATGGGAGATTGAGGTTGATAAGATGATGGCTTTGTTTGAGGAGCGGGCAGGGGTGGTGGAGTTAAGCCTGGAGAAATAAATTGCCACCATATTATTCTTTATTGAAACCATTTCTTGCCAGATTCTAATCTAAGTATAAAGTCTGTAAATGAATTTCCAATTTCTATATAGTCTTCTGCATTCATACCTGTAAAAGGGTCAATACTATTTCAAATTCATTTTACTTTAGCAACCTAAAGAGTTAGATGCAATATTTTTCATTCAACTTATCTCCTAAATCCACAATGTCTTCCATTCTAGCAATAGAAGCAATCCAATAGTTAGGAATACCTTCTAATCCATAGTATATCCCAGCCAATCCACCTGTAATTGCCGCGGAGGTATCAGTATCATGACCAATATTAATTATTGAAAGAATAGTCTCCTCGTAGTTTTCTTTTTTCAAAAAGAACCAAATACTTGATTCAAGAACTTCAATTACATATCCACCTGATTTCAAGTCATCAATATTCGTTTCTCTAATATCATTTTGGATTACTTTTTCAAAATGTTTTCTTTCTGAAGTTGAAAATTCTATATCTTCCCAAAACTTTAATATTTCACTTCTCATTTCAGCATATGCAACTTCTTTATCTTTTCCTAACAATAATTTTTCAGCTAATTTAAGATAGATCAAACAACTCATAGCTGCTCGAATATGCCGATGTGTTAAAGCCGAGGTTTCCCATATTATTTCAAATTGTTCTTTAATGCTCTTTCCTTTTATATAAAACAACAAGGGAATAATTCGCATTAATGATCCGTTACCATTCTCATATTCATTCCCATAATATTTTTGATTTTTCAGTTCCTCTAAATCATCCTCTTCAATTATTTTTTGAAGTCTGGAAATTGCCTTGGAAGTTGTCATTCCTATATCGAACACTTTTCCCCTAGCCGACCAATATGCCTCATTTTTCCATCTGATGAATCGCTTAGACATATCCGCCAGATCATAACCTGAAATTAGTGATTCTGCTAAGCAAAAGGTCAATGAGCTATCATCAGACCAAGTTCCTTCTGGTTGATTATAAGTTCCATAGCCAATCATTCCTATGGCAGGGTCTGCAGCCATTGCTTCTCTAGAGCTAAATTCAAATGGCACTCCCACCGCATCTCCTATGGCGACTCCTAAGAGAGCATCGACTACTTTATTTGATTTCATATTTGATGTTTTTCATTTCACTCCAAAATCTTCAATTAAAATATATTAATATTGTCAGAATCAGTATCTCTTTTTTAATATCTGGCCGTCTACTGTCGTTTTGAAATCCACAGTACTATCTCTTTAATTATTTCCTTTCAAACTTTCCGGTAATCTATCTGTAGGCATTAATTTATGGATGAGTTTTACATTATTGAATTCTCCTATTCTAAAGTCAGTATCTCCAAAATAATAATCCGAACCATCTCTTCCAAAACCAACAATTTTAACTTCTTCTCCTTTAGGTAATTTTATAGATGATATAAATTTTTTATCATCGTTTTCATTAGGGTAAAGGCTAATAAAACTATTTAAATTTTTTAATACAATTCCAACCGTTTGATCACTATACCTTTTATCTATCAAAACGTTTATCTCTGCAAGTTCATCTTCTCTCATTTTCACAAACCTGTCAATATTGATCCAATCTAAACTTTGTATTGAAATATTTAAAAAGGCTAGTGGAGCCTCGGCAGCGTGTCCATTAAATCGTAATGTTGAATCCAAAACATTTCCTTTGCTATCGTAGGTGTAGGTATAGGATGAACCGGTTCCATTAAACGGTAGCATATCAGGAAGTAGTACTTCTGATTCTATCGCCTCTACGTTCGAACTGCTAATTGGAATTTCTTTTGGGGCTATCCATGAGATTTTTGAATTTGGATTTACCTCTCCTTTAAAAATCTTATATTCATCAATTCTTTCTACGTATTTATTAATTGGAAAACCAACCGTTAAACCCTCCAAATTCTCAACGTCAAATTCTTGCCCTGAATGTTTGAAACTGATTTTAAACATCCCCTGTGACTCTAATAATCTGCCCTCTTTACTTACTGTTTGTAAATCATTAACGATGAAATCCTGAAGTGTATAAAACTCAAGCACTTCAAGTGTTATTTTTTTTGTCTTAATTAAACTATTGATATTTTCTATTAACTCATCAGAGAAGTTAACCTTCATTCCCCCGTTAGTAATTATTTGATTCACCTTAGATAGATCAATCTCGTAAGTATCCGGCTTATAGTTTATTTTTAAATCATTGTTTATTTTATCCGCAGTACAACTACTGATAAGAAAAAAACCTAACATTAAAAATGCAAATAGTATTCTCAGTATTTTAATAGGTTTCATAAAAACGTTGTTTAGTATTCATTTTTTATTTTGTATTTACCAAAATATCTGTTATTCCATCCCGCACCGCATCTCATACTGCCCCTTCTCATCCACCAAACCCAAATACTCCACAAAG
>CAZDTI010000249.1:10870-12754 GCA_964508085.1 uncultured Saprospiraceae bacterium | reverse complement strand
CATACACGCTAAAAATGACTACAAGTTTTATTAATAATTTAAGTGTTCAGTAAAAAAGATTCGTCGGACTTCATCAGATGGCCTCAAAGCCATCTGATGAACTTTTCAAAGTGGCTTACTGAATAGTTACTTAATAATTTAAATTACAATGAAGAAGTATAGTTACACATCAGGAACAAGTTCAATCCCACTTTTAGGAATGACCATTGGAGATAAATTTGACGAAACCGTTCAGAAATTTCCCAATAGAGAAGCCTTGATTGTTCACCATCAGAATGTGAGATGGACTTACCAAGAATTAAAAGTACAAGTCGATGATTGTGCAAAAGCATTAATCGCATGTGGCTTGCAAAAGGGAGATCGGGTCGGCATTTGGTCTCCTAACCGAGCGGAATGGACGGTACTTCAAATAGCTACTTCAAAAGTAGGGATCATTCTAGTCAATATCAATCCTTCCTATCGATTGCATGAACTTAAGTATGCCTTGAATCAATCCGGATGTAAAATGATTGTTATGGCTGATCAGTTCAAAACATCTAATTACGCTGATTTGATGTTGGAACTAGCTCCTGAATTGCCTTTTTGTAATTTTGGTGAACTTCAATCAAAAGAATTACCAGAGTTGAAAATGGTAGTGGTGCTTTCAAACAAGCCCAAAAAAGGGTTGCTGTCCTGGAGTGATTTAGTGAAAAAATCATCAGCAGTCGATGAGGAGGAGTTGACAAAAAGACAAGGTAGTCTTGCCTTCGATGATCCCATTAATATTCAATACACCAGCGGAACAACAGGTTACCCTAAAGGCGCTACTTTAAGTCATCATAACATTCTTAATAATGGATACTTTGTAGTCAGAACAATGAATTTTTCTGAAAAAGATAGACTCATTATTCCCGTCCCCTTATATCATTGCTTCGGTATGGTTATGGGAAATCTAGGATGCATAACACATGGGGCTGCCATGATTTATCCTAGCGAAGGATTTGAACCACTTGCGGTTTTGGAAGCAGTGGAGAAAGAAAAAGCCACTGCAGTTTATGGCGTACCGACGATGTTTATTGCACAATTGGAACATCCTGATTTTGAAAAAATGGACCTGAGTTCTTTAAGAACGGGAATCATGGCGGGTTCTCCTTGTCCGATTGAGGTGATGAAAAAAGTACAGACGGTTATGAATATGTCGGAAGTACAAATCGCCTACGGAATGACGGAGACAAGTCCAGTAAGTACTCAAACAAGGATGGGAGCTCCAATTGAAAAACAAGTAAGTACCGTAGGGGAAATTCATCCTCATCTTGAGGTAAAGATCATTGATGAAAAAACGGGGCAGGTCGTTCCTATTGGAGAACCAGGTGAATTGTGTACACGTGGATATAGTGTTATGCTTGGGTATTGGAACGATGAGGAAAAAACAAAAGGGGCTATTGATTCTGCAAGATGGATGCATACAGGTGACATTGCAGTGATGGATGAAGAAGGGTATATTAGTATTGTAGGACGAATTAAGGACATGATTATTCGAGGAGGAGAAAATATTTACCCCCGTGAAATAGAAGAGTTCTTATACGCTCATCCAAAAATTAGCGATGTTCAGGTGATTGGCGTTCCTAACGCGAAATATGGAGAAGAGGTAATGGCTTGGGTCAAACCTAAAGAAAATGAAACGCTGGTTGCCGATGAAATAATTGATTTTTGTAAAGGGAAAATTACGCACTTTAAAATTCCAAAATACTACAAGTTTACCAATGATTTTCCAATGACGGTCACTGGAAAAATTAGAAAAATCGAAATGCGAGCTATCAGTATTAAAGAATTAGAATTGGAGAATTCAAGTAAAGAATAAATGGCCTAAGGGACTCAACATTTATTTATATCTCATCCCTAAGT
>CAZDTI010000249.1:0-10770 GCA_964508085.1 uncultured Saprospiraceae bacterium | reverse complement strand
AAAAATTATTGAACCATGCATTTTACAGAAGAACACAAACTGTTCCGAGAAGGATTTCGAAGTTTCCTCCAACAAGAGGTTGTTCCCCATATTGAAAAATGGGAATCAGCTGGAACTATTGATCGCTTCATCTGGGAGAAATTTGGAGAGATGGGTTATTTTGGAATTAATTACCCAGAAGATTATGGTGGTTTAAATTTAGATCTTTTTTACACTGTTATTTTTTTAGAGGAATTGCAGCGGATAAACTCCGGAGGATTCGCTGCTGCCATGTGGGCACATGCTTACCTAGCGATGACACATCTCAATGCGGAGGGAACTCCAGCGATCAAAGAAAAATACTTAGCCCAAAGTATTGCAGGGAAAATGATTGGATGTCTATGCATCAGCGAACCATTTGCAGGATCAGATGTGGCAGGTATGCGAACTACAGCAGTTAGAAGAGGGAACAAGTATGTAATCAACGGCTCGAAAACTTTTATCACCAACGGTGTTTATAGTGATTATCTAGTCGTAATTGCCAAAACCAATACCGAGCTTAAGCACAAAGGAATGTCCGTGTTTTTAGTAGATCGGAATACCCCTGGTGTATCTGCTAACAAATTAGATAAATTGGGTTGGAGAGCTTCCGACACAGGAGAAATTGCCTTTGATGAGGTAGAAGTTCCTGAAGAAAATCTAATGGGAGAAGAAGGGAGAGCCTTTGGTTATGTCATGCAGCACTTTGCTTTGGAAAGATTAATAATGGGCATTAATGCTCACGCCCGTGCCGAGTACTGTCTAGAGTATACCAAGCAGTATATGTCTGAAAGAAGGGCTTTTGGAAAGGCATTGAATGAATTTCAGGTACTGCGACATAAAGTAGCCAGAATGGCAAGTCAAATAGAAATGCACCGAGTGTTCAATTACAATATTGCTGACCGTCTGGATAAAGGAGAGTATGTCGTTCGGGAAGCGACAATGTCTAAATTGAATTCCACTAAAATGGCGGATGAAGTGATTTATGAATGTTTGCAAATATTTGGAGGATACGGTTATATGGAAGAGTATCCATTGGCGAGGTATTTTAGAGATAGCCGCCTTGGTCCAATTGGGGGAGGAACAAATGAAATATTATGTGAGATTATAGCCAAGATAGAACTGGATAAAAAAGCATACGATAAAGTCGCACCTTAGAAAAGGCGGCTGGCAGTGGTCCCTCCTCGACCTCCCATAAAAACAATCAGTAATGCTCTCTTCTGTTCTTATTTTTTAAAACTTGATTAAATACATTTACCATGGAAATAAATAATATCGAAGCTTTTATAAAATATTATTCTAAAGTAAAAAAGAGAACAAGAAGACTTTTAGCTTGTGTCCCGCCAGATAAAATAGAGTGGACTTATCATCCTAAAAAATATACCATTGGTGAAATGATTCGTCACTTAGCGAATGCAGAAAGATTCATGTTCGGTGAAACGATTCAAAACAAACCTAGTCTATACGAAGGTTGTGGAACTGAATATGCCAACGGGTATGAAAATGTCATTAATTATTATAATCAAATGCATGAAGAAACCATTGCAATCCTTGAGCAAATTTCTCCAGAACAATTAAATGATAAATGCACGACTCCTGGTGGGACATCAATCACAACATGGAAATGGTTACGCGCTCTTGTTGAACATGAAATTCATCACAGAGGACAATTATATACCTACCTGGGCATATTGGAAATCGAAGTACCTCCTTTATATGGACTTACGGCAGAAGAAGTAGCCAGGAGAAAAGGAGCATAAATTCAAAGATGGAAGGGTACTTATTAATGATTAAATACTTTGACTAAAAGTAGAAATTTTGTTTACCATATTTTTTAACCAAGCGTTGTAGTATGTATGCTACCCTGCTTAAAAACGTATTACTATGTATGACATGAGTCAATTGAAAAAATTGAGTGATTTAGGAAAAAATGCTTCTTCTAGCATGGAGGCATTTCAAGCATTTGATAATGCAGCTTTGGCAGAAGGAGCTATTCCAAAAAAGTATAAAGAGTTAATTGCTTTAGGAGTTGCATTAACGACCCAATGTCCATATTGTCTTGAAGTCCACAAGAAAAATGCAATTGAAGCTGGGGCAACGAAAGAAGAATTAGCAGAAACAACTTTTGTTGCTGCAGCTTTAAGGGCTGGTGCAGCGGTTGTTCACGGAACGCATCTTATGGGTTAATTATAAAATGATAGAGCAACAGTATTGTTGTTCTGTCATTTCATTTTCGGCGCTGGACTTACAAAACAATGCTACCAAGAAAATTCCTGCATTTATAAACAGACCATCCATCTTTCGATTTTCTGATTTTAAAGACTTTATCCTTTTATCATTTTGCCTTGATTCTCCCGTATTACCAAAGTAACCTTTGGTACGATCTCTCCATTTTTTAAGCATCCACAAGCCTTAATTTGTTTCTATCAGTAATGTTCTCTGTAAGGAGCCACTCGGATAATTTATACTAAAAGTTCAATAAAGTGAATAATCTGCGCTATTTTGGGCGAACAAAATTACTACTATTACCAACTCAAAAAAGGTAATTTCAAAAATGAAAGCCCAACGAAAAAGCCAGATCACTAATGTTATAAATATATGTATTGCCTACACAATAGTTGGGGTTATTATTTCTTTCTATGATCACTTCTTACTTACTAGTGAATTTTCAACTGGACTACTCGAATCTTATACTTTTGGGAGTACACTAATTTATAATGCTTCAGCAGGGTTTACTAGTGGATTAGTAGGAGGTTTTTTATTGACTACGTTAAATAGAAAAATACGATTTAAACCTTTCTTCTATGGGCAAATTTTAGGAGCGATAATTTTTCTAACTCTTTTTGTTTTAGTTTCTTTTATTATTGCTTTTATCTCTTCGTATGAGTTGGTAGAAGGGGATTTGAATGATTCAAGTTTCTACGAAGCATTTAAGGTGCGCAGCTTTAGTAGCTTGCACTTGAAGAACTTGATTGTCTGGGGTGTTGTGTTTCAATTGACACAGTTTTACCTGCAATTACGACAAAAGTTTGGCCCTGGAAATATGCGGAAAATGTTTTTTGGGAAATATCATACACCGAAGATGGAACCTCGAATTTTTATGTTCCTAGATTTAAAATCTTCTACAACTATTGCTGAAAAACTAGGAGAATCAAGATATCACCAATTTTTACAAGATGTTTTTTCAGATATTACAGAACCAATTAGTGAAAATAAAGCTGAAATATATCAATATGTTGGAGACGAAGTAATCGTATCCTGGCATTTAAATAAAATTCGTAACAAGGCTAATTGTATTGATATTTATTTCGATATAGAATCGGAATTTGAGTTGAAAAAAGAGGATTACTTAAAAAAGTATGGCACCGTTCCAAAGTTTAAAGCTGGTGCTCATATAGGAGATACGATAGTAGGGGAGATAGGGATCATAAAAAGAGACATCACTTACTCTGGGGATTTATTAAATACCACTGCAAGAATTCAAGGAAGATGTAATGAACTTAACTCAAGGTTTCTTATTTCTGGTCAACTAAAAGACTACTTATCAGATTCCATTAATCAATGGAACATTAATTCTAAAGGATTCATAACATTAAGGGGAAAAAAATCAAAAGTAGAATTGTTTTCTGTGTCGAATTAATTCAACTAAGAAAAGCTAAAACGAATATAATTTACTTTACTCAGGTTGCCATATTTAAAGTTTCAAATAGTTTTAAATTTTACATCAATGGAAAAGAGCAATATTGTATTACTTCATGGAGCTTTAGGAACTAAGCGTCAATTCGGGAAACTTGAAAAATTACTTTCTAATCAATTCAATGTTTATACCTTGAATTTTGAAGGGCATGGGAACAACGAATCGACTTCCGCTTTTTCAATAGCATTATTCACAGAGAATACAGTAAATTTTTTTCAAGAAAACAACATTCAAAAAACAAACATTTTTGGATATAGCATGGGAGGATATGTAGGATTAAACGTAGCAAAACAATATCCTGAATACATAGACAAAATGGTAACCTTTGGAACAAAGTTCAATTGGTCACAAGAAACTGCGGAAAAAGAAATCAAGATGCTTAACCCTCTTATAATAGAGCAAAAGGTACCTAAGTATGCTGAAATGCTTAGGAATTTACACCACCCTAATGATTGGAAAGAAGTGTTAAGAAAAACAGCAGATATGATGCTTGACCTTTCAACAGGAAGAAAGCTTAGTGATAATGATCTAAAGCTAATAAGTCATAAAATTTTAATTGGAGTTGGATCACTTGATAAAATGGTTAGCATTGAGGAATCTCAAAAAGCAGCAAGCCATTTAGCAAATGCTCAACTAAAAATAATAGAAGGATTTTCTCATCCCTTAGAAAAGAATGACGCAAACCTTATGGCTAAGATCATTGAAGAATTCGTGAATCAAACAGGGTAAAATGAATGAGCATTCTAGATATATTAAAGAGGAACTCTTTGACATGGATGTTATTTTAAGAAATCTCAAGATTAATATACTTTCCCTAACCCAAAATAATCTGGAGCTTGATTAATGGTATTTGTTTTTAAAAAACAACCCAAGTGCTAACAATATACCTACAGTTGCCAATAAATATCTAAAATCAAAGGACTGTTTTAAATCCAGAGCACTAATATCCCCAAACTGAACAAAAGCTGCCCAATAGTAAGGATGAGTTTTTGACTTGCTGGCATTGTCCAAATAACTCAATTTAGCTTCCCGAAGTGCTTGGTCTTTAGGAAGTTTATTTTTTAGTCCTTCATAAAAACGAAGCATAATATCTGAAGTTGCACAATCGTCTACAGACCACATACTCATCAAAGTACTGGCGCAACCTGCGTTAATAAATCCCCTAGCCAAACTCATAACTCCCTCTCCTTTTACCAATTCTCCTGAGCCGGTATTACAAGCACTAAGTACCGCTAATTCCGCATTAAGATTCATATTGTATAAATCATAGTTGGAAAGGAAATCGTCGGTCAAGAATATTTTATTGACGTTTGAATTCTCTTCGTCAATGCAAGCATGGGTGGCTAAATGAAGTATTTGCGAACTGCCAGCTGCTGACTCAAAGGTTTCTTTATTTGCTTGAGGACCGAGATGAGTTATCCCTTTAAACAAACTACTAATTGACCGAACTTCATCATCGCTACAACTGAGGCTATATAACTCGTCACTAGAACAAGAGCGGGTTGCCATATTTCTTCCTGATTTGAAACTAGGGGCGTAACCTATAAATTCATATTGATAGTTTTGCTCTTCCCGCTGTTGGTCTTTATGAAGTAGCGTAGCAGAGTAGTGATAGCTGATCGCGTATTGCTCCATGAGATATTCCAAAGAAGTGGCACTATACCCCGGCAGCTCAGGATTTGCAGCTTCTCTAAGTAAAACATCAAAAGGAATATAATTAAGCTGATAATCAGGAATAATAGTGAGGCTGTTAATATCCGAAGGCAGTTGGTCTAGCGCTGATTTCAAGAGTAAATTGTACAAGCTATTTGCAGCCGTAGTAAATTGTTCAAACTCCATTTGGGCATTGATGCTTCCTGGTACGGTGTTCAAAGCCGTTCTCAACTTTGCGATGTTATCGTAAATAGAGGCTTTGTTTTTAATCGTTTTAATGTCCAAGCCATTTGGAGTAACAATAAAAAGATAGATGTTTTCTTCACCTGCAAAATATTCGAGCAGTGCGCTTTGATTCAACTTGGCTTGAATAGCTTTTAAAGGGATAGGTTCATTTTGATATTTCAATTCAAAATAACGAGGATAGTTTTTTTCGAGATTGGAGGTAAACTTTTCGAGCTCTTGTTGGAGATCAAAGATGTCGTCTTTTAAATTGCTTGTCTTTTCTTTTAGCGCGATTTTTTGCAGGTAGGCAAGATTAAGTTTTAAGTCTTTTTCTTTTTCAAGTAAACTGTCAGGGATGCTAGAAAACCCTTTTGCTGTTTGTTCATTTAAGTTTTCTAACAATAGTAATGCTTTGTTACTTTCTGCGAGCGCAAGTGCCTCTGATTTATATTTTTCGTCTTTAGTAAGATCGAATAAAGTTAGCGCGCATTGAATAGCACCTTCATATATGGCGACTGATTTTTCAGCGAGGGTGTTTTTAGCTTCTATGTTGAGATAACCTTGGCGCATGTTTCGAATGAGCTGGGTGGCCGTTAGGTAGGTGTTGAAAGCGGCATTGAGATAGCTGCTGTCTTTTTTTTGGTAGTATATTTTTTGGAGTGTTTTTGCTTTTCCGTTTAAGGCTTTTAGGGCGGTGGGTTTTGCAAATAGCTGACTCGATTTTGGATTGGATTGGAAGTCAGTGTTTTCGAAATCTGGAGAAAGTGTGATTAATATATTCTGATAATTAGAAATTGCATCGTTGTATTTACCTAAATTATAGTATGCATTAGCTAAATCTATTAACCTTCTGGATTTCATTGAAGGAATATTTCGTTTATCGAATTTTTCTGCGATTAATTGCCCTTTCTCTAATTCTCGTGTTGCTTCTAAATAGTTTAATTTATAGAGTTCTATTTTTGCTAATTTTTCATGTTTAAGGACTTGATAGTATTCGTTGATTGGCAGCTGCAAAGTCTTATTAATATATGTGTCTACTTTTTGCCAATTTTTCTTTTCACTCCAAAGCTCAGCCAAGAATAGATAGTTATGTATTTTTCTCTCGAAATAAAGGCTGTTATTTTTATGTATTGATCTTAATACTTGCTCTTCCTTATTTAAGTATAATATGGCAGAATCAATTTGATTCTCCAGCTGAAAAACCCTTCCTATATCATGATATATTTCTGCGATTAAAGGACTATTCGGCAAAGTGTCCAACTGTAATCGTAAGGCCTGTTTGAAATAACTATGTGCATTTTGGTAGTCCCCAGAATACTTGTATGAATTACCTAAATTAGAATACATAGCGATAGCGCTTGATTTCAAATCTTTATATTTTAAGTTTAATGCTAAAGCTTCCTTTTGAATGGCAATTGATTTTGAATTATTTCCGATTGAAAAGTAATACTGACTTATGTTAGACACAGCCCATATATAACATTGATTATAGGGCTTTAAATGAGTTTTAGATAAGTTATAAGAATTAAATATTATTTCTTTTAAAGCTTTTCCTTGCTGTTTATTAATATGATAAAATTTAGATAGGTTGTTTAATGAGCAGATATAATGTTCCCATAATTCTTCTGTCTCATAAACGCTAGTAGCTTTAGTAGTATAGTAAATAGCACTATCAATAGAGTTATCAAAGTAAAAGTTATACCCTTTAATGGCATAGCTATTCCCTAGCTCTTCCGGAGTGACTTCTACTTCTTGAGCATAAGAAGAGACCAGAGGCATAATCAAAAAAGCAATAAGGGAGAGGACTTTGTTCATGGTTAAAAAAATGATTTTTAAAAGTATTGGAAAAGTTAGAGAATTCCTACATTCAAAATCTATTGATATTACGTTGATGTATTTTCTAATATAAAAACGTTAATGGATATGAAACAAAACTAGAAATAAAAATGGACTATTTTGAATAGAGAGAAATTATTAGCCCCTTTCAAAATAGTCCAATGAGTATAGAATATTAATTTATTGTTTTACCAGCTTAAGCACTTTGCTCGATGTAGTTGTATTTACCTTAAGAAAATAAAGTCCTTTAGGGAGGTTACTAGTATTAATTCTTAGTGCAGATTGAGTATTAGGCTTAGTCCAATCACTAATGATTTTTCCAGATGTATCATACAAAGACATACGCTCTATGTTTGCTTCTTCAGACCAATTTACTGATATATGATCACTAAATGGATTCGGTTGAACAGAAACATTGATGTCTTTTGTATTGGCATGGTCGGAAAGATCATCTCTTCCCCCGCCAGACCCTGAATCCGTTGGAGCATCATCACGACAAGCTGCACAGGATACGACTAAGCCACGATTTTCACGGATAAACATCTCTTCAGCACATTCGGTAGTAGGTACTGCATTATTTGGATTATAAGGAGCTGATGGAATTGAAAGACAATCGGGAGGTAGAGGATTCTCATTAGATTCACAAGAAAATATACCTCGGAATGTTAAGCATGAAAAGATATCACATTCACTCGTATAATTACAGGCTCCATAGTTTACAAAACCCGAAACAGGCCCCTCTATCCATTTGACTATTCTGGTTGAGTAGTTTATAGTGGGAGTATGTTCCTCTATACATACCGTTGAAAAATCATATGGATAGCTTGTTGCAGTAAAACGAAACATAGGAATGAAATTTTCTTCACCAATATAAACTGCGTCTTCCAGTAGAATTCGGTCGACGGGACCATCTCCTAGAGAATACTCCAGATACATGTCTGGATACCCAGTTGGTAAGTCGAAAAATGCTAATTCACCATCATCGCTATGTGAGGAATAAACCAAATTTGCCAAATCTATAACAAATGTTACTGGGGCCATACAATTCTCATCATAATTGGGAAAATAGACAAAATCATTGTCTCCTCCACTTCCACTACTTCTAATAGGATCGACTACGGGTATAGGAGGGGGGTCATCAGCACCATTAGTATAAACTTGGCCAAAAACCATCTCTGCCCCCCCTGTCAATAACAAACACACCGCAATAATTTTTCTAATAAAATCATTCATAATTCATTCTTTTAAAAAGTTAAAAATAAAATCTAGAATCACACACCCTCCGGGATTATCCGGAAGGCGTATGCGAAAGAATGAATAGAAAACCGACCATAGAACTGGTCGGTAGTTTTGTTATATTACAAGTAGTTAGGTGGTTTCTATTCAATTCTTTCACCTGTTTATAGCTTGGAACTAAAAAAGGTAACTTTTAATAACATACTTTTTTGACCGTCAAGACGATATAACTTTATGCTTCATGAAATACTGATCTATTTCATCTTGGAATAGATCAGTAATTTCGTATGGGCTTAAAAATTCATCATTATCATTAGAGTTATGGTTCTCAGATGTACAAGCGGTAAAAAATAGACTTGCTACGACAAGCAGAATAAAAGAAATATTTAATTTTTTATTTGATAAATATCTACATGTTTTAAAATTAAATATTTGCCTAAATGGAATTTATTTACATTAAAAGTTACTCAATATTATGCTATTTATTTCATCTAAGAAATCGCTAATGAGTGAATGCATCAATTCTGAGGATAAGCGCTGGTGGGAGTTGAGGGAATGAATACTTACAATTAAAAACAAATAATACACAATTACTTAGGTATCAGTTGAAAAAAAGAGTACAGTACTTAAACAGAAACTATACTTCTGTATATCTTTAGCTTTATATGCTTGCCCTTCTTCAATAGTTAACAACGACAAGATGAAAAAGGAAACGACTAGAAAGGATTTATTTTTTCAATTCATTTAATAACTGTTTTGCTTTAGCATGGTGATCTGCATTTGGCTTACTAGCAAGAGGCTCTATTAGTAGTTGAGCAGTGACCGCATCATCCATTTTAAGATATGCTAAAGCAGAATACCAAGTCACTTCATCTTCAAAATTAAAATCCTTATTTGTTGTTATTTGCTGAAAACTCAACAATGCTTTTTCTGCTTGATTGGTTTCTAATAGCGCAATCCCTTTTGCCAATAGCAAATTAGATGGTTGAGGATTTAAGCTTGCTAGTTTTTCTTCTAACAAAGGAAGCACCATTGAATATTTTTTATTGTTATATAAATCAGCTATTTGCAAATCTAGTTCATTTGTTGCATTACGTTGACTACTTGGAATATCATAAGGAGAAAAATAAGCGGCATATAATTCAGGAGTACTCTTAATTGCCGGTTCTTGCAGAAATCTTGAAAGTGCAAAAACCAAGAGTAAAATGGAAGCAGCGACCATTAAGTAAGGTAATAAACGACGTCTCTTGGCAGGAGTCTTTTGAGAAGGAATGACTTCTTGGTGAATTTCTTTTAATTGATCTTTTAGGTTTTGGCGTCCAAAAGCTTCTACTCCATTCAATAATTCTTGACGAAGTTTTACAGCTCCAGCCAAATCAGCGTCCTGTTCTAACTCTTTCAGAAAGAGCATTCTGTCGGTGTTGTCTAAACGGCCCATAAGATAATCATCTATGCTGTCTATAAATTTATTCTTTTCCATGTATCATTGATTTCTCTTACCTCAAAATATGTTGTAGCTCAGGGTTGTCCGAAACCAACGATCTCAGCTTTTTCATACAACCAGACTTTTTATTTTTGGCGACCTGCTCATTGGCAAAGTTCATCACCGAAGCAATCTCTTTCATTCGTAGCCTTTCAAAATAATAGTAGCTCAGTACTTTTTTACAATCTTCGCCTAGTTTGCTGAGCAATTGAATCAGCACCGTTTGGCGTTCATTGTTATTGAGTACAGATAAACTATCTTCTGAGATCGGAATGGATTCCATCTGATCATCCAGCCTAGCTTGTCGTTTTTTAGAACGAAGTCGACTGAGCCAGAGATTCCTACAAACCGAGTATAAATAGGTTTGAATAGAGCAACTCAACTCCAATTCGCCCAAGCGTATCTTTTCGTAAAAAACGACGATGGCATCTTGAAAGACATCGGAAGCATCGTCCGGAGTACCATTGTTTTTAGTGATCAAGTCCGTTACCACTGGAAAATATTGGCGATATAACTCTTTTAGCGCCAGGTTCTTTTCTGATTGAAGGGAAGACCCCAAACCCGCGAATATCTGTTTGTCTGACAGTTTGTTCATAAAAGCTTACACTCGTTTATAGTTTAA
>CAZDTI010000248.1:0-12768 GCA_964508085.1 uncultured Saprospiraceae bacterium | reverse complement strand
CCCTTGTGCGCATAGAACTATACGAACTGGAAGAATAAGATAATAGGGTATGTACTTTTTTCATTATGAGATAAAAATATATGATTTGTTTGCTGCGATTATAGGTTGAAACTCTCGTTTCCTCTGGAAAGTTCCTCCTTAGTATGTTTTTATTTTTACTAAGGCGTATTATGCGTCTTTCCTCAAGACCTCTGCCAGAGACCGCCGTGATATCTTTGCCTTCAACCAGCTGATCACATCCAAATAACTAATCGACAATTGCTGCAATGGGTCTTCTTTCAATTGCTCCAACTCAGCTAAATAATCCTTCATAATGTCTTTATGATCAAAAGGTGGTGCTTTAGCCAATGCCTTAAATAATTGAAGGGTACTTAATTGTGCAGGATTGTGGTCCTTAGTTCTTTCGAAAAACGAACGAAATGATTTTAAAGAATAAACCATCGATTCAAAATCCTCCAATTCGTAATGACACATCAAGAACATGAGCCGTGAATAATATTGTAAATCTTCCCGAAGGTTCAACATGTCTTTGTTGACAATCTTATTGAGATAATATATGGATTTACTAATTTTATTGGCACCAAAGTAAATCCATGCAATTTTAAAATAGAAAACTAAAATTCGATGATCGTCTAACTTGTTTTTGTACTTTTTAATTCGTTTAGTGGTTCTAGGTATTTGTGTCAACCCTTTCTCAAAATCTCCATCAATAATGACTTGATTTAATCGACCAGAGTGAACATATAGAAAAGAAATAATCCGTGAGTTTTCGTTGAATTTCTTGTATTTACTATAGCGGAATTCTTCAAACTCTGCTAAGTATTTTGCCATATGTTTACTGTCTCTTAGATGCATCGCGCAGGTCAGCACATAATGATAGCCCCTGAGGTGAAGATCAATATCTCGTTTGGTTAAATCAGGATTGTCCGCGCAATGATTCACCCATTTGATGGCATATTGTAAGCATAAATTAAAATCCAACTGTATATAGGCATACCATACATAGGATTGAAATAAAAATACCCGTTCGACAACACCTAGGGTCTCTTCTTCAATCCGCTCTGTTTTACTGACAAAATAATCACGTAAATCATCTTTGTCTTTTTGATTTGTAATATGTCCGTTTCGCAAATATTTAGTATGCATTTGCAGCCTCAAATTACTTAGATATATGGTGTCCGAGATGGTATCTCTTAGGAAGCTCGTTTGTTCAACCAGGCTAGTGGCATTGTCTTGTCCAGAACGAGTGATGTGCCGAGTTTCAATTAGTTTTTCAAATTCTAAAACCGTTAGTTGCAAATAATTCAAGTGATGTTTAGAAGCCTCTCGTTTTGCAATTTTCAACATCTTCAACGCTTGTAAATACAATCCTTTACCATAAAGAATAACGGCAAAATCCACCAACTCTCTAGCTTGAATTGTTGGCATTTTAGCTTTATGAATGAGTCGTAAGCTAACAATAATTTGACTATATAGATGTCTTTTTAGATTAGCATATTGCGGCTTACTTAGCCCTTTGAGTTTTTTAAAGACAATGGTTTCATCCGCCACAGCCTGCTTATCCATAATATCAAAAAGGTCAATGAACTTCAAAGAGTCCCCAGATTGATTCCGTTTGGCATACAAACGAAAGTTTCGCTTCTCTGCTTTGGTCAGCGATTTGATAAGTAGGAATAAGGATTGACTATGAGAAATAGGCATGTAGAGGTCAGATTGATTTTGTTGGTTGATTCGTTATTTAGATCGCAAAATAAGACAAAAATCTTATTCTAACCGGTTTTGTACGCTAAAGACGTTTAAAAATCGAAAGGCGCACTAATAACCTCTTGTTATCAGTAAGTTTTAGCTCCGTTGCCTTTTATGCAGCTATAGGTATAGGAATGTAGCGAAATTTCTAATCCTCAAAATCTTCAAATTCCTCCAACCAATTATCCTTAAACTCGTCAATCGTCCTACGTTCTCGTTTGGTCGGTCGTCCAGCTCCACGCTCTCTTCTCTCCGGAGCCGCCTTACCAATGTACCAATTTTTATACTTGTTTAATTCCGATTCAGGTGTTAAATTTTCATAACAAGGCTCTGCAAGTGTCGCAGAAACACGGCGCTCCAACAATTCTTTTACTTTGATGACTAAATCGAAGCTGTTCTTGCGCAGGTTTAATGTTTCTCCACCTACGATCAAGGTAGAAGCTTTTACAGGCTTATCACCAATCTTCACTCGTCCAGCTTTACAGGCATCCGTCGCTTTGGTTCTGGTCTTGAAGATGCGGACAGACCAAAGCCATTTATCTATCCTTACTTTTTTCATGTTAATTTATTGTTATTTTTTGCTCTTCGTAATGTTGAGAGGGTAGATAAGGGTTTCCCACTGCTGAACAACTCTGCTGAAAAAGAGACCCCCTTATCTACCCTTGCGCTTAAAACCGATATTTCAAAATTCCTTTAATGAAAAAGGGAGTTCCTGGTGTAAAGTGAATTTCTTCCACGGGTTCATCTTCGTAATCCAATCGAGTATTTGTCGCAAACTGTGTCTCATTCCACTCTTGATTGAATAGATTTTCAATTACCAGCCCTAAAGTTATCTTTTTTAATTCATAGCTCGCACTCAAATCGGTAATAAAATAGCCATTAGCCACAATACTATTGTCTTCGTTGGCTGGACGATCTCCAAGAAATCTTGAGGAAATGCCAATGGCGGCCTTTTTCATTTTATAATTTATGGCTCCGGTGGCTGTCAAAACTGGAGCTAAAGGGATATAATCCTGGCCACTAACCTCCTCGGCGCTTCTAGCGAAAACATAGTTTGCATCTCCACTAATTCTGAGCCATTTGTTGAGTTGGTATCGTAGACTGAGATCAATTCCCATCCTTCTGGAACGTCCGCTGGGTTCCACAATGCCTTCGTCGCCTACATAGACAAATTCCTGCTCAGAATCCAAGTACCAAAGTGCAGTGTTTATAATCATCTTTTTTCCTGGTTTGAAAATGGTTCCGATATCAGCGCCATAGGCTTTAGGTAAAATAGCGTTTGTGCTGTTTTGTAAAACCACACGACTGTCATTGGAATGAAAACCGATACCTGTTTTAAAGAACAGTTGTAGGTTCCGTTTTAAATTGTAGATGATATTTAGCTTTGGGCTGACGGTTGACTTAGAAGTGGACTGTGTACTGAAAAGGCTATCCAGATTATCGTTATAACTAAATTTGAAATAATCTAACCGTATGGCTGGTTGAAAAAGCCAGCGACCGTAATCAATTTCTGTTTTTACAAAACCATAATGGTTTCTTTCATCCACTACTCCTAATTGCAACTGTTCTAAGGTTGTCCTTCGATTCAAAGTTCTGGATAGTTCATTGTCATTTACTTGGTCGGCTCTAAACCCAACACCAATCTCTAACAACATATCTACATTTTTTAGAAAAAAGGACTTATTCCAACTGCTTTCTAAGCCTGCGAGTTGCCGTTTCTCCTTTTGCTTTATTTGGTCTCCGTTAACAGGGTCGTTCAAGAAGAAAGTAAAATTAGAGAATAGCTCAAAATCATATAAAGAATAGTAGAGATTATTTTTTATAAAACTATTGTTATTTAGTGGTTTTGTATAGTTAACAATAATATTCGTCCGACCTGTTTCCCCTCCCTCTGTATCATCTACGGCTCCAAAGCGGCTGATGGTTCCATCGTCTACTAAACGTTGGGGTATTTGGCCCGACGCAGTCCATTTACTATTAAAATGGGAAGCGATGATGGAAAGGCGACTAGCATCCGGAAGCTCACCAACGTACTTTGTCATGAAATTGGATCGTGAAAAATTCTGAGAAGATTCAAAAGGGCCATCAGAAACCTTGTATTCAGAAGCTAGATAAATATGATGCTTTTTCGAATCCAGCATCTTTAGCATTAAGGTGGAACGGTAAGAATTAAAACGTCCCGCTTCGATACTCAGCTCAGATTGATCCAGCTTATCTTTGGTTTTGAAACCAACATATCCGGCGGTCGAAAAATTTCCTTGATTAGCATAGTAAGGTCCTTTCCCAAAATCAATTTTCTCAATGGTTTCAGGAATCAAAAAATGAAGATCTGCATAGCCTTGTCCATGGGCATGAGAAACCATATTGACCGGCATACCATCCACAGAAAGGGCGATATCTGTTCCATGATCTATGTCGAATCCTCGTAAAAAGATTTGTTCCGCCTTCCCTCCACCTGCATGCTGACCGATGAAAAGACCGGGGACAGATCTGAGGATGTCTTGAGAACTGCTGACCGGGTTGGTTCGAATGTCAAATGCAGCAACAACATTTACTCGTTTGGTACTTTGGCCAACTACGATTTCTCCCAATTGAATAGAGGATTCCGTAAGCTCGATGGTTTGCTCTTTGGAAAGATCTTCTACTAAATGATATCGATCCTCATAACCGATATGAATAATCAGTAGACTATCTCCCTTCGGAATGTTTCTTATAGAAAATTGCCCAAGCTGATTTGATAAAGCATGGGTGTTACTCTCAGTGTGCAGTAGGTAAGCACCTTCCACAGGAGAATTATTTGAAGACAAGATTTTTCCGCTGACTTCCTGTCCAAGTATGGGAAAGGAAATAAGGAATAGTATAAGTAGGTTAAGTAAGCTTTTCATTTAAATGTTATGTTTGCTTTTGGTCCGAATTTTCGAAATGGTTTGAATTCCAAAGAAAAGAATCTTATCTAAAAAAAAGAAAATTAATTCTGTCAAAGTAAAGAGGCTAAGCTCTTCGCCTTTAACCATTAATATTGTAAGTTTGTTCATTGAATATGGTTGAAAATGCCATTTTTTTAAACAAGCCCAATTATAAGGTACCTTTTCCGAAGGTAGGAATATGACCTAATAGTTAAAAGTTAAGCTCATGTCTAAAGAACCGATGTTCCTCTATTATTTGCAATTAGTCTATAGGGGCACCGCTTACCAAGGTTGGCAACGTCAAACTAACAGTCTTGGAATTCAGCAGGTCTTGGAAGATAAATTGTTTAAAATTACTAGAGAGAAATGTGTGCTTATCGGATGTGGAAGGACGGATGCGGGAGTTCATGCTTCAGAATATTTCGCACATTTACGCTTGAAAAAGGAACCCATTCCCAACTTGCTTTATAAATTAAATAAGATACTTCCAAAGGACATTGTCATACAAAAGATGTATAAAATGGAGGGCCATCGGAATGCGCAGATGGACGCTACGGAACGAACTTATCATTATTTTATTCATCGGAAACCGGATCCGTTTATTAGAACAATTTCTTCGTATTATGAATTGGAGTGTAAAAATATAGAAGGGCTACAAGAATGCGTGGAGACGATTAAAACAGCTACGGATTTCCGTTCTTTTTGCAAACAACCGGATAAAGTGCCGCATACTCGTTGTAAAATTTATGATTGTAAGTGGGTTGTCACTGATGGAGAAGATAAGATGAAGTTTGAGATTACCGCTAATCGTTTTTTACGGGGCATGGTTCGTTTGTTGGTTGGAAATTTAATTCGAGTCTTGGAAGGACAGACCTCAGTTGAAGAATTTTTAGCGGCTTTGAATAAGCAAGAACCATTACCATTTTTCACTCAAGCTCATCCACAAGGATTGTTTTTAGCTGGTGTTAAGTATCCGTATCCACTTCCTCAATAAATCGTCTCCCTCCCCAAATGGCCAATATACCAACCACAACAAATATCACATTCATGTAAATGCTACTCACCTGAAAACCACTTTCCATATTTCCAGACTGTGTAACGAACTTTGACACGATTTTTATGCTATAAGCTAAAATCATAAAGACAGAAGCCCAGATATACAATACGGTTTTCGTGTACTCGTGTCTCATGGCCATTAGAAAAATTAACATAAGTGCTACAACTGCGGGGAGGTATCCAAATGGATTTCCATTTATAGTAGCGACGATGGCTTGGTAGAAAACAACAAAGAATAGGGTAGAAGCTAAACCCAAATAGTATGGACGATATGTGAATTCGATTTTATTCAAGTCTTACTTTTCTTTCTCTAGGACAATTTGTTTTATCGCTCCAGCTGTTGGAATGATATGAATATTCGCTTTATGATCTAATAGGAATAGGTAGTTTTTATTGGCTCCAATTTTTTTTGCTCTAAGGTTTTCTTGATTGGAGGCATTGAATTCGACTATGAGGTCTGTTGTTTCCTTGGCAATCAATTTACTTTTTATTCGACTGCTATTTTTTAAGCTGTAAACAACGAAAAGAATTAAGAAGGTCAGGAACAGAGAAGTTTGTCGATAGGTTTTGAACCAAGATTTATTAGCTATCCCCAAATTAATGGTGTTATGGAACTTTGAATAGTTTTTTTGCAAAAAACGATCAAAAGAAAAGGCAAGGATCGCTATGAGAAAAGTAAATAATAAAATAAAAATATATTCAATCTTTTTAAAAGGAGCTATCAAGAAATCAAAAACCTCAGAATACTCAAATATGTTAATTCCGAATTGCCAATAATGAATTGTTTCATTGATCATTCCAATAAGTACAAGAGCCACATAACCTATTGGTAATAGGCTTTGTGGCTCTTCTTGTAATCTTTTTAAGAATGGAGATGAATTATTGTCATTCATAACAAAAAACTTACGCAGTTGCTAGTTTGGCTAAACTCTTACGTTGTTCCGCTACAGACTCACTTACAATGTATTCATCATAAGTACTCAAGGTGTCAATGATTCCGTTTGGTGTCAACTCAACAATTCGGTTGGCAATAGTTTGAGTGAAGGTATGATCATGAGAAGTAAACAAAACTGTTCCAGGGAAATTAATCAAGGAATTGTTCAAGGCTTCAATAGATTCCAAGTCAAGATGATTCGTAGGCTCATCCAATATCAATAAATTACCATTAACCATCATCATTCGTGAAAGCATACAACGCACTTTTTCTCCTCCAGATAATACGTTTGATTTTTTATAAACCTCTTCACCTGAGAACAACATCTTGCCAAGAAAGCCACGGATATAAACCTCGTCTTTTTCTTCAGAAAATTTACGCAACCAATCAATCAAATCTTCTTCCGCATTGAAGAAATGTCCATTCTCTAAAGGCAAGTATGACTTCGTAATGGTTTGCCCAAATTCAATAGTTCCACCATCTGCTTCCCGCTCTCCCGCTAAAATTTCCAACATGGCAGTGGTCGCCAAACTGTTCTTGGACAGGAAGGTTATTTTTTCTCCTTTATTAATGGTAAAGTTCACATTAGAAAAAAGCGGTTTGCCATCCAAATTGGCAGAAAGATTTTTTACTGCCAGGATTTGCTTACCTGCTGCTCTCTCCGGTTGGAAAATGATACCAGGATATTTTCTACTAGAAGGTTTGATTTCTTCAATAACCAATTTATCCAACATCTTTCTACGCGAAGTGGCCTGCTTGGATTTAGAAGCGTTTGCGCTAAAGCGATCAATAAAGGCTTGCATCTCTTTTCTCTTGTCCTCTGCTTTGGCATTCTGCGCCAATTTCTGCTTTCGGGCCAACTGACTGGATTGATACCAGAAAGAATAGTTACCGGTATAAGCATTGATTTTTCCGTAATCGATATCCGCGATGTGGGTACAAACGGTATCCAAAAAGTGTCTATCGTGAGAAACAACAATAACGGTATTCTTAAAATCGAGTAAGAAATCTTCTAACCAAGTCACTGTATTCAAATCCAAGTCGTTGGTAGGCTCATCAAGAATCAAGATGTCCGGATCTCCAAAAAGCGCTTGTGCTAACAATACCAATACTTTCTGATTACCATTTAGGTCTTTGATCAACTTATAATGGTCACTCTCTGGAATATTCAAGCCCGATAATAAAGCTGCAGCGTCTGGTTCTGCATTCCAACCATCCATCTCTGCGAATTCTGCCTCCAAGTCTGCAGCCTTCAATCCGTCTTCATCATTGAAATCTGGCTTTGCATAAATGGCATCTTTCTCCTGCATGATACTCCACAACTTCTCGTGGCCCATCAATACAGCATTCAAAGCAGTCACCTCATTATAAGCACTGTGATCCTGTTTCAAAACAGCCATTCGTTTGCCCGGTTCAATGGTTACATGTCCTTTGTTCGGATCTTCTTCACCAGAAAGGATGCGCATGAAAGTAGATTTACCGGCACCATTGGCACCAATAATTCCATAGCAGTTGCCATGAGAAAAGGTAATATTCACCTCATCGAATAAAACTCTTTTTCCGTATTGTAGCGTGACGTTAGTTGCTGAGATCATATTTTTTAGCTTAAAATTTTACGCGAAATAATTAGTTTGTGAAGTTGTTTAAGGTTTTTGTTTAAAGGCGAGAAATAGCGTTTTTTAGTCAAATCGAGGGTCTTTTTTGAGTGCATAGCAGCGCTACGTACGAGAAAAAAGCCGAAGAGTTGGCTGAAAAGATCATTTCGGAGCCATAAAGAGAAGCTTTAAACAACTTCTGGTGCTGTTTCCAGCTTTGGGACGCATTTCGGGCGGCAAAGGTACGACTTTTTTAGTTGAATTTTTAAATCATTTTGATCTTTTACAAGGCTATCCTCAATTGTGATCTCAACCTAAAAATCGCTTGATATTGTGATAGGTGTCGCTCCTAGGGAGCTCTAATGTTCTGTTGATTATTGGGCTACAAAAATGTCGCTCCTATAGAACTGAGATGATTATCGAAAATCATTTACCCAGCATTTTCTGCGCCTCTTCAATTGCCTCAAACATGTCCTTGCTCACTTTATCAATCTTAGTCTGCTCGCTTTTCAAATATTCTAGTTGTTTGGCTTCCGATTCTTGTTTTGGCATTTTAAACTCTGCCATCCAGCTCATCATTCCTTCGTCAGCTGCATCTAGGGTTTTTACCATTTTGATCATAGCCTCTTTATCTTCCTGCTTAGGAACACCACCTAATATCTTTGCTCCAATTTGCTTTCGTAAACGATGAATGGTTCCCATCTCCGGCATCACCTCATCATGAACAGCCATAACAGATTTATAGGCCATATCAACTTTGGAGCCTGAAGCAGAGTTGTTCGAACAGCTAGTAATGAAAAGGAAGAGGGCAGCAACAATTAATGTAAAAGTAGTGTTGAAATTTAAGGTCATGATTATTTTGTTATTATGTTTGCCAAAATTAAAAAAGGTAGACAAAACTTCCATTGATATGGAAACCTTTATCTACCTTTTAACAGTATAAAATATCTTTAGTTTTTAATCAAATAGGTTTTCGTAAGAATTATCTGAACTGGACTGTCTTGGTAATTCTTCAGGTGTTGCCCTTGGCGCATTTAAGTCAAGGCCTGAGGTATCTGTATCACCCATTAATAACAAGGTGCTTTCTTTCTCGAATTTCTCCAGCATCTTCATGCCTTCTTCCTCGAAGACTCCATTCTGTAAATCTACAGAGTTCATGAAATTAGCAGACATATCCATAAAGCGTTCCATTTCTCCTACCTTATTGGCAACGTCATCGGCGACTGCCTCCATAGCTGCATCGAACATCGCGCGCTTGTCTGGGTCACCAGATATAACGCTCATTGCAGAAGTCATGGCAGAATGAGAAGCACGGATGGCTTTACGTTCTTGTTCTTTAAGCTGCACTTGATCTTTGGTATCTTCCAAAAGGATTTCAGAGTTTTGATACATCTTCGTTAGAATCTTGTGCATCACATCCATCTTATCGGTAAGTGCTTTGTACTTCGCATTGGTTTCTTTCAAGCGGGCTGCTTTTCGGGTAGACAACATCAGCTGCTGCTTATTGCCTTTCTTTTGGGCCATACTTGCGAGCTTCATGTTGGTATCAATTTCTTTACTATTGTCAGCCATGATGGTTTTGAGCTTTCGCATCTGACCTCGTAGATTTCCGATTTGCTTACTCATTTTACGTAAGTTGTCTTGCAAATCATCCACATAGGATTTCAAAATACCAATTGGATCAATATTTACAAAGATGCCAGTAATCCACCGCATGACGCTTTTGTACATGTACCCCACTAAGTTTCGCATTTTAGGATCTAGCACCATATACACGATGACCGCTAAAACGGCAAGCATCCCGGAGAGGTAAAGGACATTACCCATCATTGCCAAAATAGCAGGTAAAGCTGTAACTAATAAATATCCACCACCAGCTACCAATGCAGCTAGGAAAATGGCACCAGTAACACCTTCCGGCCGGCTCCAAAATGACTTTTGTTTAAAATTATCTGTATTGATTGGGTTTACACTTGACATATGTATAATTTGTTTTCTTTAAGTAATGATAGCTCTAAGATACTCAACCTAGCTTGTAATCCAAAATGGACTTCCAGATAGGACGATATTAATATCACAGGGCTACAAATTCTGATTTATGTTGAGGATGTCTTTATCAATCTGATTGAGTAAACTTTGATGCGCTTGCTCGAAGTTTCGGTGTATACTATCTATCTTATCTACTTCAATCTGAATAGTAGAGTCAGCAGAGTCAATGGTCGCTTGGTGCTTATTGATTTGATCCTCTAGTTGTTTGATTTTGGTTTTATAATCTGCCACCTGTTTTTTCAATCGTTCAATTTCCTGTTTCTTTCCCTCCACTCTCGCCTTTACCCGATTGTCAAGTGCCTGCTGGAATTTATTTTTTTCCCCAGCCAACACACTTTTGTAGTGCTGCGCTGTTTCTATGAGTTTATTTTTGGTCAATCCCATCGTAGCTGCTGTTGCGAAAGCAGATTTGATGGCGGTGGCTTCATCCATATTCATCTTGGTTAAAGCGCCTAGAGATTGTTTGAATTCAAGGTAGTCGAAGCCAGGAAGGTTGGCTTGGTTTAAGGCTTTGGTTAGAGTGTCTACTGATTTTTGGTCGAGGCCGTGCATTTCGCCGAAAATAATTTTTAAGTCTTTTGCCATTTGTCTATAAGTAAATTTAATAATTCAATCTTAAGTAACTGGTCAATAATAATGATAAGTTTTGGCCGAGGCTATTTTTTAGCTAGTCGAGAAGCAAAAAACGTAGTTATGCCTTAGCATAATGAGTATTTTGCGACGAAGGATAGCTTAAAAATAGACCGTCATAACTTATTGATTATTTTGAACATTTACTTATGCCCGAAGATACAGTACGCATTTAAGCTAAACAAGGTTTTATGGATACTATCTGGTAAATAGAAATTATACGCTTATTGAAACGGAAAGATGTGGCTTTTTTGATAAAAATTGGAAGGAACTTCGACGAAGGTGGGGATTTATTGGTTGATGTGCGTTTTTTGCCCTTGGTTCGCGGAGATTCGTGGAGTTCGCGTGGTACGTGGGTTGCGTTTTTTCGCCTGGGGTTGCGACCCCAGGCTAATGGTGGTTCGACTCCTCCAGAGTCTTGCGTTTCATTACATATCCCACTCAAGACTCTGGAGGAGTCAAACTTCCCTTAGCCCCGAGTTGCAACTCGGGGCTAAGGGAAGTAATTGTCAAAGCCATTCCACTCTGCTCCCATCTCGGTCTTTCTGCACCTGCAAGATATTCGGAAAATAATCCTTAATGGATTCGATATGCGAAACGATATAAATCTGACGATACTGTTCTTTCAATAAGTCTAGTGCGCCCAAAATCTCAAAACGTCTTCCTTCATCCTGAGATCCAAATATTTCATCAAAACAAAGTAGATTCATCGCAGCAGTAGAACCCGATAGTTCTGAAATAGCTTTTGATATTCCAATTCGGAGACAGAGATTGGCGAGGTCAACTTCTCCACCAGAAAAGCGGGTGATCGGGTACTTTTTTCCATTGTCATAAATGTGGAACTCGAAATTTTCATCAACTTCTATAGACTCATAACGTCCTTTTGTGATTTGAGTGAAAAGCAAACTCGCATGATTGCTAATGATAGGACGGACTCGATTGAGCGCTTTAGATTTGAATTTTGTGAAAGTAGCTTCCAAAGCTTCTAAGGTTTCTAAATCGTCTTGCTGATCTTTGATGGAATTTCTAATTTCTTCTTGTCCTTTTAATGTACTTTCGATAGACTGTATGCTTGTGCTAATGTTGTAAACCGTCTCTTTTTGTTGGTTGTATAACAATTGGCTTGCATCTCTTTCCTTTTCTTGGGTTTCTTTGTTCTCTTCTGTTTTTTGATGCACCTTTTCACTGAAGCTTAATTCCTTTAATTCCTTTTTCTTCTCACTGATACTGGTTTTTCCTTTTTGGATGCGTTCGAGGAGAGTGGCTTTGGCTTTGATTTCCTCGGGGAGTTTGGCTGTATCGTCTAGTTGACTTCGGTAATTGATGTAGGTGTTTCTGAAGTTTTCGATTTCTGTTTTTAAATTGTTATACACCTTTTGATCGAAAGTTATTTTACCCAGCGTTTTGATTTTTTCTTCATAAGCTTTCAGGGTGTTTTTGGCGGTGTTTTGTTTAGTTATTAATTGTTCTTGTTGTTTTTGTTTTTCGAATAACGAAGCTAGAACGGCATTGGCTTTTTGGATAGACTGCTGTTGTTGCTCTACAAGGGATTGAGCTTCCAATTGCGCTTTAGTTTGTCCTTCGATGTCTAGTTGAATTTGCTTTTTTTCTTTGTTTGTGAAAGCAGCAATGTCCTTTTGAAAACGTTGCAGGGTAGCTTCGTAGCTATTAATCAAAGGTTGAAAACAAGTAGGGCATTCAGCATCTTTTCCAAGTGTATTGATCTGTTTGATTTGCTGATTACGTTCTTCTATTTTTGAATCAATGACACTAATTCTTTGTTTACTTTTGCTTAAAGATTCTTCTTTAGATTTTAGGTCTAATTGCTTGGTTTTTAATGTTTTAGTTATTT
>CAZDTI010000247.1:0-12796 GCA_964508085.1 uncultured Saprospiraceae bacterium | reverse complement strand
GGCTTGTACTGAGCTTGTCGAATGTAGCACAGAGGCCACAGAGCCAGTCCGTACCGGAACGGGCGGGCCAGTCCCGTACCCATACGGGCGAACGCGCGAAAAAAAACACGTTAGCTCTGTGCTCTCTGCGTGATTAAAAAACGTTAGGCTCGAACCGCGCGTTAGCTCTGCGGTCTCTGCGTGAGCAATCCGCATCAAACACGTTGACAGAACAAGAAAGTGGGAAGTTAACGGTTAACAGTTAAAAGTTGAAAAACCATGATAAAAAACTATTTAAAAATTGGAATCCGAAATTTGCGAAAGCACCCAGCCAACACCTTTATCCACGTACTCGGATTGGCCATTGGCCTCGCGGCATTCCTACTCATAAATCAGTACGTCCTTTTCGAAAAAAGTTACGACCGTTTTCACTCAAATGCAGATCAGCTTTACCGAATAACGACAGATATTTTATCAAATGGCGTCGTCCGTACGCAGGATGCTAATACCTATGCGCTTTCTGGAAAAACCTTAGAAGCAGAGCTCCCCGAAGTAATTGGTCAATCGACTTCTCTACTCATGCAAGACATGGTTTTTCAACGAAAAGGCAAACCCTTTCAAGAAGATCTACTCGCTGTTGATGAAAACTTTTTGAAGCTTTTTGACTATGAAATCCTCGCAGGAGATCCGACCAACTTATTGAAAGAACCCAACACGATGGTGCTGACGGCCTCCCATGCAAAGAAGTATTTTGGAATCAATGACCCTATTGGAAAAACAGTGGAATACGCCGCTTTTGGTACAGACAAACAAGCCTTTAAAGTGACTGGAGTGGTGGTGGATCCGCCAACGAATACGCACTATGGTTTCAATATGCTCGTTTCTTTAAGTTCGGTAAAAGAACGGATGGAACGAGATGGTTGGAGTGGTAATAATTACTACGGCTATATCTTGCTTGATGAAAAGGCGGACATCGCTGCAGTCAGAAATAAATTGCCTGCGCTTTCCAAAAAATTCTTAGATGAAGATGGAGACGAATTGTTTCATCTGCAACGCGTAACCGATATTCATTTGCATTCCAATATGACTTTCGAACCGACGGTGCATGGCAGTAGCCGAGCGGTAGGTTTCTTACGCGTCATTTCCATTTTTATCTTGCTAATCGCATGGATTAATTACATCAATTTATCTACGGCCCGCGCCGTGGAAAGAGCTAAAGAAGTCGGGATGCGAAAAGTAGTAGGCGCTCGTAAATCACAACTCATGAGTCAGTTTTTCACAGAGTCATTATTGGTGAATTTCTTTGGGATGGTCTTAGCGGTTGTGTTGACTTTTGCTGCCTTGCCGTTTTTCAATCAGTTGGTCGGGAAAGTAGTGTTAGAAAGCCTATGGAGCAATATGCAGTTTATTTCAACGCTATTGATTTTCTTTAGCGTTGGGACAGTGATCACCGGAATTTATCCCGCCATCGTCTTATCCTCTTTCAAACCCATTGGTGTTTTAAAAGGCAGCTTTAGCAAAAGTAAACAAGGAACCTTTCTGAGAAAAAACCTGGTCATTTTTCAATTCGCAGCTTCCTTCGCTTTGATCGCCGGAACGATGGTGGTGTACCAACAACTTCGGTACATGACCAATCAGGAAATGGGCATGAACACCGAGCAGGTACTTAGCTTCACAAACCCTGAGTATGAAGGCGATGACCTGGAGCAATTCGTAAGTAAGTTCAACACCTTTAAAAATACGCTGACGAAAAATAATGACATCGAACATATTTCTTCCATCGGTTGTCTCCCCGGAGGCAGCAGCCACGACATCAATTCTGCCGATGGTGCTTTCAGCATTGGTGGGCTATCTACTCCCGTAGAATCAACAGTGTATTTGAATTTTATAGATTATGAAACCGTGGATGCCTTGGAGTTAAAACTCGTCGCTGGAAGAACCTTCCAAAAAGACATGCGCAGTGATTCAAATGCCGCTGTAATAAATATGGCGATGTTAAAATTATTAAACGTTCCAGATCCGCAGTCCGTCATCAATAAAGAATTAGTGAGAGAGAATGGTTTCAAGTTTCGAATCCTCGGTGTGCTGGAAGATTTCAACCGCTCCACCTTAAAACACCAGATAGAGCCGACCTTTTTCCTTCCGTCAAGAGTGGCGTCCTATAGTGTCGCAAAATTAAACAGTAAAGATGTTCCTGGTACGATTCGTAAAATGGAGGAGGCTTATCTAAGCTTCTTTCCTGGAGCGGCCTTCGATCCTATTTTCTTAGACCAGAAATTTGAAAAATTATATAAGGAAGACCAAAAGTTCGCTTCTGTTTTTTCTGTCTTTTCTATCCTGACCATCTTCGTTGCCATTATGGGTTTATTTGGCCTGGCTTCTTTTCTGTCTTTGCAAAGAACTAAGGAAATCGGTATTAGAAAAGTGCTGGGCGCTTCCATTCCCGAGATCATTATTATGTTTTTCAAAGACTTCCTTTTGCTAATAGGAGTAGGTTTACTGATCGGTGGTCCTTTGATATATTTGGGGATGACGGAGTGGTTGAATGGTTATGCTTTTAGAATTGATTTTCCTTGGTGGGCGATGATGTTCGCTACTGTAATATTATTGTTGATTTCATTTTTAACAGTGAGTTTACACTCGTTTAAAGTAGCTCGAATGAATCCGGTGGAAAGTATTAAAGAATAGAAGAAAAATCATTACCATGATAAAATCAAACCTCAAAGTTGCTTGGCGACAATTACAAAAGAATAAACTCATTTCCTTCATCAATGTGATTGGACTAGGAGTAGGCTTGACTGTTGGAATCTTCATCTTGCTATATGTCCGCTACGAATTCAGTTATGATCAATCTATTTCGGATAAAGAAAATATTTATCGAGTAACCAGATCCTACGCGGCAGGAACTCGCGGTTCTACTATCATTCCTTCTCCTTTGGCAAAAGCACTACGAGAAGAAGCACCTGGAGTAGTAAACGCCACCGGAATTATTCCTCAGGGCGATGTCATGGTCGAGTACAAACGGGAACAGTACAATATTCAAAATGCTTGGAGCGTGGATAAGGCTTTTTTTCAAACGATCCCTTTATCCTTTGCTTTTGGAGATGAACGAACAGCTTTTGATCAGTTGGACATGGCAGTGATTAGCGATAAAATGGCTAAGCGAATTTTTGGTGAGCAGGATCCAGTAGGTAAGATTTTATTGTTGGAGAATACCAAGAACATAGAAGTTAGAGGAGTGCTTCCTCCAGCTGATGAACCCAGTCATTTACAAGCAGATTTATACTTCGTCGAAAAAGAAGAGAAAGGATATTGGACTGGATCGAATAGTTATTGCTATGCCCGAATTGGGCCATCTTTAAAACCGGAATCGGTAGAAAAAGCATTATTTGAAATCGCAAAAAGAGAAATTATAAAAGAAGATCAGGAAGACGATGAAGAAACAGATTTGGCTACTTTGCCACAATGGAAGCTTCAACCGCTAACCGATATCCATCTGGGCTCTACGCACATGGGAATCACAGGGCCGGAGTCCGGGGACCGTTGGCAAATAACGATGATGTCTTTAATTGGTTTTCTGATTTTGTTACTAGCGGCCATCAATTATATCAATTTGGTTACGGCCCAAATGAGTGTTCGCGCCAAAGAAATCGGTATTCGAAATGTAGCTGGTGCCACGCGTAGAAATCTTATTGGACAATTTCTATCAGAGGCACTTTTGATTGCTTTCTGTGCTTTGTTTGTCGCTGTATTTTTGTCAATCGTTATACTTCCGTATTTCAATGACATGATCAGTCGACCCATTCCTTTCACGGACTTATGGAAAGGCGCAACGCCTGTATTGATCATTGGATTGACCTTGTTTACTGCATTGACTTCCGGAATTTTCCCAGCCCTCTATTTCTCAAGAAGCAAGCCTGCTAAAAATTTGAAGGCGCAATTTATGACGGGTAAGAAGACAGAAATTTATAGAAACGCATTAATCATTTCTCAGTTCATGCTTTCCATCGGTCTAACGCTATTTGTAGTTTTAGTTTGGCAACAAATTGATTTTATGATTGGCAAAGATCTAGGATTCAAGCAAGAGCAAATTGGCGTATTTCGATTGAACGAAGAAAAAACGATGAATGACTTCTTGGCCAAGAAGCACTTGCTGGAACAGATTTCGGGGATAGAGGCCGTATCCCAGATATCACGTCCTCCCGGTGGAAATGTTTCTAACTATTCTATGCAAATAGATGGTCTTCCCAATAAAGAGCAAGCGTACATTCTTTTTGGAGACCGAGATTGGAATAATACTTTCCAGATTCCGATTAAGGAAGGTCGTTATTTTTCTAATGATAACACTACTGATACAACTGCGGCATTCGTAGTCAATGAAACCTTTGTGAAAAGATTCAATTTAGAGAATCCCATTGGCCATCGGATGAAGTTTGCTTTTGATGAGGAGTATAGCACTATTGTTGGCGTGGTTGAAGATTTTCATTACAAAGGGATGGAGGACGAAATTGCTCCGGTGGTTCTTTGTTCGCGAATGGAAGAGGCTTGGATGGGTGCAGTAGCAGTACGTTTCGATGCCAGTCAATCGAGAGAGGCCTTAGCTGCGGTTTCTTCTTTTTGGAAAAATATGGAACCGGCCTTTCCGGTTACGTACAGCTTTTTAGATGAAGAATTTGCTAAGCAATATGAAAGTTACAGACGCTTTGGTACTCATTTGACCTACGCCACGGTCATCTGTCTTTTCCTTGCGCTGATCGGACTTTTTGGGTTAACTGTTTTTATAATTCAAAGAAAAACAAAGGAAATAGGTATCCGAAAAGTATTGGGTGCTTCGGTTCCGAATATCATCGGCTTGCTCAGCAAAGACTTTATCAAACTAGCACTATTTGCTTTTATCATCGCAGCCCCAATTGCCTGGTATTTTGTAAATGGTTGGTTGCAAAATTTTGCTTATCGGCTAGAAGTGCAGTGGTGGGTGTTTTTACTAGTTGGTGTTTTAGCGATTGTACTTGTTTTCATAACAGTAAGTTTACAATCCTTGAAAGCGGCAATGTCTAATCCGGTAGAGAGTATCAAAGTTGAATGATTGAGTAATGAAGTATCCCCTTTTTATTTCAAAAGCTAAAATAAATATTATGTTCAGACACAATTTTCTTATCAGTTATAGAAACCTTATTAAAAACAAAGGTTACACCGTACTCAATATTGGAGGACTTTCCTTGGGTATGATGGTTACTATTTTAATTGGTCTGTGGATCCAAGACGAGTTATCCTTTGATCAATCTTTTGAAAACTATGATCACATTGCTCAGGTTGCCCGACTAGAGACGGTAGACGGAGAAAGAGGCTTGAATACCTCCACTCCCTTACCACTTGGTCCGGAGTTGAATGCAACTTATGGTAGTGATTTTCAGTATATCGTAACGGCTACACAGGCTCGTACTTATCTTTTATCAAACAGTAGTAAAAAGTTTACGGAAAGAGGACGATATATGGGAGCAGATGCCCCTGAATTATTTTCCTTAAAAATGTTGAATGGGACGAGAGCAGGTTTAAAAGAATTAAAGTCCGTCTTACTATCTGCTTCTTTGGCAGAACGTTTTTTTGCAAAAGAAAATCCGGTTGGAAAGACCATCAGCATAGAAAACCAAATGGAATTGACCGTAACTGGTGTTTATGAAGACTTTAAACAGAATTCCACTTTTGAAGAGGTTAGCTTTATGATGCCCTATAAGTTATACCTTGCTAATAGTCGCTATGCGCAAAATAATAGTAACAATTGGGATGATGGTTTTCTGCGCACTTACGTACAAATTCCAGCCCATTCCAGCTTTGAAAAGGTATCTGCTCGTATAAAAGATATTCTAATACCCCATATTAGTGCTGAAGAAGCTTCAGCATTACAGCCCGCATTTTTTCTTCATCCAATGAAAAATTGGCGTTTGGGTTCAACCTTTGAAAATGGAGTGTCGATCATGAGCGAACGAATGAAATACATTTGGTTCTACGGAATCATAGGTGCATTTGTATTGTTTTTGGCTTGTATCAATTTTATGAATCTAAGCACCGCACGTTCCGAGAAACGTGCAAAAGAAGTTGGCATTCGAAAAAGTTTGGGTTCTATGCCTTTACAATTGATAAAACAGTTTTTGAGTGAGTCTTTTTTAGTAAGTATGGTCGCTTTTATACTTTCGGTTTTACTCGCGTTTATTCTGTTGCCTTGGTTTAATTCGGTTGCAGACAAGGAGTTGAGTATACTCTGGTCATCACCTTTGTTTTGGATTCTTGGAATCGCTTTTTCTGGATTCACAGCTTTGTTAGCTGGTAGCTATCCTGCTTTTTATTTGTCGGCTTTACAACCCGTAAAAGTGCTTAAGGGAACGTTCAAAACGGGGCGTTCCGCCATTCTTTCTCGGAAAGCACTAGTAGTCACTCAATTTACAGTTTCCATTGCATTGATCATTGGCACCATCATCGTTTTCCAACAAATTCAATTTGCTAAAGTACGACCACTCGGTTATGAGCAGGAGCGATTGGTTCGGGTATTTAAAGCGCGTGAACTTTCTGGTAAGGAAGCGACTTGGCGAAATGAATTACTCAAAACAGGAATGATTTCGGACATAGCTGCTTCGGCGAGCAGACTCACCAGAATAGGATCAAATAACAATGGATTCACATGGGGCGATAAAGCGCCGGATTCAGATCCCGTTTTTGGTACTTTATCTGTTTCTGGTGATTTTGGAAAAACGGTTGGTTGGCAATTTGTAGAGGGCAGAGATTTTTCCTTAGACCTTAGCTCCGATTCCTCTGGAATGGTTATCAATGAAGCTGCGGCTAAATTAATCGGCTTTGAAAAGCCTGTTGGTGAAACAATCACCTGGAATCCCGACTTTCGGGAATCTGAAAACTATACTATTTTAGGTGTTATAAAAGACATGGTGATGCGTTCTCCTTTTAAGCCGGCAGTTCCGACCGTCTTCTATATGGAGCCTGATTATTTCAATTGGTATTTTATAAAAATTAAACCAGAGGTGAACATCTCCGAAGCCTTATCAAAAATGGAAGTCATTTATAATAAATTAGTCCCAGCGGATATTTTTGAATACACTTTTGTGAGCGAACAGCATGCTGAAAAATTTGCGGATGAGGAACGTATTGGTAGCGTGGCTGCTTTCTTTGCCTTGCTGGCTATTCTAATTAGTTGCTTAGGATTATTAGGACTGGCGGCTTTTGTTGCAGAACAACGTACTAAGGAAATTGGTATTCGAAAAGTATTGGGTGCTTCGGTAGCCAGTGTATGGAAATTACTTTCTATTGATTTCATAAAATTAGTCTTTGTCTCTTGCTTTATCGCCATACCAATCGCGTATTATTTTGGCAATGGCTGGTTGCAAAATTATGAATACCGGACAACTTTATCTCCTTGGATGTTTATCGGTGTGGGTGTAGCAGCATTGCTGATTACAGTCGTAACAGTAAGTTTACAAGCTGTAAAAGCAGCGATGGCTAATCCGGTAGAAAGTATTAAAGTAGATTGATTGGACTTTAGCTTTGCGAGCTGTCGTAAGTAGACAAATCTCTACATCAGATCTCAAAGTTGAAAGCTTAAAAATATTTCATCACTCTTTCACGAATAGACAGGCAATAGTCATCATGCTAGATGATTATTTGCCTGTTTTTGATTATGAAGGGTATCGTAAAACTGTCCTGAAATGCATGAATTCTCTTTCCTTAAGGTGTTTTTTGCAAAATTATATTTCTAATAAAAGCACAAAGCCATATTAATATCCCGTCTTTTTAGGTTTTTGAACCTTAAATATTACTTTTACAAATAGATAATAATTTGTGTCCAGCAAAGAAAAACCATTTAAACAAGTTTTTTCAATTATGAAAGTAGGAATCCCTATTGAACTCGGCGAGAATGAATCGCGGGTTGGTGCCACACCGAAGACGGTGGAGCGCTTAAAAAAACAAGGCTTCGACGTCTACATCCAAAGCGGAGCGGGAAAAGCCGCCAATTTTTCTGACGAAGAATATACCGCCTCCGGAGCCACAATTTTAGACAGCATCGAAGCGGTCTACAAGGAAGCAGACATCATTCTAAAAGTACTCGCCGTAACAGATGAGGAAATTGAAATGATGCACGCGGAGCAAATCACGCTTAGTTATTTGAGTCCAGCTCAAAATGGAGACTTACTAAAAAAACTCGCCGACAAAAACATCAATGCCATTGCAATGGATGCGATCCCTCGTATTTCGCGGGCACAAAAAATGGATGTACTTTCTTCTATGGCTAACATCGCTGGTTACCGTTCTGTCATTGAAGGCGCCAATCATTTTGGTCGTTTTTTGAATGGTCAGATCACTGCCGCTGGTAAAGTACCACCTGCCAAAGTCTTGGTAATCGGTGCGGGAGTAGCCGGATTAGCGGCTATCGGAACAGCTCGTTCTCTTGGTGCGGTCGTTCGTGCTTTTGATACGCGGATGGAAGTAGCCGAACAAATCGAATCGATGGGCGCGCAGTTTTTAAGTGTCGAAATTGATGAAGATGGTTCCACCGCTTCTGGTTATTCTAAAGTGATGAGCCCTGCCTTTATCGAAGCCGAAATGGCATTGTTTAAAGAGCAAGCCAAAGAAGTGGACATCATTATTACCACAGCTCAAATTCCAGGGCGAGCGGCACCAAAGCTCGTACTCGATTATCACGTAGCAGCCATGAAACCCGGTTCCGTAATTGTGGACCTCGCGGCTTCTTCCGGCGGAAACTGCGTCCTCACCAAAGATGGCGAAGTATACACGACTGACAATGGGGTTACGATCATCGGAAAGTTGGATCAACTACCAGGTCAAGCCAGCCAGCTCTACGGCAATAACCTCTGTCACCTTTTGGACGACATGGGTAAAGCTGAAAATTTCAAAATAGACATGGAGGATGACGTGGTCAAACGCGCCATGGTTACTTATAATGGTGCCGTCAATTGGCCACCAGAACCCCTTCCGGTCAGTCCGCAAAAACCAAAAGCAGCAGAGCCTGTTGCGGCAGTTGAACCAGAAGAAAAAGCAAATAATGGCAGTGGTACCTTGATCGCCCTCGCGGTGGTAGGAGCCTTGTTATATTTCTTAGGAATGGTTGCACCAGCAGAATTTATGCAGCACTTTACGGTCTTTGTTTTGTCGGTCTTCATTGGTTGGCAGGTCATCTGGAACGTATCTCACTCTTTACATACACCTTTGATGGCGGTTACCAACGCGATTAGCGGAATCATCATCATCGGAGGATTATTGCAAACCAGAAACGATTTTTCTAACCCGATGACCATCTTAGCATTCATTGCCATTTTGGTAGCGAGTATTAACATCGTCGGCGGTTTTGTAGTGACGCATCGTATGTTAAAAATGTTCCGAAAATAAAATAAAAAACCATTAGATCTAAAGTCAATGATATCATCACAAATACAATTAGCTTCTTATCTCTTTGCTAGTATCTTATTTATTTTGAGTTTGGGTGGCCTGTCTTCACAGGAATCCGCGAAAAGAGGTGTGCTCTACGGCATAGTCGGTATGATCATCGCGATCTTATCAACCGTATTGGGAGAAGGAGTAGAAGGGCAAGTTTATATTATAGCCGCGATTGCCATTGCTTCGGTAATCGGCATTTTACTAGCGCGAAAAGTCGAGATGACTTCTATGCCACAGCTGGTGGCCATCCTTCATAGTTTTGTAGGACTGGCCGCTGTATTAGTCGGCTTCGGTTCTTATCTCGATCCGCATACGCAGGAACTTACAGGAACGCCTCATACCATCCATTTGGTGGAAATATTTATTGGTGTCTTTATTGGTGCCATCACTTTTACAGGCTCTATTGTAGCTTGGGGGAAACTAGAAGGAAGGATTCGATCAAAACCATTAGCTTACACTGGACGACATCTTGTAAATATATTGTTGGTAATTGCTTGTATTGTGCTTGGTGTATTCTTTGTTCAAGCTGAAGGGCTTGGAGGTATGATGCATTTGTACATCATGACGGCGATTGCTTCCTTCATCGGAGTCATGTTGGTAATGGCCATTGGTGGGGCGGATATGCCAGTAGTTGTTTCTATGCTGAACTCTTATTCGGGTTGGGCAGCAGCAGCGGCAGGATTTATGTTGGGCAATGATTTACTAATTGTAACCGGTGCCTTAGTTGGTTCATCTGGAGCGATACTTTCCATTATTATGTGTGAAGCGATGAACCGTTCTTTTTGGTCGGTGATCTTTGGTGGTTTCGGTGCTGCTCCTACAGGGGAAGCGAAGGAGATCACAGGCGAAGTTACCGCTACGGATCACCAAGATGTAGCGGCGTTATTAGAAGAAGCTAAGGAAGTAGTTATTGTACCTGGCTATGGAATGGCGGTAGCGAAAGCCCAGTTTCCAGTTTATGCTATGGTAGAGAACTTAAAAAAGAAAGGAAAGAATGTACGTTTTGGTATTCACCCTGTAGCAGGTCGTTTGCCGGGACATATGAATGTATTGTTGGCAGAGGCCAATGTACCTTATGATATTGTCATGGAAATGGAAGAAATAAACGATGATCTTCCGGAAACAGATGTAGTCTTAGTTATTGGTGCAAATGATATTGTAAATCCAGGAGCAGAAGATGATCCGAATAGTCCAATTTATGGAATGCCGGTCTTGAAAGTTTGGAATGCGAAGCAAGTAATTGTGATGAAGCGATCGATGGCCACGGGTTATGCGGGCGTGCAGAATCCATTGTTTTTTAAAGACAACACAGATATGTTGTATGGCGATGCGAAGGATTCGGTTAATAAGATTAATGGGTTTTTGAAGTAGGTGATCAATTGTTTTTTTATCACAACGGCCTATCCTGAGTCAGTCCGCTCACCCGTCTGCAACAATCAGACTGGTTCCGGAACGGGCGGGCTTACCGAGAACGCTTAACGAACCAACCCTGTCATTCTGAGCGAGCGCATAGCGAGTCGAAGAATCAGGAGGAACAGTACGTTTGGTATTTCGAGCGACGTAAGGAGTCGAGAAATCTAACTCAATGACAACAAGTTAGATTTCTCGATGAATAAAAGAATAAATGGAAATTATTCAACAATGAATTTACATATTTAGTTACTACACTCCCCTCCACTCACCACATACTTTCGTTTCGTAACTTTCTCTAAATTGAATTTATACCGAAACTCCAAAGTCCTCATGATCTCCTCCAGGGTCTTATCCGTAAACTTTACAGTAAGTAAGCAATCGCTTAATTCCGTTCCTTTGACAAGAACCTCGCACTTATAATTTTTCTCAATTTCTTTAAACGCGTTAAATATCGGCTCCTTTTCAAAAGTCAAGGTCTTATCACCCGGTGCAATATTTCGCTCATAATTCACCCAAACTACCGAAGCAAGCAAGACTATCGTAGCGATTATAGAAATACGTAAAATTTTCTTTTGGGCTCTGTCTATGGAAGATTCTTGCATTTGTATTGTTATTGAAATTAATCTTTATTCGGTTGAGGTGTCATTCTCAAGTAAGGCTTGATGACACGATGGCCTTTTGGGAATTTTGCAGGGATATCCTCTGTCGCAATGGAAGGAGATACCACAACATCTTCTCCGTCCTTCCAATCTGCTGGTGTAGCCACACTATGGTAAGCCGTGAGCTGTAGCGAATCAATGACCCGTAATATTTCATTGAAGTTCCTGCCGGTAGAAGGAGGGTAGGTTAAGGTCAGTTTAATTTTTTTATCAGGTCCAATTACAAAAACTGTTCTTACGGTTGCTTTTACCGTTACATCCGGATGAATCATATCATATAGTTCAGACACCTTTCTATCATCGTCAGCAACTATTGGAAAATTCATAGTTACATTTTGAGTTTCCTCAATATCTTTAATCCATTCCATGTGAGAATTAAGTGGATCGATACTGACGGCCATCGCTTTTACATTTCTCTTGGTAAATTCCCCTTTTAATGCAGCGGTTCGACCTAGTTCAGTTGTACAAACAGGCGTAAAATCAGCGGGATGAGAGAAGAGCATACCCCATCCATCACCTAACCATTCGTGGAAATTGATTTCACCTTGTGTCGTTTTAGCGGTAAAGTTGGGAGCTGTATTGCCTAATTTAAGGGACATAATTAATGATTTTTTAGGGATCGTAAATCCCTATGGGTTAAATAATATTAAGTAGTTGGTCAAAAATAATGATAAGTTTTGGCCGAGGCTATTTTTGAGGTAATCAAGGAGTAAAAAACGGAGTTATGCCTTAGCATAATGAGTATTTTTACAACGAAGAGTAGCTCAAAAAGAGACCGCCATAACTTATTAATTGTTTTGTCCAATTACTTATTGCATATAATGCTTCTTAAATACTTTAAACGCAAAAGCCGCCAACTAGTTTACCAGTAGATAGCGACTTTTGTTGTATAGCGTTGGATTTATTAAAAGAACAATGAATCTGATCGAAACTTACTGCAAAGTCTCCATTTTAATAATATTATCTTCAAGCGTTTTTAAGTCGTTTCCAAAAGCCTTTTTGTTCATTTTGTTGCCAGTCCAGGCCATAATAGGAACGAAAACTAAGACGACGATAATGATTTTCATTAAGGTCTTCGGATCTTGGAAGCAACCGATTAAAGTATTTCCGTCTAGGATTTCACCGACTAACACGCCCATCATCAAGGCAGGGATAAAAGTAATCAGCCCCCAGATTTGCTCTCGTTTCAAAACAGACTTAATAAGCTTAGCATTCGATTTCATAGCAGCTAGAATATCAGTAGATTCCAGGATGCCGTCTTCGATTTCGCGGTATTTGAAGTACAT
>CAZDTI010000246.1:0-12829 GCA_964508085.1 uncultured Saprospiraceae bacterium | reverse complement strand
TTATTCAAGTAGCGTTGCACCACACCAGCACCACAAACACAGTCCTTCTCGGGATGATTATAATAACCACACGGACAGGGTTGCGTTGGGAAGTTGTAGTATTTCCCTAACATTATTATTTTAGTAAAAAAAAGAAATGACCCTTATCGAATACATCAGCCAATTTGCGGATATCAATGATGAGTTTCAAAAAAAGCTAGAAGATGTAATTACAATTGAAAAGCATCCTAAAGGGAAAATGCTACTTAAGGAAGGGGAATTTTGCAGGAAGGTATTCTATGTTGAAAAAGGGTTACTACGCTTTTTCTATTATGGTGACGAAGGTAAAGACATCACCCATTGGTTCCTTCTTGAACAAGAATTCATTACTGAAATAGACAGTATTTACTCCCAAAAGCCAAGTGAATTTTATCTGGAAACTTTGGAAGATTGTGTCTTACATACCTTTAATCCTCAAGCATTTATCGAATTAAGTGTAAGTTATAACAGTTTGAATATTTTTAAAGACATAATGTTCGTAAAATCGATAACGGAACTAGGTGAAAAAATCAAAGATCTTCAATTCAGGGATGCCAAAACGCGTTATCATAATTTGATTGAAAAGTATCCGGATATATTGCTTCGGGTACCATTAGGACATATTGCAGCTTACCTGGGAATTACTCAACAGTCATTAAGCAGAATTAGGCGTCAACGATAATCCAATTATTTCAAATTCTCCAACATGCGCTAATAGTTCGACTTTTACCCTATGGTAAAAAAGTTCATCCTGTACTTTTTTTAACATAGGGTAAAAACCCTCTCCTCTATGTTTCGCACCTTCGTTTTCGTAATCACATTCAATTAATCAGAAAAATTATGAAATCAAAGATGTTTTAAGGCTGCCCGGAGAAGAAGAAACTACCGCTAGTGATATGGTCATCAAAGCCAGAACAGAAGATTTGGCTGGCGACTTTTCCGTTATGGAAGGAGTCATTTACCCTAGGGAACTATTGGCTCCTCATAGCCATGATCATGAGGCTCAATTGGTATATGTAATCACTGGTGAACTAGAGTTTGAAGTAGGTGGAAAAGAGGGCTTACGTTTTTCCGCACCAGCAGGTAGTTATATCATCAAACCCAAAGGAATCATGCACACCTTTTGGAATAAAGGAGATATTCCTGCTCGCTATATCGAACTCTCTGGCAAGGAACATTTCGAAAATTTTGTAGATAGCAAAACCAAAGGCGATTTATACGCTGTTGCTCATGCCAAAGATCACGGAATGAATAACTATATGAAAGACACCATCCGCCTAATGAAAACAAATCAATTAAGTAAACTTTCCATGATGGAGTTTCCAAGCTTACCTAAAATGCCTGACTGGTTTCGAAATTTGATTCCTGGAAAAAAGTAACACAGCACTCAACAATGCATTTCATTTATCGAGTGCTTATCGTGAATGGTATTCGTTTAGCTATAGGGTTAAATTGGTTTTGGAATATTCCTGTTGCTATTTTAGTAAAGTTTATTTCAAAAAAAATCAAAGCAATTTTAAAACTTGTTTTTATAATTGAAATCAATTTAAGTTGATATTCAACTTAGACCAAGCTACGATCAATAAATATTAAGGCCTTCTAAGCCATCCATTATACTCCTGTAAGTGGATAGCTTTCTTCTTGTTTTTTGTTAGAGTACATAGTACCTGGTTAAAGTTTGGCTTTGATAAAATGGAGGTTTTTCCAATGGTATTCGAAATTATTTTTGTAATAGAATTTTTTTGCGGTAAAAGGATTATTGAAATCAATTCATTAAGAAAGGAAACGATGACTTAAAAAGGATTTTTTTTGTCACAATAACCAGCATTCCGCCTTATAGGTGCGTACATAAAATTTCGAATAATTATACCCCTTATTTAAATAGCTGAAGTTATCTCTTTATAAACCATTGAATTAGGATATTAACTAACCTTTAAATTATTTATTATGAAAAAGAAATTATTTTATTCAGTAGCACTTTTCCTCTTTTCGAGTGCTTTTTTTATTGCAAATTCGACTACTCCTATGGCAGCTGACCTGATTACTGTTGAAGATACTAATGCGGGTCCGAGGGAATGGATAACAGAGCTTTGGAATGAGACAGTCTCAGAGGTTTCAGAAACAGTAGAGGGGCATGTTGAGGAGACTCCATAGTGGAATGATAGAAAGTATTCGCTAAATTTTAGCAGTTGCAAAAAGAATAATGATGACTAAAATGTTTTGTCAATTCATTTTATAAACCTTTAAATCATCATTGTTCTTTACTGCTTATTAAAGCTTAATTTGTATGAATTGTTGATTTTTTTGTCCTAAAAGAATAAAATCAAGATACCCTTTGCACTAAGTCTATACTAATATAGAAAACTGTTGTAAAACTTAAAACCATGTTTACGAAAATAGATGAATACTTTATACCATTTATTTTAATTATTGTTGCTTGTATACAGATCTATAATTCACAGTTTAACGGCCTAAGCCCATGGAAAGGTGCTGGCTTTGGGATGTTTTCAACTAATGAAAAAAATGAAATAAATGCCATTGGATATCTTGAAAATGGAGACTCGATATTAATCCGTGTAAAAGGAAGTAAATACAATGTTCCAATTTCGACACCATTAGTAAATACAATCAATCAATTTCCCAAAGAGTTACTGCTAGATCAATTGTCTAAGCAATTATTGAAAGCACATTTTAAACCAGATACATCGATACTTGAGCCTAATTATATTGATGCCGTGTCATATAGTAAACTTCAAGGAAATGCTAAATTTTATAGCACTATATACCGACCAATCCTTTATCAAAACGAGGCTAATATAACAAAAGATCGAGCTTTGAAAATTAATAGGATTAAGTTAATGGTTTTTAAATCCAATTATTATGATGAGGGATATTATTTCAAGAAAAAATTTATCAAAGAAATTATTCGAAATTGAATAATAGAATAGGATTAAAATACCATGGAATTGAATATTAAGGCTTTAAAACTACATGAATTCAACCAGCCATTTGCATCAAACTATGAGAAGATAGCCTTTAAGTTATCCCTGATGCTGTTAGTGCTTGATGGTAGTACCGGTTGGAATGCTGAGATTCCATTGCGGATATTATGTACCCTGATGTTAGTGTTCGATAAATATGTAACTAATCGTATTCTTTGGACTGTAATTTCAATTACCTTATTGTATTCTAACAGTTTACAGTGGTACGTAATTGATAACCATAAAGCACTTTTTATGTATTGGACTTTTGTGCTGACAATTTTTCTCTGGTTGAAAAAAGAAAAAGAATATTTGGTTAATAATGCGCGTCTATTAATTGGTTTAGTAATGGCTTTTGCCGTAATTCAAAAAGTGTTAAATGGCTTTTATGAGCCTGGTTTTTTACATGGTCGTTTTCTGTTTGATAGTCGTTTTTTAATGATAACTCACTTTATTACAGGTATACCATTGGAGGATTTAAATGCAAATAAGCTGGCAATTAATGCTATTAAATTATTGCCAATGGATGGGATATATACAGAGCTTATTTCTAGTTTGTTTATGAAAAAAATCACCTATGCTTTTCAAGTATTCGGATTGTTTGTAGAAGCAACTGTAGCAGTCTTCTTTCTTTTTGGTGAAAAATTTAAAGGATATAGAGATTATATACTTATAGCCTTTTGCATAGGAACCTATTTTATTTTTCCAGTCATAGGATTTAGCTCGATATTATTATTGTTAGGTATTACTCAAGTAGAATCATCAAGGATATTCCGTCATTATATTTGGGCTTTTATATTAATCCAATTTATTAAAGTGCCTTGGCAAAGTATATTATTTTATTTCGAAAACATGAGCTGATGGAGTTTTAATAATTGTCTGTATTGTAGAGGTGAATCAAATTCAATAAACAAATTTCTGGACACTACTTAAAAGAAATTGCCTTTTATAATTGTCACAATAGCGAGCATTCCTCTTTATAGCTGTGTTAATAAAATTTCGAATTATTAAACCCCTTTATAGAATTGCTGCGGCTATCCTTTTTTTGGGTGTATTAAATAATGACTGACATTATACTTGAGATTCAAGTATAACATTCTTCACATAAAACATATAAAATGAAAAAGTTAATTATTGTTGTAATGGTTTTACTATGTTCTCTGCCCTCCTATCTCTCTCGAGCCACTAATCATAAAGCAACGGAAACTGAATGTACTGGTGCTAATACATTGCAATTTGGAGTTAAAAAAATTCCATTAGTACCTGGCTGGAGCAACGCCGCTTGCTTCTATGAGGCAGGACATGAAGAGTTTAACTTAACAGGGGAGCTTGTTGATATAGCAAAATTAGTGGATGAAAATTACAGTATAGGAGCGAACGGGAATAAATTAAATTGGTGGATTCAGGCCTGGGCCTTTGAAGATGAATATTGTATCGATGACAGTAATGCCTCAGATATGATAACGAATAACTCATGTATTGAAGTAACTAGTAACACTGGTATTTGTAATACTGATGTTACACTACAAGTAGTTGGTGAATGTGATGCATGTGTAAATGGAAGTGTCGGAGGAACATGGTACAAAGGAAATAAAGTGATGGATCCCACTACGGCTGGCGGCTTGAATTGCTCAACTGATGATTCAAAATTGATTAGCCTTGTACTACAAGTAAGAACAGATTGTGGCAATACTGGTGTCGACTGGGGATGTGGTCCAGACGAAATGAATTAAACCCTTACGTTAAACTTTTAAATTAAACATTATGAATAAGATATTTTATTTCATTTGCATACTATCTCTTGCCCTTTCTTCTTGCAGTAATAATGATGACGAAATAGAAACGCAAGCATATACAGGGATTTATGGATTCAGTGATGTTCGAAGTGCCCGCAATGCTATTGAGGATTATTACATATACGGAACACTGACTTCTGGAGCAAGTGCTACATCAACTGTAAAATATAATAACACCACTTTATCAAATGATTGTTCGTCACTTGTCGTTTTTAGAAATGATTTAAGTAACATGGGGAACATTACGGACGGTGGCGTTTTTACTATTGGAAACAATACATTCACACATGCCAATAATAGTTACAGTAGCAATAATACAATTGATTGTCCTGCAGTTTATGATCTATATGGGAGGAACGTTTCTCATAAGTTAGAACGCATGGGATCTATAATTTATGAAGACTTATTATACTCACCTGAAAAACTGGATGTATTGATTGCCGATGACAATACAACCTTGGTTGACCCGGCTGCTTCCCACTATTATTTAGATGTGACAAGCTCACTGTCTATTTCTTATAACGAAGATCTAAACAACCTCAATGGTGTAATGGTTGTCGCAAGAGGTGATGGATCTAAAGTTAATGTTTTCCCCCCAGCTCATCCTGGCAACATAGAATATTCTGCATTGCTACTTGATGAATCAGCAGGTGGAAAATTAACACTCCCAGCTACGTTTTTTGATAAATATGAAAAAGATGAAATTATTACACTGAGTTTATATCGTGGAGTATTTGATTACTTAACTCCAAGTGATGGGTATACTTATAAGAATTACATCGTGTCAGAAATCAGGCAAGAATATGTTATCGTAAAATAACATTTGCACAATTTTTTTTCAAAAAAATAGAGCCGCTACTGTAAAGAGTAGCAGCTCTATTCATTAATTAAATATGCAACTTATAATTGAATTATTTACGACGGTACATATTTTAATAATAGGGTTATTCCTATATTATTTTTCTGCTAAAAAAGGAAAATATATAGCATTCATAATTATTCTAATCGTTAATACATCAAATCTCTTTTGGCTTTATTCAACTGGCTATTATTTTAAAATTAGTTTATTAATATTATTTATAACCGTATTATATTATCCATTATTTTTCCTCTTGAAGAGAAATGTTCTGCTCTTTACATTAGCATATCTTTCACTTGAATTTCTCTTTATTCAATATCTATTTCCATTTTCGTGTCTGGGCAATAATCTATCTATGATAGGTATCTGCCTTGGAATGGTAAAATTTACGGGCGTTCAAGGACTCTCTCTCTTGGTCATAGCAATTAATCTATTAATACTATCAATTATTACCAAGACAAATAAAAGTATAAAAATGTCAATGATAGGTATTATATCTTTCTTAATTTTTCTTTCAAATTGGAATCTAAAATATTTACCCACTTATGAATTACGAACCCTGACTTTGAACACTCAATTGTCATGTATTGGAGAAAAATACAATATGACAAAAGATGAAATGTTAGATTTGTATGAACAAAAACTTAATATTTTCGATTCTAATTTTGACCTAGTGATTTATCCTGAAAATGCTTTTGATAACTTAGGTTACATAGAAAGTATGCATGAAAATCATATTTTAAAAAAGCTTTCTTCTTATGCTACCAATTCTATTGTAGGGGCGATCACTTTTTCTAAAGCAGCTGTATTTAATAATTATAGGCCTAGTGGCTTACGTGTCGACAATATGGGCAAAAGATTTTTTTTTAATAACACTATTATAAACATAAATGAATATTCAGATGAAATAGAGTATAGACATAAGTATTATCTAGTACCATTTAATGAATATGTTCCGGAACCAATCGCTGATGTATTCAGTAAACAAGTAGGGTATAAATTCTTTAAAAAGCCAAACTACAACCCAATGGTATTTAATAATAAAGGAATAGCTATTGGATCTGCCATTTGTTATGAATCACTATACGGAACATTTATTTCTGCGTTAGTAAAAAATGGAGCTCAGGCTTTATCGTTTCATTACAATGAAGGTTGGTATAAATCAAATTTAGGTTCAATGAAAATGATAAACCAAGCTAGATTGAGAAGCGCAGAAACTGCAAAGTATTCTGTTGGATCTTCAAATTATGGTTTCAGTTTTATTATCAACGATAAAGGTAAGGTAATATCAAAAGAAAAAAACGACATTGTTGGAGCCCTCAGGACTAACACTTACGTTACATTTTATTCTAAATATGGCAACCTGCTGGGAAGCACTGCTATATTGTTGTTAATTCTTTCCACAGCAACAAAAATAATCGGGAAATTGAGAAGTCCAAAAGTAAACCATTAGCGCGGGGTAGGCTAAGAGTTTGCACGAGAATGTCGAATCAAAAAAAGCTAATGTGTTTCATCCGATAATATACAAGCCGTCCTTCGAGCTAAAACGATTATGCATCTATTCCCAATCTCCAATCCTCTAATGTATAATTAATTCAAATTAAATGTCACAAATATAATTCTCTGACCTTATAGGTATATCAATGAAATATTTTTTACAACCTATAAAATTAATAAAACATGAAAAATGTTACTGTTTTTTTTCTTCTCCTTCTAAGTTGGAGTATATATGGACAGAAGTCCGATTGCATTTTTGACCCTATGAATCCTGTTTTAAGTAATATGGCATTAAGTGTCGAAGATGGCTGGATCAAAATGGCACCAGTGCTTTTAACCCCTGAAGATTTATTTGATAACACGGAAAGTTTATTTGATTTACCGTCAAGAAACGAAATGACTATCGTGAGTGATAGAATTGCTGAAATTGGGAAGAAAGAATTGAGATCAGTTAAATTCCAGCAACAATATGAAGATGTTCCTGCTGAATGTGGTATTATTATCGCCCACTGGGAAGATTGTTTTCTTACTTCAATTAATGGCTCCTTTAATTGTGATTATGATTTTGATACAAAGAGTATAATTTCGAGAGAAGATGCAATTGACAGTGCATTGGAAGCGATTCCATCTAATGAATATATGTGGAACAATCCGACGCAAGAAGCTTTATTAGTTCAAGAGGAGGGGGAAGGCAAAACATTTTATCCAGATCCTGTTTTGATGATTAATTGTAATGATCAATTAGTTTATAGGATGAATATCCAATCATATGAACCTTATTTTAGTAAGAGGGTCGATGTTGATGCAAGATCAGGAGAAGTTGTAGACGAGAGAGATAATAAAATTGAGTGTTTTGCGAAACATGGTGCAAATGAAAGTACAGGTTGTATGCATGAACATGGCGCAGCGAAGAATAAGGATGTAACTGAAACGAAAGAATTAAAAGAAAATGAACCTGTTCCTGAATTAGTTGTAAACACAACTACAGGATCTACTTTGTTTAATGGCATTCAAACTTTAAAAACAAAATGGTCATGGGGTAAATATCGACTAAAAGATGAGGTTTATGGACCTAAGGTAGAAACAAGAGATGCTGAAGGTAGCATTTTGGAAAAGAGTTTTGGAGACTGTGAAGAAATGACTTTATCAGGTTCAAGTAATACCGTTTGGTCACCAGCAGATGTTCGTACTACCTCAGTCCATTGGTCTGTAACGAAATGCAAAGAGTATTTTTTTCACGAACACAATAATTCAGTTGGAGCAGGAAAAAAACTAAAAGTGAAAGCTAATTTTGGAGTAACTGCGTGTTTAGGGTTAGACGAAGCCGTAGCAGCTCATTATGACCGAAATGAACAAAGTTTAAATCTTGGAGGAGTGGCAGGTGTTGGTTATTTTGGTGTCTTAGATATAGTGGGACATGAATATGCTCACTTTGCAATTGATGTTTGGGGGTGGCTTAACTATGTAAATGAGTCTGGAGCCTTGAATGAATCTTTTGCTGATATTTTTGGATATATGATTGACAGAAGAGAAAATGGCGCAACTGATTGGAATTTAGGAGAAAGATCTGGTGCAATTATTAGAAATCTAGAAGATCCAAGTTCTATTCCATTATTCGCATGTGGTCCAACTGGTTTAACTCAACCTGATACTTACCTAGGGCCGAATTGGTTCACTGGTTCTGGAGATAACGGTGGAGTTCATATTAATTCTGGAGTTCAAAATAAATGGTTTTCTTTATTAAGTGAGGGAGGTGTACATAACGGTATTACAGTGCAAGGCATATCACAAGAGAGTGCTGCAGCTATTGCATTTCATAATCTTGTTCATTTTATAACTCCAAATTCTAATTACTTAGCATCTAGGAATGGATCTGTTGAAGCAGCTAGAATATTATTTGGAGAATGTTCATTTGAACATATCCAAACTCAGTTAGCATGGGAAGCCTGTGGTATTGGCTTTTTGGAAGGTTGTATTCAAGTACAAGTATCAGATCACCCATGGTGGCCTATTTCATATTTACCTGTTCAAATTTGCAGCAATGATAGTAACTTACCCATTTCAATTTCCCTTACTGGATATGGAAATGGAGATGTTGTTTGGACTCCAGTTAATCCAGGAAGTTTCATCCCCGGAAAGAGTACAGAAGGATGGGATTGGTCAACATCAGGAATGGATAATGAAGTGCTAACAATAAACTCTGTTAATAATTCATCACCTTCTTTTTACTACATGAAGTTTGTTTCTGAAGAGAAAGTAGGCTTGATTATGTTTCTTGTAGTTGACTGCCCTAATTTAACTGACCCTAATGATCCGTCAGAGGACTTCGAATGTACAGAAATCATCCCGCGCGCAAAATCTACAGAAAATCATAAAGTGGAAATATCCAATTTAGTTATTATTCCTAATCCCGCAAAGAATTATATCTCAATAAATCTTGAGCATATTAATGGTAATTATGACTTTGAAATAATTAATGACTTAGGAACCGTTCATATCCAAGGTAACACTACTAACCAAAAAAAGATTGACATTAGTAGGTTAACAAGCGGAAGCTATACGATACAGGTGAACTATCTTAATCAACACTTTGTATCAAAATTTATTAAAATCTAAGCAGGTTTATAATAGATAATAAGAAGAGGACTTAAATATAATTTAGGTCCTCTTCTTTTATTAAGTAATGGTACAGAATTAAATGACAGTTAAAAATGACTTTTGGAATAGTTGAGAAATAACTGATTTCTAATAGCTGAACAAATTTTATCAAGAGCATTGATATTTTTTTGAAATTTCTATATATCAACTTATTCGTTCTAGAAAACAATCCAAAGCAATTAATAGATTTTTCCTTGCACACCAAGCACTTCAAGTCTTAATGTTTAGTCATTAATTTTTCAGGAAAAACAATTCGTTTTTTTTGTCCCTACCCAATAACTCAAATCAAGCGTTGAAACCAATTCATTAGCAATGATTAGAATGACTTTAATATGAATTATTTTTTCTAAATGTCACAATGATTAGCATTCCTCCTTATAGATGCGTTCATGAAATTTCAAAATCAATAAATCAATAAATTATGAAAAATGTATTAATCATTCTCTGTATGTTTTTATTCAATGGGATAACCTCTCTACAAGCCCAATGTCCCGAAAGTGTTTCGGTTACAGCTAATGGATTTCTTATCTTTACTTATCCAGAATATCCTTCAGGTATCAATTCAGTTACGGTCACTTTTCCGACAGGCGAGACCTTCTCAATGACCCCGCTGTCAATTCCGAATAATGACAATCTACTCATTTTTAGTATTCCACCTGAGTATAGCAGTTTGGACTTTTTAGATGAATTTGAAATTGCTGACGAAGAAAAAGGAAATTGTCTAATCATTGATGGGGTCTTAGTAGAATGTGATCTAAACGAGGCCTGTTTAGCGGAAATACAAGAGGGAATACAAGAGGATATTCACGAGGCAGTAAATGAATTGGTTCTAGAAAATGAATGCAAGTTTTGGGATGGTGAATGTGGTACTGATACTAAAATTACCCGAACAGGAAACGTCGGAATTGGTGTGAATAATACTAGTTCTGCAACCTTAAGCGTGGGCGGAGGTCTTGACCTAAGAGATGATCAGAATGGGTGGGCTAATCAAATTCGCTTCCGTACGGGTATCAACGAGGCGGGCTCTATCCGACACCTTATTACGGACAATAGGGAAACAGGTCGCTTACTTATCTATCCAGGTTATGGAGGCACCGCTCAAAAAACGCTGGAAGTACACGGTCGTGTGGGAATCGGTCTTGGTGGTTCTATCAATCAGCCAAACTTTGTTGGCGGTACAGACATCAGCTCCTATCGTCTGTACGTTGAAGGCGGAATATTAACAGAAGAAGTACGCGTTCGTAACGATTGGGCTGACTATGTTTTTGCAGATGATTACCAACTTCTTTCGTTGACAGAAGTAGAAAATTTCATTGACCAAAATGGTCACTTGCCGAATGTACCCTCTGCAAAAAAGATCGAAAGTGATGGAATGGAATTAGGTGATATTGCTAAAGTTCAGCAAGAAAAAATTGAAGAGCTTTTTCTACATCTTATCCGATTGGAAAAAGAAGTGCAGCAACTAACAAGGGAGAATAAGCAAATGAAAACATATTTATCTGAGTCTAAATAATCTTCTTAATTTTTAAAATCAATTATTATGAAATGGATAAATATATTTTTTGCCCTGATGCTGTTGAGTGTGGGACTGCTAGCACAATCTCCAACAGTGATTTGGGATGATGACTTTAATAGTTACCCAATGTCTAACAGTAATTATATATGTGATTTTGTTAGTTTAGGTCATATTACTAGTGCTCAGATGAATGGTTTTTATGGCTCTTCTCATGGTTCGGTATCTTATCTCGGGACTTTTCCTCTCTTCTCTTCTCCGATTACTCTTTCTTTTGACGATGGCAACGGAATCGTCATGAATGAATGTGGCGCGGACAGAGGAGAAGGTTTATTTTTAAACGTGCCAAACGGGATAGAGGCCAACACTTGTTATAGAGTATCTTTTGATCTTAAATTCGCAGTTCCTTCTGGCCTTCTTGCTAGTGAGACTGATCGAGTATTTAGGGTTGCATTAGGGAATGGTTTTCAAGATACAAATATTACTGACCTTGAATTTGATTGTTGCAGTGATGCTCCTGAAGCACCTCAGATTACAAATGTGGAAAATGTCGTACTGGCAGAATTAGAGACCTTTCCCAATACCGGTAACGGTAACTGGGGAGTATCAGCTACTCACCGCATAGAAGTATTCGTCAATCAGGATAGCGATTTTGATCAGTTGCTCTTTTTTCCGAATGATTTATCTCCTACTGCTAACGGTGGAACAAAGCCTTTCTTGGTTATGTTTGATAATTTGCTTATCGAATCCTACTGCCCAGAATTATTACTTTTTGAAAACCAGCTTTTCATTCCTTCTGGTGAACATCGGGCTGAAAATATTATTTCGAGAACAACCAATGCAGCACCTCCTGCTTCCGATAATAATATTAACCCGTTTCTTTCGACTTCCTTTATTGCTTCTAAAGAGGTATTACTTTCACCACGCACCACCGTAAGCCTGAATCAACCTTCCAATCAGTTTTTGGCAACTATTGAGCCTTGCCTTTTGGATAATGAATGTTTTGGTATTAGTAGTGATTTCCGGCAAGATTACGAGCAAAGGGAAGAAAAGGAAGTAGTATTCAATAGCAAAGAAGTGAGGGTTTTTCCAAACCCAACCAAGGATCGACTTTTTGTTGAAATGGTCAATGTAGATGGAATTAAAGACGTCCAGATAATTGATGCTCAAGGTGTTTACCATAGCAATATCCGAGCAATAAATAACGGAAATCAGATCGAGATGGAGGTCGATAAATTATCACCAGGGATATACTTCTTACGGTTAACACATGAAGACCAAGTTATTACCAAATCATTCGTGATTTCTCGGTAAAATTAGAAACTGTTAGAATTAGAAGAAGAATTAGAATTAGAAGGTTACTAGCTCGAAAAATATAAAGCCCAAAACATATGTCATCCCGAATTTTTGATTTATCAAAAATTCGGGATTTTTATTTTAAAGTATGGTTCATTTAAGCATTGTAGAATAAGTAATTCGGTATTTTTAGAGCGCTAGTTTTGACTTT
>CAZDTI010000245.1:0-12953 GCA_964508085.1 uncultured Saprospiraceae bacterium | reverse complement strand
AAGACTATCATTATGAAGACGGCGAAGAATTGTTCTACCAATTAGAAGGAGATATTACTCTTAAAATAATCAACGAAGATGGAACTCCTGAATATATTCTGATTAAAGAAGGAGATATGTTTTTACTACCTCCTCGAATTCCACATTCTCCACAACGACCTGCAAATACGATTGGTCTCGTGATCGAAAGATATAGACGAGATGGCGAAGAAGATAAATTGATGTGGTTCTGTGAAAATTGCAATCATAAACTACATGAAGATACTTTCGAAATGAAAGACATCGTCAATCAGCTTCCGGTAGTGATGAACAACTTTATGGATTCTGAAGAACTACGCACCTGTGACGAGTGCGGGTCTATTATGGAAAAGGTGTAGTTGAATTGTTATAAATGTCAAAAAAGAAAATCTATTTTGCTTCTGATTTTCATTTAGGAGCAAAAGGAAAATATAGCAGTAAAGAAAGAGAGCGGCAGATCGTCCGTTGGTTGGATCAAATAAAAGGAGACGCGGAAGCCATCTACTTGGTGGGTGATGTTTTTGACTTTTGGTTTGAGTATGCTACGGTAGTCCCCAAAGGATATACTCGTTTGTTAGGTAAATTGGCGGAGTTAAGTGATTCTGGTATCCCGCTTTTTTTCTTTATTGGCAATCATGATATGTGGATGTTTCGTTACTTCGAAGAAGAATTAGGTATTAAAACATTCCGGGAACCTATTCAGGTTGAACTCAAAGGAAAGTCTTTTTATATCGGTCATGGAGATGGATTAGGGCCTGGTGATCACAAGTATAAAATATTAAAGAAGGTCTTTGCCAATCCACTTTGTCAATGGCTATTTGCTCGCATCCATCCAAACTTTGGAATCGGATTGGCGGATTTTTGGTCTAATAAAAGTAGGGATGCACAACCGGCAGAAACAGACTTCTTAGGCGAAAATCAGGAGTGGCTTTTAGTATACGCTAATGAGCAATTAGATAGTTCAAACGCCGACTTCTATGTATTTGGTCATCGACATTTACCCATTGATTACACGCTAAAAAACGGTCACAGTCGTTATATCAACCTAGGAGAATGGATGAACTATAATTCCTACGCAGTATTCGATGGAGAAACGATGTCAATTGAATTTTTTGAAAATGATGAAGGTACAGTTATCAAAGGTCCTTAGTAGGCAGAAAGATGCGCATAAGTCAACGCTTATGACATTTCAGGAAGCTTTCCGATTGCAGCTATGCCTATGCCTATTTCTACTTTGTACCTTAAATACTTCTTCAATAGCCCAACCGTCTGATACACTCCTTCAAGCCACGACTAGTATTCACATCGAATCAGCTAGGCTACTTACCTCCGATAAACTCCAGCAATGTTATGTTGTAAATGAAAACAACGAACTGCTCAAGTATGATAAAAGTGGTCAGCTCCTTTTTCAATACAATAATAACCAATTAGGTGATTTAAAATGGGTAGACGTTACTGATCCATTTAACCTTTTGCTTTTTTATCCGGATTATTTCACAGTTATTTTATTGGATAGAACACTGAGTATAACGGGCGAATATCAACTATTCAATCTCAATATCACGGATGTCGATGCTGTTGCAATGGCTAATGACAATGAACTCTGGTTTTTTGATGACAACTCAGGAAAGGTGCGAAAGATAAGTAGAGCTGGTCAAGTGACTGAGGAAAGTGTGAATGTGAAATTATTGTTAGGTGAAAACGTTCAGGCATTGAATATGTTGGCAACCAGAAATCGAGTCTTTCTTAACGCACCTGATTCGGGGGTTTTAGTCTTTGATAACTTTGGTACTTACCTTAAGGATATTCCTATTAAAGATTTAGGTTCTTTTCAAATATTGGAAAATCAATTGATTTATCAAGAGAAAGGAAAATTAAAGTCTTTTCATCTGCAATCGTTTTTGACCTCAGAAGTAGAGCTTCCTTTTAAGCTAGAAGCAACAGACCAATTACAAGTTCAAAAAGGTGTTTTGTTTTTGCTGAAAGGAGAAGAATTGTTGATTTACAGCATGGAGTAAAAGAATTATTAATGGTTACCTCGGCCTCCGCGTGATGATTAAAAGGAAAAGCTTCGATTTCGCTAAAACTTCCCTCTTAAGGTAAGAATGAAATTACGCCCAGGCGCAGACACTCCTGAAGCAAAGTGACGATAATGAAGATCGGTAATATTTTCTACCGCTACATCAATACTGAATTTTTCATTGAAAGCATAAGAACCATAGAGGTTGAAGGTTGCCCAACCATAGGTACCTTCATAAATAACTTGATTATTATCATCGGTATATGCAATACCCAACTCCGCGTTGTCAGAAGTTCCTCCTTTGTCAATTTCAAAATCTCCATCACTTAGGGTGATTTTATTTACGGAGTATTCCGAGATAGGCTTTTTCATATTGTATTTGGCAACAGCCTCCAGACGAATCTTTTCCTTAGTGTATAATAAACTCGTTTGGCCGTATACAGGAGGAATATGTGCCATTGGGACAAGCGTGTCAATATCAACAGTTTTAAAATTGACACGCCCTTTGGTGTAGCTCAAACTAGAAGACAACTTCCAGTTCGTACCTATCTTTAATAATACATTTGCAGACCCACCATAAATGAAGCCATCATTTGCATTGAAGTTTTGTTGTACATCAAAAGAGTCTTGTTCAGATGGTATCCACATACGTGTATCGCCGTTGGGTGTAACCCCTGCTTGCCGAACAATAACATCTTCCAGAATAGTATAAAACCCAGTAGCACTTAATTTGAGAGAAGTAGATTTGGGAGAGCCGACCGTTTTACCTAATGTAGCTTCAACACTCTGAGAATGCTCTGGTTTTAAATCTGTATTTGGTAATAAAACTTGGCCACCTTTCACTCGTAGTTTTGCAAAGTCATCAATGTTTGGAGAACGAAATGCAGTGGAAGCTAATAGTTGAAGCTGCCAATGGTTTCGCGTGTTCAATGTAAGGCCAGCACCATATGTAAGAGCACTGTTGGAGGTTGATATTCCAGTCGTTACATATTCCTCAGGCCAATCGATTAAGTCCAGGTCGTCTTCTTTGTATTTCGCAAAAAGATCGGTGAAAGAATATCGCGCTCCAATGTTAAATACCAGCATAGAATCAAGGCCTTTCCAGCGATAATTCAAATAGCCAGCATAACTAAGTAAAGTACTATAATCGCTGGGGTATCTGGTAAACTCCTTTCGACGTACTTCCCCTGTTGCAACATTCAAATCTCCAGCCTCTGAAAAAACTTGATTAAAGTTTCCATCAACCCCATAGGAAATGGTATTCTTTCCAGCCTGATCCAATTCTTTGTCAAAATCCGCAGTGAAGGAATAGACCAATACATCTTCCAGATTGAAGATACGTCTGTCGTGTCTAAACTTTCTCTTCAAACGATCTTCTTCCAGTAATTGAAAAGCACCGATAATGGTTGCTTTGTTATAAAGTAATTTAGGAGCGAAGGCTTTCATTTTTAAAGAAGCCATCAATCTATTTTGAGGGCCATAGTACCACTCGGCCCATTTCAAATCGTCAGCAGTTGAGAGTGTGTCTTGCAAATTATCATAGCGAGGCACATTGCTGGAAGAAGAGTATTGAAAGTTTGCCACAAAAAAGAGACTCTCCTTAGGTTGATATTTTACTTTTTGCAAAAAATCAATTTGACTATAACCGCCTCCTTTTTGAATATCTGGGTTTCCAATTTCAACTACCTGATCTGCACCACTTGTATTAATGTAATAGGGACGTTTTCCGAAATTTGGATACTCCGAAGGACGTCTACTACCTGATTTTAGATCGCCAAAATCAGAGTAAGTAAAACTGGTTAGCGAGGCCCATTCTTTAGCACCATATTCAAAATCAAAGTGTAAAGTTTTCTCTAAATTGGCACTGGAAAATCGAGTATAGGCCCGAGTATCTGTAAGGTTTTCTGTATAACTAAAGGAAACTTTAGGTTCCCGCGAACGGAAATGAACAACCCCTCCAAGCGCTTCACTACCATACATTAAAGAACCAGGACCATAGATCACTTCTATTTGCTCAAGCATAGAACCATCCACAGTTATGGCATTTTGTAAGTGACCATTCCTATAAATTGCATTGTTTAAGCGAATACCATCGAGAACCAGTAAAACCTTATTGGCCTCAAACCCTCTGATGATGGGACTACCACCACCTGCTTGTGATTTTTGGATATATACATCAGCATGCTCCCCTAATATATCTGCTGTTGTTTGTGAGTTACGGGAAGCTATTTGCTGCGCACTGATTCGATCAATGACAAAGGGCAACTCCTCTTCTGCCGCATCTGTTCGCCCAACAACGACAACCCCCAGAATCATGTTCTCAGAATACATTTTGATGATGGGCTCGCCTCTTCTCAATTCAAAATAAGGCACTTTCTTAGAGATATAACCTACATAGCTAAAGTTGATAATGTCCCTATGTCCTAAATCAGGAATAGAAACCTTACCGTCTATATCTGTTTGTGCATTGAACTGCTTGTCATCTGTAAAAACAGCGAGAAAAGCCAGAGCTTCGTCTGTGTCTCCGTCAACAACCGTAACGGTTATTGGAGAAATGTCGTTGGAAAAAATAATATTGGGAAGAAAGAGAGAAAAGAAAACAGAGAAAAGGATAAAAAGGTATCTAAACCGTTTATCAGTGTGTGTTCTAAATAGTCTGTTCTTATTTTTTATAGTCACTTTGTCTCAGGCTTTTAGGGAGTTTTATGGTGAAAGTAGTTCCCTGTTTTAGCACTGAATCTTGGACAAATATCCTGCCAGAATGATAAGATTCTATAATACGTTTGGCTAGTGAGAGACCTAAACCCCAACCTCTTTTTTTGGTAGAATAGCCGGGTTGAAAAACCGTTTTAAATTTTGAAGGAGGAATCCCTTCTCCAGTATCCGAGATGTTTATAACGATAAAATTTTTCTCCTCACCCACTTTACAGCCGATTGTGCCCTTCCCTCCCATGGAATCTAGCGCATTACGAAGGAGGTTTTCGATGACCCAGTCAAAAAGATGCTTATTGATTTCCACCACTTTTTCTTTTTGGTCAACCCCAGGAAATTCAAAAGCGACTTTACGGGGAGAGCGTCGCTGCATATAGTTTCTACAAACCTCTAATTGATCATAAATATTAACCGGCTCTAATGTCGGCGCAGAACCTATTTTCGAAAAACGATCCGCAATTAAGTCTAATCGTTTTACATCATTGGTCAATTCCATTAAAACTTCCTGACTTGCTTCGTTGTCTTCCCACATTAACTTCAAATGTTCGATCCAGCCGATGATAGCAGAGATGGGAGTCCCTAATTGGTGAGCGGTTTCCTTAGCCATTCCTGCCCAGACTTGGTTTTGTTCAGAACGGCGAGCGGAGCTGAAACCGAAGTAACCGAAGGCGATGAAGAGGGCGATCAAAAGAATTTGGATGAGCGGAAAATATTTTAGAAGGGTTAATAGTCTGGAATCCTCATAATAGATTCGTTGACCGCTATCGGAAATTGGTTCATTTCCTGATGCAATGTATGAAGCAAGCTTCTTCTCTAGAAAAATAGCATTGGTGTCTCTACTACTACCATAATTTCGGGCATCGTCAATTATTCCTGTTTCACTAACTAACAACATGGGAACTGTAACATTAGAGGCAATAACAGCGGTATGTAAGGTAAAATCACAATTAGGATCAAGCTTAGGTAACCATTCATGAGCCGTAAGCCAAATTTCTACTTTCCTTCGTTCCTCATCTGCTAGCTTACTTGCTACATAATTTGTATACACCATAGAAATAACAATAATAACTACTCCAGCAATTGCCAGGTACCATTTCCATTGTGATTTCTTATCGTAAATATTCATAAAAAGCTCTTTTCGAGAGGAATAATGCAGCTTACAAGCAAGAGAAACAAAATAAAGACCGTTTCCGTAATTCTGAAGCACACATCGGCGTTAGTTAATTAGTGTGTCTTAAATGACATAGAATATCAAATGTACGTAAAACAGAGTATATGTATTGTATTCGTTTTAGAACTTATTGAAAGTTAGAGATTGGACTCCCTAAAAATACCTATTTTCGCAAAAAATATTTTATGAATAAATACCTGTTACTTTTTAGTCTTTTTCTATTTCCAATTTTGGTGCAAGCCCAAAAGAAAAAAATATACTTTTATGAATTGGACGTGAATGATGGTTTGTTTTTTCAGCCCAATACCATTGCGCCTTATACAGGTCTGGCTTATGAAGAACATGAAAAAGGAAAAAAGAAAGCACATATTCCTATAAAGAATGGTAAGATCAATGGAAAAGTAAAAGGCTGGGAAAAGAATGGAGAGAAGATTTATGAAGCGGAATACAAGATGGGGGTTATGGTGGGAACTGAAAAACAGTGGTATGCAACCGGTGCTAAAAAATTGCAAATAAGTTATGTAAACGGAAAACCAGATGGAGTGTGTACCGAATGGTTCAAAAATGGATCTAAGAAATCAGAAGGTTATTATACAGGTGGCAAAGAAGAAGGCGATCACCATTGGTGGTATTCTACAGGAGAAAAGGATCAGTTAGTTTCTTATAAAAATGGTGTAGTAGAGGGCAAGGTATTAAATTGGTACCGTAATGGTCAGTTGAAATTGGAAAAGGAATTCAAGAATGGCTTAGAAGATGGAGTCACGTCTGAGTTTTTTGAAGATGGGCATCAGAAATCCAAAGCAGTATTCAAAGATAATAATCCACATGGCGAAACGCGTATCTGGTCCAGAAAAGGATTACTACTCGGTATTCAAACATTTGAAGAAGGCGTACTAGTAAAAGACATTAATTACAGAAGTGGAAGCATTCATATCCCCGATGGTTATCTTCAGGTTTTTAATGAGAAAGAAAGTTTCTTTACGGTAGAAATAAAAGGAAAAGAAGTCAGCCCTCGTAAATCAGTGGATATTGTTTATATTTTGGATGGGATGTTTCTTCAGTTATTTAATTACTCTTCAGCCTTATTCTTAGATAGTCTGACCACAAGTCAATCAGATAAAGAAATTTTGGAAGTTTATATTGAACAAGAATCAGAATTGATCCGTAAAAAAACAGAATACAACATAGTAGTCCAAAAAGATTGGTTTAAAACCAACGATGGGAAACAGGCGATACATTGGTCTTTTAAGTCACCTTCGAGCGAGGATGAAGAGCAAAAACCCCGAACAGTACAGGAAGAACACTATATTTCTCTACTTTGTAATAAACAGATTCTTAATCTATATGGCATTGTAACTAACTCCGACAAACCAGAAAATGTAACAGCCATGTTGAAAAAATTAGCTTCGACAGTTGAGATTAAATCAGAGCGAATTGACATAAATACGGCCCTTTAATATAGAATCATAAAGCATAAAATCACTTTCAAATGCAACGTCTAATTTTATTTTTTCTTACGATACTGCCCTTCGTCGGATTCACTCAGCAAGTCACTATTTCTGAGGAAATTTCTATTCGTAATGACAGGCAATACGAATTGTTAGGAAAGTTAAAAGACCGTTTTTTGGTTTTTCGGGATAAGCCTAATGAATATCAGATACAAGCCTATGATCTGCACATGAGGTTGAGTTGGGATAAAGAAATAGACTTATATGGAAAAAGGGTTCAACTAGTGGGGGTAGTTAGTTTTGATGATCATTTTTATGTTTTTTATACTCATAAAAAGAAGGGGAACTACTCGATGAGAATGCATAAGTATAACGCGGGCGCTTCTTTGGTAGATTCAACCACGGTTTGGGATTATGGCTCTCGTCCTTATGGTCCAAAACCACAGTTGAAATATTCTGAAAATAAGAAAAAGGTATTGATTCATGAATTTGAAAGACAAACAGAATTGTCTACCATTTCTTACGACATAGAAAGTCGGAAGATACTTTGGAATATGAAATTTAAGCCCAGTGACTTTAACGTCTATCGCGATATTTATCAGTGGGTTTACAATAATAAAGGACAAGGTTTATTTATTATTGGATTAGACAATCGTAAAGCACGAAAAGATAGCCACAGCTATCGAATGTATAACTGCGAATCCGGCAATACAGCTCCCAATGTTTTAACCATTCCAATGGAAGGACACTTGACCTACGATGTGAAATTTACTTATGATAATGTCAATAATAAGTTGGTTGGCGCCGGACTATATTCAGAGAAAAACAGAGGAAAGGCAAATGGTTGTTTTTATATGAAAGCCGATTTAAACAGACCTCAAAATCCTGAGTTAGTTTATACCGAGTTCAATACAGATTTTATGGCTGAGGTCATGGAAGTTAAAGGAACACAAGAAATTAAGGGAATTGATAATGTGACTATTAAAAAAATTGTTTTGAGGCAAGATGGAGGAGTGTTGTTAGTGGCGGAACTAGTTAAAGAATTTGAACGCCGTATGGCTACCGCTAATCGTGGTTATGTTGGGACGGATGGCAGTCGTTATATTGTTGATTATTACAATGATGATCTATTCGTCTTGTCTCTTCATCCAGATGGCGAAATGCACTGGAAATCTATTTTACACAAAAAACAATATTCTCAAGACGACAACGCGGTTTTCTCTTCTTTCTTTTTAATGAAGACACCCTCTATATTACGTTTTCTTTTCAATGATGATATAAAAAATGAAAACACCGTGAGCGAATACCTGCTTAATGGCTATGGTGAATTTGATAGAAACAGTGTCATGAGCACAGAAAATCAAGACATTCAATTGCGATTTCAAGATGCCATCCAAATTGCTTCAGGTGATGTTATTATTCCAAGTGAACGTCGCTATCGCTTACGGCTTGTAAAGCTGGAATTTTAGTATACAACTTCATACCGCACACGAAAAACATAAACAATAAACACAATGGACGGAAGAAACCTAATTGGATACCAATACTCTGCGTTGACCAAAGAAATAATGGCGGCCATCAACCCAGAAACACAAAAACGCTTGGATGGGCAGTTTTTTGCCGCTAGTCCTGAAGAAATTGATCAGGCTCTTCAATTGGCAACAACTGCATTTGAAAGCTATAAAAATACCACTGGACAACAACGAGCCGACTTTCTTAACGCCATCGCTGATGAAATATTAAAACTTGGAGATCGTCTCATTGAGCGTTCGATGCAAGAATCTGGTCTGCCTAAAGGTAGAATCACCGGAGAGCGAGGACGTACGATAGGACAGTTACGGTTATTTGCTCAAGTGGCTGCTGAAGGTTCTTGGGTAGAGGCCAGTATCGATACGGCAATCCCCGACCGAACACCATTTCCCAAAGCCGATATTAGAAAAATGTTAATCCCGGTAGGACCAGTCGTTGTTTATACGGCTAGTAATTTCCCGCTGGCTTTTTCTACTGCTGGTGGAGATACTGCTTCAGCATTAGCTTCTGGTTGTCCGGTTGTTGTTAAAGCACACGAATCGCACTTAGGGACTAACGCAATGGTTGCATATGCCATTCAACAAGCGGCACATAAAACAGGAATGCCAGATGGCGTGTTCTCTTCGCTCAATGGAACAGGGCCGAAACTAGGTCAGTATTTAGTGAAGCATCCAGCGGTTACTTCAGTTGCCTTTACTGGATCTTTCAGAGCAGGTAAAGCTATTTTTGATGCTGCAACCAACCGTAAGAATCCAATCCCTGTTTTTGCAGAAATGGGAAGCGTAAATCCTGTTGTTTTCTTACCCGAAATATTGAAAGAAAAAGCGGAGGAATTAGCGCAACAATATGCAGGTTCTGTAACTTTAGGAGTGGGGCAATTTTGCACAAATCCAGGATTACTAATAGTTCCAGAGGGAGCAGCAGCGAATAAGTTCATTGAGCATTTGGCAACAGCTATGAGCGGAAAACCAGAGGATGTCATGCTAAACGAAGGTGTTTGCAACAATTATTTTACAGGAAAGGAAAAAATGTTGAATGTTTCAGGCGTCAAACAAGAAGGAATTGAAAGAAAGGACAGAACAGGTTGGAGAGGGCAGCCGACGGTAGCGTCTGTTTCTGCCAGTGATTTTATGGCTCATGCCACCGAATTACAGCATGAAGTTTTTGGTCCATTTACGCTCGTTGTAAAATGTGCGAGTATAGAAACCTGTGTCAATGTAGTTAAAATGTTAGATGGACAATTGACGGGGACCATCATGGGAGAGGAAAATGAAATAGAAGCTAATCGACCTTTAATATCAGCGTTACAAAATAAAGTAGGTCGCATATTGTTTAATGGAGTGCCTACGGGAGTGGAAGTATGCCACAGCATGCATCATGGTGGGCCTTATCCCGCTACAACTGATAGTCGTTTCACTTCGGTAGGAACAGCGGCTATTAAGCGTTTTGCACGTCCAGTAGCTTTTCAAAATTGTCCAGTTGGACTATTGCCAGCTCCATTACAAAATAACAATAACGAAAAAGTCTGGCGACTGATAAATGGTGAATGGTCTAATGGCGATTGCTAAATTGTAAAAATCAATCAAAATGGAGAATATAAATTTCAAATTTAAGCTGTCGTACTATTTTTTCCTTTTTGGGATGTTGCTTTTCTTGGCAGCTTGCCGTGCCTCTGATTGTGGCTGTCCTCAATAGAGAAAAAGGGTAAACCAAAATTCATTTTTATCCGTTAAAACTCCAGGGATTCGTAAACCAGTGATTTCAATGCTGATCCCCATTTCTTAGAATTATAGCTATATATCAATATGAGAGGAGTTTGGAAAATTGCGACTATTACAGGTATTCCGGTACAAATTCACTGGTCGTTTAGTTTCTTATTTATTTGGATTTATGTCGAAGGTAGTCAGAATGGACTTTCGTGGAACGAAATGCTCACTTTTGCTTTATTACTTGCTGCCTTGTTTACTTGTGTGGTCTTCCATGAGTTTGGTCATGCTTTGGCCGCGCGTCGATATGGGGTGTCTACTAAAGATATTACACTTTCTCCAATAGGTGGCGTTGCTCGGCTGAGTAAGCTTCCAGAAAAACCAATTCAAGAATTTGCAGTAGCAATAGCAGGACCATTAGTGAATATTGCTATCGGCCTAGTGATTGGTATTGTATTCTTAGTATTTTCAATTAGGTTTTTACCTCATTTTTCCACAAACCCAACACAAGCTTTTAGTAATCCGGAGAATTTTTTTCAATGGTTGTTTTTTCTCAATATTGTTTTAGCGGTCTTTAATTTACTTCCTGCTTTCCCTATGGATGGAGGAAGAATGCTTCGTTCTCTTTTGTCAATAAAACTAGGACGCCTAAAAGCGACTAGAGTAGCATCTTTGATCGGTCGAGTGATTGCAATCTTATTGCTATTAGTTGCTATTTATAATAGAGATTTGTTATTTGGCTTTGTTAGCTTATTCGTTTTCTTTATGGCTGCTCACGAATACTACATGGTTCGAATGGATGATGTTTTAGCGAATAAAAATATAGGGGACTTGAATAAACAAACTGATTTTACAGCGCTTCGGTCAGAGGATAAAATGAAAACTGCCATTGAAGTTTTCTCAAAAGGGGAAGAAAAGAATTTCTTGGTTTTTGATGATTCAGAAAAGCTGTGCGGTATACTAGAGGAAAAAGAAATTCAACTGGCTATGAATGAAAAAAATGCAGACAGCGTGATTGAAGACCATTTGAAAACCATAAAAGGAGCAGTGTTATTAGAGGATAAGTTGAATACAGTTTATTCCAGAATGGATAATCCTATTTATCGGGTCTTGCCTATTTACGATGCGGGGAATGTGGTAGGAGTGGTAGACTTAGATCGTTTAAATCGCTTTATCAAAAAGAAGGTGCGCACCCGTTTTGCAATATAAGTTTTCTACTTGTTGGGTCATGTGTTTTTTATAAAATACTTACCGATTTAAACGAGTAGCAAAATCGGTAAGTATAGTAAGGTTATTCCTTAAAGAGATCCATTTGCTTTTTAACGGCATCTGACACATCCTCTGATTCAACATAAAGAATAGCATTGTAATAACTAGAATCAAAAATAAAAGTAAAGTTCTGAGCTTTTCCCACCTCTTTTATTGCTTGCTCCACTTGCGTAAATATAGGTAAATATAAATCTTCTCGACTCCGTAACATTTTTTGCTCGTCTTCCTGTCTGCGTTTGAAAATTTCTTGTTGCTCTGATTCTAAAACAGCATACTTTTCCTCTCCTTCTTTTCGTGAAAATACTCCAGCAGTATAGTCGGTCTCAAATTTCTTTGCTTTTGCATCAAGCGCTTTTTGTAACTTATCTGTTGCATCCACCAATTGACTTCGGTATTTAACCAATTCTTTGTCTATTTCTTTGGCTGCCGGAAGTTCTGCAATAAATTTTTGAGAATCGATATGTCCAAATTTTTGAGCAAAGACAGAACTATTTAAAGTAAAAAGTAAAAGGAAGATGAAACTAAAAAGTCGTGTAGATTTAATCATTATTAAGTTGTTAGTGAAATACAAAATTACTCTTGTATTTCCGTTTATTAAAGTTAATTTATATTTTTAACGAAAGTATAGGTGTCTTCGCGGTCATTTATGCGTAAAAACAATCAACTTATTAACTAATTTAAAACAACTATTATGGGTTTATTCGACTTTATTAAAAAATTATTCGGTGGTGTCGCTGATGCTACTGGCGATATTGCAGGAGGAGCAGTAGACATGGCAAAAACCGCATCTAAGACGGCATCAGATGCAGCAGGAGGTGTTGTTGACAGTGCAGGAGGTGTACTCGATGGTGCGGCGGATATGGCGAAGAATGCTTCTAAAGTAGCTGGTGACGTTGTTGGCGATTTAGCTGATAAAGCAGGAGATATTGCAGATGGTGCTGTTGACATGGCGGGCGATGCGCTCTCAGGAGCAAAGGGTATGGCTGGTGATTTGGTTGATAAAGCAGGGGACCTTGCAGAAGGTGCAGCTGAGATGGCCAAGGATGCCGGAAGCACGGTGTTAGATAAAGCGGGAGATG
>CAZDTI010000244.1:0-13005 GCA_964508085.1 uncultured Saprospiraceae bacterium | reverse complement strand
GTGATTACTTGTCATTCCGAGCGAGCGAGGCACGACCGACAAATGAAACAGCAGCATGGAATCCAGAGAAGACGAAGAGGTGATTGTAGACGGCAATTCCTCGACGACTCTCTCCTTCGTCGTTCGCTCGGAATGACAAGTAATCATATTTTATATTACTTGTCATTCCGAGTGAGGGAGGCACGACCGGATCGAGGAATCCCCTTCCGCTTCATCATTCCTTTCGATATTGCATTCAAAATAATTAAGATCGCTAGATAACCTGCTATTCGTCCTATCAAATCTCCCCAGATGGAATAGAACGTGCGCGCTTTGTTGAATAGGATAGTTCCTTTTAATGCTGCAGGTTCGTCATATTTCGTAGCTGAAATAATATCTCCTCTTTGGTTGATAAAAGCAGAGATTCCCGAGTTGGCAGAACGAGCGATACTACGACGGGTTTCAATAGCGCGGAGCTGTGCGAAAGCAAGATGTTGCCGGTGTCCTGCTGTATTGTCCCACCAACCATCGTTTGTTACAATGAATATTGCTTCAGCTCCTGCCTGGATGTACTCAGTGCAATATTCTCCAAAGACAGATTCGTAGCAAATCACAGGAGCCACGGCAGTTCCATCTCCTTCAAATACGGAGCGTTTTTCTTGTGAAGCAAAACCACTAATGGAGCCTCCTAGTTTATCGACAATGGGTTTGAAAAAGAATAGAATCTTACTGTAGGGAAAAATTTCTGCACCAGGGACAAACTTTGACTTCAAATAAAAATCGACTTCTTTACTTCCACTCTTAAGTTGGATCGCGGAGTTCTGATTTTCCCAAAAAATGGTATCGCGTCCGCGTTGTGGCCTGACTCGTACAGCAGAGCCATGGGGTTCTCCCTTTTTATATATTTTTTGAGTACTTAAGCCAGTTACCAACTTCAATTTTGTCTGTTTATCCACAAAATTCTGAAGTGCTTTGATTTGTCGATCTACTTTGAAATCATTAGTTCGGATACGAGAAAAACTAGTCTCTGGGAACACTAGGTAATCTGTTTCTGAGGTCACTGCTTCTTCCGACAACTTTAGAAACCGCTCCATGGTCTGCTGCCTTGGAATAGAGAATTTAACATAGTGCGGTTCAAAATTGGGTTGCACTACTACGACTTCTTTTTCTACCCCTGCCTCTTGATGAGTACCAAACAAATAAAACGAAAAAGCCAATGGTAAAATAAAAAACAAAGCCACTCGACTCCAATCTCCCTTTTTCATTTCCGCTTCTGCTCCAACACCTACGACATCTTTATTCTCCAGTCCTACCCAAGTTGATAATTTTGGCGACAGCCATTTGTACAACAATACATTCCCAACCAATATCCAAAGACTTCCTCCAAAGACTCCTGTAAACTCATACCACTGAATAGTAGAGGGAAAAGTCGCAAAAGCATTCCCTAGGGTCAACCAAGGCCAAGTAGCCTCTTGTCGTAAATGCAAATATTCAAAACTAATCCAGAAGGCAACGAAGGCCATCCAACCTAGTTTTGGCACCACCTTCTTGACCTGATGAAAAGCGACAAAAGGAATACTCATAAAAAGAGAATTCACCAGAAAGGCAACCAACGCAGCTGAAAAAGCAGTGTTGGCAACCCAGTAAGTGGTAAGGATATTCCAAAGTACCAAGCTGAAGTAACTGTATTTGAACACTTCCCATTTCGAAGCTCCTTCTTTACTCTTTGATATGTCTTGCTCAACCAATAGCAAGGGAATAAATGCAATAAAAAGCACTGGTGTAAGTGGGATCATAGGAAAGCCCAACCAAAGTAGTACTCCGGTTAAGGCGGAGAGTAAATAACGTTTTGCATTATTCGGATGCTTAGAAAAACGTGGCAGTAAAAGTAATGTTATAGAAAACCAAGCAGAGAGCAACATTAATAATGGCCAGTACCCCCAAAGCATATCTTTGGTAAAGGCATTATACATGTAGCTCCCTGTGAGACATGCGGTAAGCGCCGTCAGGGCTATGATGATTTGGCGATTGCGTTTTTGCATAGCTTGTTTTATAATAACTGTTTAGCCATTTCGATTCTAATATTTCCTAACTCACTCCAAAGCCTGTATCCCAGCCTTTGTCTGGGCTTACAAAACAAAGCTTCCCTTCCGCATCTTCCGCCATTAAAACCATCCCTTGCGATTCAACTCCCATCATCTTTCTCGGCGCTAAGTTCGCTAACAATAGTACTTGTTGACCAATTACTTCTTCCGCTTTGTAAAACTTAGCAATTCCAGATAAAACAGTACGTTCTTCAAACCCTAGGTCAACAGTCAGATGAAGTAACTTATTGGATTTCTCCACTTTCTTTGCAGCTTTAATTGTCCCAACTCGGATGTCCATCTTTGTAAAATCGTCGAAGCTGATGGTTGGTTTAAGCGCTGGACGTTCCGGTCCATTTTTCTCAGCGAGTAGTGTCGCTAACTTAGCTTTTTCTCCTTCTATTATTTCTAAACGGCTTTTATCCTTTCTATCGTTTATTTTTTGGAATAATAAATCCGGCTCTCCTATTTTATGGCCTTTCGGCAAAATCGCTTCACCAGCATTTAGTTTATCTTCTAAAGCTTTCCAATCTCCATTTGTCACCTCTGATAGGTTTAACAAAGAGCGAATTTTATCTGAGGTAAAAGGAACGAAGGGCTTACAAATAACGGAAAGAATTCCAACGATTTGCAAACTGATAAACAAGGATTCCTTAACGACTGCACTGTCCGGTTCTGTCTTCCAGATTTTCCAAGGTGAAACATCTTGTAAATAAGTGTTTCCCCAGGAGGAAATCTCCATCATTATTTGAGCAGCCGATTTAAAACTATAAGACTCTATTTCTTTATCCAATTTTTGCAACAACTCTTTTACGTCTTTCAGTTTTTCTGCTAAGTTGGTGGCTGTTTCGGGAACAACCCCTTCGTAATATTTATTGGTAAGTACAATTACCCGGTTCACAAAATTACCAAGATTATCCGCTAATTCTTTATCGTAGAAATCTATAAAGTCATCCCATTTAAAATCAGAGTCACGGTTTTCAGGCATATTTCTAACAAGAGAATAACGGAGGGCATCTTCTTTATTGTTAAAATCTTTGAAGAGTTCCAAGTATTCATGCTGTTCAATTCCCCAGCCTTTCGACTTAGAAAATTTATCGCCTTCAAAATTCAGGAATTGATTCGCTGGAACGTTTACCGGCAATTGATAATCACCGTGTGCTTTCAACATAGCCGGAAAGACAATACAGTGGAAAACAATGTTGTCCTTTCCAATGAAATGAACGAGTTGACTATCTTCAGATTGCCAGTAATCTTTCCAGTCCTTATCATTGTCTTTTGCCCATTGTTTGGTAGCGGAGATGTAGCCAATTGGCGCATCAAACCAAACGTATAACACTTTACCTTCAGCATCCTTCAAAGGAACTGGAATCCCCCAACTAAGGTCACGCGTAATGGCCCTTGGTTGCAAGCCACCTTCTCCATCCAGCCAGGAAAGGCATTGACCAACCACGTGTTTTTTCCATTCTCTAGGGTTATGGTGCTCTGCTCCGTCAAGGGTTCCTTCTTTGATCCAGTCGCGCAGCCAGCCTTCGTGTTTATCCAGTTTGAAGTACCAGTGCTTGGTTTTTTTCAAGACGGGAGTATTACCGCTAATGGTTGATTTAGGGTTGATCAATTCGGAGGGAGACAAGGTGGCACCACAGTTTTCACATTGATCGCCATAGGCTTCTGGGTTTCCGCATTTAGGGCATTCTCCTTTTACGTAACGGTCTGCGAGGAACTGGTCGTTTTCCTCATCGTACAATTGTTCACTTTCTCGCTCTTCAAATTCTCCTCCTTTGTCATGCAAAGTTTTGAAAAAATCCTGAGCAGTCTCGTGATGTAGCGGGTCGCTGGTTCGGTGGTAGATATCGAAAGAGATTCCCAATTTTTTGAAGGTCTCTTTGTTCAATTCGTGATATTGATTGATAATCGACTCCGGTGTCACCCCATCTTTTTTTGCCCGAATGGTAATGGCAGCTCCATGTTCGTCAGAACCACAAACAAAAAGCACCTCTTCTCCCTGGAGGCGTAGATAACGCGCATAAATATCGGCAGAGAGGTAAGCCCCCGCTAAATGACCGAGGTGAAGCGAGCCATTGGCATAGGGTAGAGCGGAAGTTATCAGGTATCTTTTAGGTTTTTTCATATCTTGCTGAAGTAAAGTAACTGTTCAAAATAATTAATCAAAATTATAGGCTCAAATCGTCGGCGAATATACGGGTTTGTCAACGATAAAGGAATCCAAATGGTTCCTATTTGCCTCTGAACGAAAATGCCATCTGACATGCTACACAAAAACTACATTTTTCAGGTTCTTGCGCTCCTACTCTTCTTAAGCGTCCTTTTCGTTCCAACGAAAGCTGAAGCGATGAATGAACAGACTCCAGCGCTTTCTCCTTATCCAGTACTAAACGAAAAACAAAATTTTATTGATGCGGAGGATTACTTCTCCAACAAGGCTGATTTTGTGCTGGCGGAGCAGTTGTATCACGAGGTCTATCGGCAGCTTCCTTCTGAGATGGTGGCTGAAAGGGCTTATGTGGGGTTGCGGAGGGTCTTTGCGCTTTCTAATGGAAGAAAGCAAAACGAAGCCTTGGAATTTATGGATGAGATTGAAAAAATTCTAGGAGAAGAAAATGACGAGAATCAATTGTTATGGGCAGATTTGTATACTTACCGGGCAAAGGCGTATGCTGTTAATCAGAAAACGGATAAGGCCTTAGAATTTAATGATAAAGCTATGGTCATTAAGAAAGCAAATTATCCGGAAGCTCATATAAAGCTTGGGGAGTCTTATGCAGTTTATACTTATGTGCATAATTATTTTACTAGACGCTTAGATCTAGTAGCTAGTTACCTGGACTTGGAAGAAAAAGTAGTGGCTAATAACCCTAATACTTATTCTAAATACGCCCAGGTGGCGTTGCATTATAATCTAGCGTATTTTTATTCTTATCAAGGAGAATATTTGAAAGCAAGTACTAATGGGAAAAAGGCGATTCAGCTGCTAGACAAATTTAAAGAACTGCACTTAACCTATATGTCTAGATTATATACCTTGATGGGAGCCGTTTATTTAAAAATGGAAGATGGAAGCCCTGCTATTAAATACATCACAAAATCATTAGAATATCCAGTAATTAATCGGCAGGATTCCTTAGATCGAGCAATTACTTATACCAATTTGGCTTATGGATATTCTATGGGGGTTGACCAAAAGCTAGCAACAACTTATTTCAAGAAAGCACTTACCTATTATGGACCTGAAGATTTAAAATATAAAGCTTATAGTTTAGACAAAATAGCTGAGCATTATTTAAGCTACCCTGATATAGAATCTCAACAAAATATTTTAGACTCGGCCTATTATTATGTGGATAAAAATATAAAATTTCACAAACGAATTTATCCAGAAAAAAGCCCATTCCTAGCTGCACCTTATATGGCCCTTGCTCACCTTCATGGAATAAATGAGAACTATGATCAAGTCCTTTCTCATATCCAAACAGCACTTATTAATTCTGTACCTAATTTTAATAACAATTCGATAGATAGTAACCCCTCTGTAAAAGATTGCCTTTATGGCCATTTAACAGAAAACGTTTTAATGAAAAAGGGATATGCTTTATTTAATGTAGCAAAATTACAAAATGACAACAAAGCTTTACTTCAGTCAATATCTATTAATCACTTACTTGATAGTATTTATAGCTTTAAAAAACAATATTTCAATGATGAGTCGTCCATTATAGACAATCCGAATATACAAACAAACTATGGGACAATTATTGAAATCCTGCATCACATTTATGTAAAAACACAAGATGAAAAATACATACAACAGATCTTTAACTATATGGAACGAGTAAAAGGTAACATACTCCTTCGAAATTTATCCAGCATAAAGAAATCTGAATTATTCGGAGTTCCCGATTCATTATTAATAAGAGGAAAGGCTATATCCACAGCTATTAATAATTACTTGAGAATTCACCCCGAAAGGATTGTATCAAATACTAAAGAGATTCTAGTATCTAATGATTCACTTTATCAACTTTTACAACAAAAAGCTGAATTAGAAAATATTTTTAAAGAATTCTATCCTCAATATTATCAAGTTAGATTTCAATCTCTCTCTACAAATCTAGAAGATGTAAAAAAGCGATTAAATGACCATGCCTTAATTGAATTTTATTGGGCTAGAAATGACCTTTTCGCATTATACATAGACAATAAAACTTCGAATATTTTTAAAATACCAATGGATTCTAAATTAAGGTATAATATTGATTCCCACATTAATTTTTTAAAACAAAATTCTAAAGATGGTTTTCTAAACTTCCAGAAAAACGCCCATGAATTATATGTCAAATTATTAGCTCCTATTCTTAAAGAGAAAACGCCCTCTAAGTTAATTATTGTAACTGATGGCCCGCTTGCAGCGATTCCTTTTGAAACTTTATTAACGCATGAAACCCAATTAGAATCCATCAATTATCGCGACCTTCCTTATTTAATTAAAAACACCGCCATCAGTTATGCCTATTCTACGAACACTCTTTTTCAAGCCTATGAACGGAGTAGCATGTTAGAAAACCCACGCCTTCTTGCTTTTTCATTCTCTGATCAAAACAATTCTAATACAGGATCAGAAGTGCTTAATCAATATAATTTATTTCCTCTAGCTGGGGCTGCTAAGGAAGTAGCAAGTCTTGGGAAAGTGATTCCCCCTTCACGCTTTAAATCACTTTTTGGAAATGCTGCTACAAAAAGTGCTTTTTTTGAAAATCATCAAGATTTCGATTTAATACATTTAGCCCTGCATGCTCAATCAGATAATAAGAACCGTTTTAATAATCGAATTTTTTTCCACCCTAAAAAAGACAATCTAGATAGTGAAAGTTTTATCTGCTTCGCACATGAACTCTACGATTTGGCTCCTCCTCCTCGCTTAGTCGTACTAGGTGCGTGTAACACAGGAGCAGGAACAAACTATGCAGGAGAAGGGACGTATAGTACAGCTCGAGGTTTCATTTATGCAGGAACGCCTTCTGTTGTTATGAGTTTATGGCCTTTATCAGATCAAGCTAGTAAATACATTAACGGCTCTTTTTACGATCAAATTCTTCACGGTACTCCTTTAGATGAGGCACTTCGAAAAGCCAAATTATCTTTTATTCAATCTGCTGACGAATGGACTGCTCACCCTTCACGTTGGGCAGCACTTAATGTTATTGGTTCTACAAAACCAATCGTAAAATCGAATTGGTCTTACTGGTACTGGTTATCTTCAGCTATTATTATTTCCTTCTTAGTTTTTATTTTTAATCGTTTAAGAAAAAGAAATAACCTTATAAGAGATTAGAAGTTTGGTATTTTATTATTTTTTAGGCAAAAAAATAATGCTCTCGCCTAGGCGAGAGCATTATCTCTATAATCCGGGTAAAATGACTGATTTATTTCGGGCTACCCAATAAGATGCTTAAAAATTACTAATATCATAAGCGACATTGATATTCGTCCCAGAAGGAGAGATTTCTTGACGTAAGTGAAATTGTACAAACGCTCCAATTGATAAATCAAGTCCTTGCGTTTCGTCATCAGGTACATAAAGTAAGCCTCTGTGTTTTTCCCAAAAAGGAGTAAACCCGGTTTCGGGAGGCGTGGTTGTATGTGGGGGAGCGACTATCACTTCGCCTTTACTGTAAGGATCTCCAGTTGCCATAATATCGGTTTTTAAATAGGTTTGTGAAAAAAATTAATACAAAAATTACTTTAATTCATTTAGAATGGCGGTTGCCTTTTCCCTGTAGGAAGGCGCGTCAGAAGTAGTAATCTGTTGTAGAATTAATTTCGCTGAGTCTGTGTCTCCTGATTTCAGGTAGGCCAGAGCCAGATACCAATTTATCCGAATTTGGTATTCAGAAGGAATGTTTTTTTGTGTTTGGAATATTTCTATGGCCTCTTCAGATTGGTTGTTTGCCAAGTAGGCATTACCGAGGAAGAAATAATATTTGGGCTTTTCATCTACTTTGATTAGTACTTTGAAAGCCTTGATGGCTGCAGAATAATTCTCTGCATCATAAAAGGTAAACGCTTTTTTTTCGGGATTGTTGCTTTCCGGAGTATTATTGTTACCCATACTGATTAGTCCCCTTTCTGTTTCCATGTTGGGATATACGCTATAGTATTGTTGGTAAATTTCATCGGAACTAAGGTTCACGTTCAAAAAGAAATAACCTCCTGTGAATATCAGTAGCAGGACTCCTGCTGCTACAGACCATTTATTAAAAGCAATTAAACGATTATTTTGTGTTGCCGTAGCTTCAACCTCTTCACCTGTATTGATGGTCGGCAAGGTCTCTTCCAGCGATTGCAGTGCCTGAAAATTATTTTTCATGGCTCTAAGACGAATTGCTTCGCGTACCAGTTTCAATTCCTGGAATAGCGCGGCAAATTCCATTTCGTTACGGAGCCGTTCGTCAAACGATTTTCTTTCGACACTACTAAGCCGTCCATTGATGTATCCATCGATTAATTCGATGTCTTTTTTAGTAGTTGACATTATTTTGTGTTTTTTGAGATTTCTTTAAAAATAACCCGCAGCCTTTTGAGGCATTTATATTTTTTATTCTTTGCGGTGTCTCTATTGTTATAATTCATTTCTTCTGCTATTTCTGTCATGGATTTTCCTTCATAATAAAATAGCTCCAGCATGGTCGTGCAGGGATCGCCAAGCTGCGCTAAAGCCTCTTGCATATCAGTAAGATTTTCTAGGTTCAATTCTTCCGTGAGTGTTCGTTGTTCCAATTCCGAATCTTCTATTTTTGTGGAACTAAAGTAAGATTCTGGAACGTCCGAAATTCTTCGTTGCTCTCTTAACCAATCATTGTATTTGTTGGTGCCGGTAACGTAGATATAATTCCAAAGGCTGTTTTCATTGTTAAGTTTGGTCAGCTTGCCGTTCATAATATTGTCATAAACCACCACGATGCTGATCTGATAAATTTCAGTGGCCGTCTCTTTATCACAGGAGTAATTCTTGATAAGCACCGCAATAAACTTTGTTCTATACTTTGAATATAAAACTTCTAGGGCCGTTTTTTGACCTGCTCGTATCTCTTTTAGTAAAACATCGTCCGGCATACAGCTGCTAGTATATGTATTTTATGAAAAAGGTAACCTCCTTTTTCAAGTGAATTCTAATTTTTTCCTGAATGTTAGCGTTTGTTGGGGATTTGGGGTCGATATTTTTCCTTGAAGTCATTTAATCTATATCAACCTGAAATGGTCTTTTATTAATCTGTTTTATGGTCATGTGTCTTAGAAAGCACAGGCTAAAGGTCTAAAATTTCAAAGCTTATAACGCAGCACAAAGAAAAGGAAACCTAGGGAATCCGCGACTTTCTGGCTCATTTTCTTTAGCGGCAATTAGAAAAATCAAAAAAATATGTAAAAACACCTTGATTTAGGGGTTACCTTTTACGGTTCCTTAGATATACTTTTGAGAGTTATACCAAATGAACCAAATGTTAACCCCAAAAAAGGGTGGTATCAATCGATAATTATGTACACTGATACGCGCTAAATGCCATGATTGAGACTTATGGCCATTTCATAAGAATCTGATACCACCCACTTTTTTTACCTCAAAATAGACTTTTCTGATTTCCCTAATTTACTAAATAGTAACTCTCTCGTCGTTACAGTACATATATGAAAGGAGTTACGACGAACATCCACTAATGGCAGATAGCATACCCCCTATCTCCAAAAAACCAAATATAAGTAAATGATGCTTTTGGAATGTAATTTCTGAGGGCATCATTTTTTTGTTGGTGAGAAGGGGTGCTTTTAAAGGGACACCTGTGTGGTTTTATCAGATCCTGAGTTAAACAAAATTGGCCCTGAAAGTCGTATTGACCTCAGAAGCAATTGGTTTTCTTATTCCCTTTTCGCCCATTTCTCAAATTCCTCGTTAGCTTTTCCTCCCTTAAATTTCCAAGAAGTGACCAATGGTATATTAATTGATTATCATTTATCCACAACTTTAATCAATCTCACAGAAAAAAGCAACTTCAAAAAATAAAGAAATGCGCTCATCAAAAATCGACCATTTGACCCACAACGTTTTTGTTTTTGAAACTAGGAACAAGCTGGGAAAACAAGCCGCCTTCGATATTCAAAATAAAATAAACCAGCTTTTGTCTGTTCAATCAGAAGTTAGAATTATTTTCGCGGCTGCGCCTTCCCAAAATGAAGTATTGAAATATCTCGTTGAATCGAAGGATATACCATGGAATAAAATTGTGGCCTTCCACATGGATGAATACATTGGTCTGGACGAAAGCGCCCCTCAGTTGTTTTCTAATTTTCTTGCAAAAAAACTGTTTGATCTCCTCCCTTTTAAAGCCATCCATTTAATAGATGGAAATAACGCCGAGGGAGAATGTGAGCGATATGAAAAACTAATCAGCGAAGCTCCAATCGACATTATCTGTTTGGGCATTGGAGAGAATGGACACATCGCTTTTAACGATCCTCTCGTAGCTGACTTCAACGATCCGATGGTTATAAAGAAAGTGGAATTGGATATGGTTTGTAGAAATCAACAGGTAAATGATGGTTGCTTCTCTAGCATCGACAAAGTTCCTAACAATGCTTACACATTGACTATTCCAACCTTGATGAGTGGGAAATATTTGTTCTGCGTAGTACCCGGAACGACCAAACGAAATGCCGTTTACCAAACGCTAAATCATCCAGCGATCAGTACGGAATGGCCTTCTACTATTTTGAGAAATCACCCTTCTTGTCAATTTTACTTTGATGCAGATTCCTACGGGGATCAATAACTTCAAATATGAAAGAAAAAATACAATGCATTGATTGCTTAACGAATAAGATGGTTCAGATTGAGCTAAAAAATGGAAAAATCTCATCCAAAAGAAATATCGATCAACCCGTAACAGGAGGTTTATACATCGGCCCAGGACTCACCGATCTTCAGATCAATGGTTTTGCTTCCGTAGATTTCAATCAATTTCCAATCACCGCAAATGGCTTTCTAAAAGCGATAGCGGCCTTAGTAAAAGAAGGAGTCACTTCCTTTTTCCCAACCGTTATTACCAATTCAGATGCAGCTATTATTTCCCTTTTGGAAAATATAGATCAGTGTTGCCGCCAGCATTCAAGCATCGCTGATTTTATTTCTGGGATTCATTTGGAAGGGCCTTTTCTTTCTCCCGAAGCCGGTGCTCGTGGAGCGCACGATGCGAAATATATAAAGGCACCAGATTGGGATTTGTTTCAAAAATTCCAGCAAGCTTCTGGTCACAGAATTAAGTTGGTGACCATCAGTCCTGAGTGGAAGGGTGCTACTTCATTTATACGAAAATGCGTAGCGGAAAACATCATTGTTGCCATTGGGCATACCATCGCCAGTCCATTGCAAATCAGAGCCGCCGTTGATGCTGGTGCTCGCCTATCTACTCATCTGGGGAATGGCGCTCCCTTATCTCTTCCGAGGAATAATAATTTTATTTTTGAGCAATTGGCAGCGGATCAATTGGTGGCTAGCGTGATTGCCGATGGTTTTCATTTGCCAGACAGCTTCTTAAAAATTACGATTCAAGTAAAAAGGGATAAGGCAATATTAGTTAGTGACAGCACCAAATTTGCAGGCATGGCACCTGATGTTTACGAAACTCATATTGGTGGGAAAGTAGTGCTCACAAAAGACAGAAGACTGGCTACTTTTGAAAATAAAAATATATTGGCCGGCTCTGCGGTATCGCTTTTAGATTGTGTTTTTAAACTATGGAAAAGCGACTTGACTGATTTAAAAACAGCTTGGGCTATGGGATCTGTTTTTCCAAAGCGATTGCTTGGAACAAGCTCCGAAACTATGGAGACTGGGGATTCTTTAGATTTGGTTTTGTTTAGAATCAAGGAGGAAAAAATTGAAGTGGAGCGCGTTTTTAAGAAGGGGCAGGATGTTTTGGGAGCGAAGGTAGATAGGACAGGTGCGCGGGTTTAGTTGGTGGTTGTGCTGAGTTAAGATTCGTGCAGTATTCTACTACTACCTTCCTTTTGTAAAAACACTCCAAGAAAAGAAAAACTTCATTTTACTGTCTATTCTTAATAAAGTCGTAAACAGACCTTTTGATCAATTTCTGATTTCATTAAATAGAGACCGAAGCTATCCATCGATATTGTCACAAATATAGCTTTATGCTATTATTCAAATAAAACATACGTATTGAAAAACAAATTCCTTTTACTAAATCCATTCCTCAAATACGGATAATTACAATTTACATAAAGAGTATCATTACGAACCTTTGATTCAAAATTGATATTCTCGAAATTAGCATCGTTAACAAACACCTCACCGAGCATTAGGCTATCAGTACTGTTATTTTTAATGTAAAAATTATACTTATAATTATCAAATCCAGTTTGATAGCATTCGTAGTAAAAACTATTACCCTTGTGTTTTAACATCTTATTTGTCATCATATATAATGATTGCTCTGAAACACAACCAATTACAAAAACAAAGAATATTGTTCTAATTATAACCTTAATCATAATCCTACCTATGTGTTGAGAACTCCATATTGTTACTTATCCCAAAAAGTTCAATTATTTATTGGACTATTAATACAAGTACGATAAAGCCCAAATCCAACGTTATTATTTTTAAACACAATATCATCTACCCTCATTCCATCTGGATCAATAAGCCTTATCGGATTATTTAGAGTATAATTATATGGACTGAATGACGCATAACTATTAGCAAGCGCATTCATCCATCTTCCAATACTCGGATCATACATCCGCGCCCCACAATCTAACCAATCCAATCCCAAGTCATCCTGCATCTCCTAACCGAAGGGATAATAATGATTCTCCTGAATCACCTCATGCCCTTCAAACTTAGAATAATTAA
>CAZDTI010000243.1:0-13015 GCA_964508085.1 uncultured Saprospiraceae bacterium | reverse complement strand
ATGATGCAATATAATAAAATATCAAAATTCCCTAATCACTTCGCGATTAGTATATACAAATCTAAAGGCTCTCTGCGCTCTCTGCGTGCGGAATCCGCATATTGGTACGACTAATTAGTTCAATCGTGGCTATCGTTTTCCAATTCTTGCCAAAAAAAAATGCAAGAATTGACTCGTTATGTAATAGTCCACATAACAAGAGTCTCGCGTTTAGAAGATCAAATTCAACCAATGAAACTTTTCCCAAAATCAGAAGGCAGCATCTTAAACTGCTCTTTAAAACACTTTCGAAAATACTTTGGATCTTTGAACCCGACCTTGTAAGCGACTTCCGAAACATTAATTTTATTGCCTTTCAGTAATTGTGCAGCTCGTTTGAGCCGGATGGTTTTGATAAAGTTATTGGGCGTTTGTCCCGTGAGAGCTTTAAGTTTGGTAAACAACAAGGGACGACTTACCGCCAAATCGAAAGCAAATTGATTGACATTAAACTCATAATTGTCCATGTGCTTTTCTACAATTTGAAGGGCTTTTTCCAGAAACTGTTCATCAGCAGAAGTGACATTTATCTCTTTGGGATCGAGGGTCAAAACGCGGGCAAATTTTGTTCTAATGTTCTCTCTGGCTTGAATGATATTGTGAACCCGTAGACTTAATTCTTCCGGATCAAAGGGTTTGGTCACATAATCATCGGCTCCGGTTTTTAAACCTTCAATTTTAAAAAGTGAGGCCGTCCTTGCCGTTAAAAGAATGATTGGGATATGACTGATTTCAAAATCCAACTTCACTTTTTTAGAAAAAGTAATCCCATCCATCACCGGCATCATTACATCGCTGATGATCAATTGAGGCAAATGTTTTTTTGCTTTTTTTAGTCCTTCCGCTCCATCTTCGGCTAGAATCAATCGGTATTGATCTGCAAAAATTTGTTGAATGTAGGTTAGCACATCTGGGTTGTCTTCAACAATTAGTAACAAAGGTTTTTCCTCTGATTCAGGCTGAGTTTCTTCCGCAGGGACCAAAGAAGCATTTTGTGGTGGAGCCATTGCAGGAACAATATCCGGTTGTACTGCAGTAGTTGAAAAGTCGGGAGCAATTTCTTCTTGACTTGAAAGTACTTTTCCTATTGGAATTTTGACTACAAGAGTTGCTCCTTTCGGAGAGCTGTTATTCGCGTGTTGTTTTTCAACAAAAATTTTCCCCTGATGCAATTCAATCATTTGCTTAGAAATCGCTAAGCCAATGCCCGTCCCTTTTATGGTAGATCTATTCTCCGTCGATTTTTCATAGAACCGTTTGAAAATTTGCTCCTTCAATTCATCCGCAATCCCCGGCCCACTGTCTTTAACTTTTATGGTAACCTCCTGATTATTTTGAGAAATAGTCATTTGAATATTTCCTCCATCTGATGTAAAGTTAAAGGCATTAGACAGTAAGTTGTAAAAAACTTTTTCAAGTTTATCCGCATCAAACCAAGCGGAAATCTCCTCCGCTTCTGTTTCAAAACCATATTGAATATTTCTCAATTGAGCTGTTTCCTGATAGGATAGAAATATTTCTTTTAAAAAGAATACGATATTTTCTTTTCGGTTTTTCATGGGTTCATGATCTGTCGCCAATTTCCGAAAGGTCAATACCTGATTCACTAAATTCAATAATCGTTGTGCATTTGTTTCAATTAAAGAAAGCCTTCCTTTTACTTCCTCCGTATGTTTTTCTTTTTTTATTAATTCTTTTAAGGGGCCTAAAATTAAAGTAAGTGGCGTTCGAAATTCGTGTGTTATATTTGTAAAAAAACGAAGTTTGACTTCATGTAGTTCTTTTTGTTGTTCCTTCGCTATTTGCTCCAATTGTAATTTATGTTGCAACCGAATAACACGAAGTAATCCGTAAAAGACCGCAGCCAAAATACAAGCATAGAGTAGATAGGCCCACCAAGTTTTCCACGGTGGAGGAAGTACGACCACCTTTAAATGTCGTTCCTCATTATTCCAAAGACCATCGCTATTAGCGCCTTTAACCTTAAAAAGATAAGTGCCTTCTCGTTGGATCGAATAATTCGCTTCTGTTTTACCAATGGTATAATTCCAATTCCGATCCAGGCCATCCAACATATAAGCATAGCGATTATTTTCCGGACTGAAATAATCCAGCGCCGCAAAGCTGATGGAGAAATTTGCCTCATTGTAATTCAATCGAATCTCCTCTGTATGATTAATGTTTTTTTCTAAGCAACTATTTCCATCATGGATGTTGACTACTTTATTGTTTTGCTGAAGTTGCGTAAAAACAATTGGAGGAATAAATGTATTGGTTTGAATATTTTTAGGATTAAATCGGGTAAAACCATGAATCCCGCCAAAGAGTAAATCACCAGAACGGGTTTCGTAATAGGCATTAAAGTTATGCTCCAGATTAGCGATACCGCTGGAATAATCGTAACTGGTAAATGACTTTTCCTGGACGTTAAATTTGGAAATCCCGTTGTTCGTACTTAGCCATACCTCATTTGTATTGACTTCTAAGATGCCAAATATTGAATTTCCAGAAAGCCCATCTGCCATTGTAAAATGCTGTATCTCATTATTCGAAGGGTTCAAATGATAGAGCCCATTGGTAAAGGTTCCGATCCAAATACTTTGGTCATAACTTTTTTGTAGAGAATAGATTTTTTCTCCAGGAAAAGAAACTTCAAATTTCACGGGAAGGCCATCTTCATTTTCGGTTACTTTATTGAGCCCATTATCAGTCCCAATCCAAATTTGTTTGTCATTCGTTTCTAAGGCCACCCGCGTCAAGTCTGAACTAATGGAATTGGGTTCATCAATATTTTTATTATAATTATAAAAGGTATTGGTTTTCAAATCTAGAATATCCAATCCATTTCCATAAGTTAAAATCCAAATCTTATCCCCAGCTTTGTGCATCCCGTAAATGCTATTACTCGATATGGAATTGGGATTTTTAGGGTCCTTTTTATATTGATGAAATTGTTTAGTCTTTAGATCAAAACGGTTCAATCCCGATTGAAAGGTTCCAATCCAAAGTTGATCCTTATCCAGTAATAATTGTTTGATGCTATTGCCTACTTTTGGATCTTGAAAACTTATAAATTTATTTTTTTCCTGATCATAAAAATGGAGTCCCTTTCCTTCTGTTCCAATGTATAAGTTTCCATTTTCATCTTCTGCGAAAGAACTGACCACATTTTTATTCAAAGCATTTCCAACTGGCAAATTTTTATAATTGGTAAATCGATTGTGGTTTTTATCCAAACGATTGACCCCTCCATAGTAAGTACCCACCCAAAGGCTTCCCCGTTTATCATAAGTAATGGAGTGTATAGAATTATCCGAAATCCCAGTCACCCCAAATTCCTTTGGCTTAAAAATTTTAAATGCCGATTGGTTGTTTTTCAAAAAATTCAGTCCATCAAAAGTTCCAATCCACAGATTGTCATTTTCGTCCAGGCACATCGAACGAATACTATTGTGACTTAAAGAAGTGTTGTTGTTTTTATCGTGTTTATAAACCTTTGTGTTTCCTGTTTTTCGATTCCAATAATTAAGTCCTCCATTTAATGTTCCAATCCAAAAGTTGCCTTTCGTGTCTTCTACCATAGTTTTGATGTTCACCTCAGAAAGGTTCAAATTCAAAGATTCATCCACTCTTTCAAAATCAAAAGAACCATTTTTCTCTTCCACCAAACGATATAAGCCCCCTCCGGTCCCCAACCAAATTTGGCCAGCAGAATCTTCCAGTATTATTTTTACATCTTGACTGATATTCTTTTTTGATGATTTCTTTTCAATAAAAAAACGGGTAAATTCTCCCGTATCATCATTATATAAATTGATACCCATTGAAGTGGCAATCCACAAACGCCCCCGAGCATCTCGTAAAATCTGACGGATCTCATTATTGGAAAGACTATTGTTATTTGTAGGAGCGTGATAAAAATTGGAGAAAAGGTCAGCGGAAAGATCATACTTACTCAATCCCGAAATTGTACCAATCCATAAATTCTTAGACAACGGATCAACATAAAGGGCACGGATATCGTCAGCTACTAAACAATTGCTGGTTGTATCCTTATTATAAATTTTAAATTGATAACCATCGTATCTATTGAGTCCATTTCGAGTTCCAAACCACATCAGCCCTGAGCTATCCTGTGCGATTGCAAAAACAGAAACTTGAGACAAGCCTTCTTTTCTGGAAAGGTGTTGAAATAATACATCATCTTGTGCCGACAGCTTCAGCATCGAACAACAGCATAGAATCAGTATCCATTTGCAATATATTTTCATATACGAAGTAATCACTTAAAGTTTTATGCTATTTTTTTAGGGTGGATGGGTGGATAGGTAGACGGGCTTCCCTTTAACCTGTCGAGCCGCCAGGCAGGACGTAAAGAACTGCGAAAGAAGGAAACCCATCTACCCATCTACCCATCCACCCTGTTCAAATGACCAAGGGCCTTTTTTACATCTACTACTTAGCTACTTCAAGTCCGACAAATATATAGGATAGTTTGGAGAGATAGAAACTTTTATGACCCTAGATGATTTTTTGGATCAGGGTAGAATATAGTGTGTTTCTTCATTAGGGTAGATGGGGGGATAGGTAGATGGGCTTCCCTTTAACGCAAAGAACTGCGAAAGAAGGAAACCCATCTACCCATCTACCCATCTACCCATCCACCCATCCACCCATCTACCTTTCAAACTTCACTAACAAACTGGGAAGCCCCCCTTTCAAACCAATCGTAAATCTCCTTAGCTTTATTCCGCGAAATCTTCAATACGCTTTCGCTTCGTAAAACCAAATGAGCATTTCGCCTGTTTCCAACATACTCTGCCACTTCATCCATGTTAACTATTGCTGAACGGCTCACTTTAACAAAAGGAAAATCTGATAAAAGTTTCATAGCATCTTTAATAGTACTTTGGCATTGAATATTTTTCACGACTCCTCTTCTCCAATATTGTAACATTAATCCTCCATACAGTTTATTTACCGAAAGGGAAATAATTTCTTCTTTTCTTAACAATACGAATCCTGTTCGGGTGGCGAAGGAGACCTGAGTATTAGTGTGCCCTGACCGTTGAACAGAAGCCAGCGTTCTACTGCTTTCGTTGTATTGCCTGGTATTTGTAGCGTGAATTTCAGTTTGTGCAATTTGGGAAGGCACTTTACTGGAAGCTTGTCCCAAATATGGAAGAAGTAGGGATAAAACGAAGAGTGTAAGAATTTTGAGTTTCATGACTTGATTGATTTGGTTGAAGTTCGTGCACGAACTTAGGCTTTTGTTTCTGGATTTTTTAGCTTTGATCGACAAAGAGAGGGATGTCTCGGATGGATAGTGGTTTGTAAGCGTATGAAGGGGGCCTACACAGTCAACTTTCACGTCAAAGGAAATGAGTTTTGACTCCTCCAAAGCCTTAAGAGGATTATCGAAGTGCTAAAAAAGGTTCTGCGGCAAGCCACAGAACCTTAAAGAATATCCGAAGTTAGTCTAGAGTCTGACCCCTAGAGTTTTATAAATCTTTTATGCGTCACACCTTCTTGAGTTTCAATTTTTAGCCAGTAGACACCATTTGTTAAATCTTTTATATCGATTTCCAGTGGTGCTGTTTTTTGTGTTTCTGCATATAATTTCATTTGAATGGATTTACCACTTGTGTTTGTGATGGTATAACCTTTAACTCCAGCTGTCTGCTCACTCCACTTCATATAAATGGTTTCCGAGCTTGGTAGCGGATATAGCTCGAACTTGCTAGAAGTCAGTAAATTATTTATTCCTACGGTGTTGACCATAATACTCGTAACCACTAAGCTATCACAGCCATTTACATCAAGTAACAATTCTTCTACAATAGTATCCTGCGAAATCAGAATGCCATTGTAAGTGGCACCAATAGATAAGATGGTATCTATCGTAGTAGTTTCATTTCCAAAAGCATGTAAGTGATAAAAATCCAAATAAAGTCCATCAACCGTTAATAAGGAATCAACTAAAACCTGGTCTTCATTTATTTCTATTCCTTGGAAAACTTCTCCAGCACAGAGGTTAATGTGCTCGCTGGTTGTGAATATCGGCGTACGAATAGTTTGCATTGTAGCATTAGTAATGATCGGTTCATTCGCATCGAAAAAGATAGCGGCTCTATTTTCTATTATTGTTCCAAATGGGGTATCAGAAGTAGGAGTTAGAAAGTATTGAACGTAGCCATGGGATTCGACTTCATTGGTTGTACTATCTGGAAGTAGAATGTTGTCAAAAGTAAAAATCAACTCTCTCGCAGTATTTAATTCCCAGGTAAAAGGATGACTTGCAGCTCCTATTCTAAGTCGAGATAAATCTAGATGTTCAGAAATTGGATCTACAATTACAACGGTAAAAGCGGTATCATTTCCAGTGTTTTGGAAGTGGACGGTGTAGTCCACTTCCCAATCTCGATCAATGAAATTTTCAGAACCATAACCAGTCGGTCTTACTTCCTTAATGTTTGGATCATAAGAACCGGTAAGCGTTCTGCAATGTAGGTCAGAAAAAGGATCTGCAACGTCAAGTGGAAATAGATTTGCCGAAAAATTAAAATTAGCACAATCCGTTACGATAGTCGAAGCTGTATTTATAAATGGGTGATCCATATCTTGATCAGCTTCTACACGCCAAGCTTCCATCTCTCCTGGATACTGAAGCATTTTCGTTGCATCTGCTACCAAATCAAAAGTATCTGCAATGACCAATAAAACAATGTCTTCATTTACAATTTCTAAGCGGAATTGTCTGGCCTCACTCATGTCTCCTTCTCCAATGTTCTTCAACTCAAAATAGACACTGTCGTTTTCACAAAAACCCGTTACAGATATAGTAGAACCATCCCATAGGCTATCCAAAGGAGTACATAATGAATCCGGAGTCACATAGGCCAAGGCGCAAACCTCATCTCCTACCATCAAGGAATCACAGTCTGGTGTTACATCTATAACAATCGTTCCGCATTCTCCAAAACTTACATTTCCAACATCAAAAATATAGGAAGTATCCGTTTCTGTATAATTGTAATTTGCAGCATCGAAAATTAAATTTGGTTCTAACAATACTTCCACTGTAGCAGATTCGGCAGCTATGGTTCCTTCGTTGCAAAACGCTGCTCGTATTTGGCCGCTGATACAGGGGCGCAAATTAGTAGAAGATAAATTAACCTGCATTAAAGGACATTCAAACGCAATTGGAACATAGTACTCTAGTGGAACGATTGTGCCTGCTACCACAGCGGATAATAAGGTGTCCGTGAAACAATTTGACCAATAGTTATTTGGAAGATTAAGATTAGCAATATAATCTTCTCCTCCAGGAAGGTACGCCGCGTAATAGCCATTCGGATTTGTGCTGGTGAAATAGGTCTGGCCATTGCCTTCAAATTCTAGTAACCAACCATACAATCCCAAGGTATCTTCACTGGAATCAAAGGCACAATTGTCAATCAGATCAATAGTCACTCTACCTTGTACAAATGCACCTTCACTGATTTGATTTTCTGCCCAAACCAATTCATCCCAACCCGTATGGTAAATGAAATCCCCTACTCCATCTCCACTCAAATCCGAGTATTCCAATAAACCGCCACCAATATCGTCCAAGACCTGCAAATCACTAAACTCAAAAGCATTAGTGATTTGCTTGAAATATCCTTTACCTGTGTAAACATCATTTTTTCCATCTAAGTCTACATCTGCAATTTTAGCATGAGTAGCTCTGTTCGATATGCTCCCGAGTATGAAATTTGTAAAACCAGAGACTTCGTTTCTAATCACAATAAAATCATCATTATTTCTAATAACTACATCATTATCCAGATCATTATCCAAGTCACCAATTTCAAGATCACAAGCATAGGAATCGTAGATTATTATCGGATTGAATGTAACGCTAGGTTCTTGTTTAAACCAAATCAAACCTTGAATGACATCTGTGGCAACAATATCCAATAGCCCATCATTATCCAAATCTGAAAAAGCAGCTCTGCTTTCAATTGAAGAAGTAAGACTTCCAACCAGATGAGCAGTAAAACTAGTGATGGTTTCTTGTTCCAGCCAGTAAATATCTGGGGCAACTACACTCTGAATTCCAAGATCAATATCGCTATCATTATCTATATCCCCAGCCAGTAAATAATTTGTGTTTACATTGTTATATAAAGTCTGAGCTGGTGCAAAGCTTAGACTAGTTGTAGAAATATTTTCATACCAAATCAGTATATTATTTCCGGTAACGGCAATTACATCAACGTCCGCGTCTCCATCTAAATCCGCTGTGGTAGTAACCATGTGAAAGGTGTCTGGGAACAATGGTATAGGCTCAGAAAAAGTACCAGCTCCGTCTTCATTTCTCATCCAGTGAATTTTTCCATCTCTTTTTGACGCAACAATTAAATCGTTATCGTTGTCCTGATCTAAGTCCAGAGAGAAAGATTTCATGCTTCCATTTAAAAAATCTAACACTGGAATAAACTCGTCAAAGTCACCACCTGTACTTATATTGTTTTTTAATAAAAGCATCCCTTCCGGATGATAGGTATTAGAACTAACATCAGAGACAATGATATCGATATCACCATCCGCATCAAAATCACCGGAATCTAAATTTACTTCGACTTCTAAGGAATGAGGAGGCAATTCAACTTCACTGTAGATGTATTGTTGCGGGTTAGCAGTATTCGTAAAAAAGTGTATACCTGTGAAAGAACTACTAGTCTCTACATAAGAAATATCTAAGAGTCCATCATTATTAAAATCAGCTAATTCGATATTTTCACAATTAGTATTTCCATAATTAAGTTCATGGTAGCCCCAAGAAATAAATCCAGGTTGTTGATAAAAAACGTTAGGAACACCACCACCCAAACTGTATACAACGTCATTACCGGGATCAGAATCAAGATTACCAACGGCAATATGGGCCTCCGCTACTGAAGAGTTTGCATTTCCCACAGTACTAATCAAAGAACCATTTGCTCCTCCAGTACCAAAGTATCCACTTCCATTCTCATTCAAATGATATGTCAATGAAATATTCCCACCTAAAGGTTTTGTAATTTTGACAATATCTAATGCATTGTCTTGATCCATATCGGCAAGTACTAAATCAAGCGTAAGATTATGATCTGTACTGTAAAAATAAGTTTCTAACTCCTCAAAGGTTCCATCCTGATTGACATTTTCATAAGTTGTAAAACTTACATTCGCTCCACCAGGTACAACCAGATCTAAATCACCATCACCATCGAGATCACCTAAACGGGGTTTTGCTCCAAACAAGCCATTCTCTACCACTGTAAATGTAATGTTAGAAGGGTCACCATTATGAACAAGAGTTTGACCACTTGAGAGAATAAGATCGTTCCATCCATCTCCAGTAAAATCTCCAGCATCCAAATGAGAAGCATTATTATTAAGAAAAGAGCCTAGATCAATCGGGTGTCCAATCCAATTGGTTCCGAGGCCATCGGTGTTTTCATTCCAGTACAGTTGAGAGCCTGATTCATCTGTAGTATAGGAAAAGACAACAACATCTAGATCACCATCATTATCCAGATCCACCTTTACGGAGGGCCCAGATTCTGGGTGTGTTAAATAATTTCGATCTCCAATTTGTGCGGAGGCCATTGTAAAGCAAAATAGTAGTAAAAAGCAATTCCATATTCTCATGGCGTCATTTTTTTTTGGTTCGTAGAAAAAAGGGTTCTGTTTTCAAAATCGGACGTACACTTTTCTTCGTTTTTTGGTCTATCAATCATTGATAATTCAAATATCAGGATTAAAACAGCTACAAAAAAGAACATTGATTCCATATTATACTTTCAATAAATAATCTATTCAATTAATATTCAGTAACTTAGCATTACAATTATACATCAAAATGATAAAATTATTCCTAATACTCAAAGCCTTTTCAAGTAAAGAAAGAGTCGCTTTTACTTCTTTTTTGGAAAATCCGCTAATAAATCGGAGGGATGACGTGAAGAAATTGCTCAACTATTGGATAGATAACACCAATACATTCACTAAAGAGCTTGGATTCTCAGTCATTTATCCCGGCCAAGCCTTTAATGTAAAAACCTGGCACTTGCTAACCAGCCGCCTATTCAAACTAGCGGAACTATTCATGGTTTCCAATGAGTTAAAAGAGAATGAAGTGCTTCAAAAAATCCTCTTAGCAAAAGCTTATCGCAAAAAACAGATACCTCGCCATTTTGAATCTACGGTTAATGCGGTTTCTAAAACTTTGAAAAAAACAGATATTCAAAATGCAGATTGGTTACACCAAAAATTCACTATTGAATATGAGTACTACGATTACATCGATAGCCACAATAGAAAACAGCGAACCAACCTCCAAGATGTAAATGATTTGTTGGATCAGTACTACATTGCCATTAAATTACGCAATGCCTGTTTGGCGCTATCCAGAAAAACAATGAATCAGGAAAACTATGATATTCACTTTCTGGAAGACGTGCTAGAGAAGATAAAGAAAAGGCCCATCCTTTTGGAGACACCTGCGATTTCTGTTTACTTCTATTGCTATAAGACCATAACGGAAACGAAAAGTGCACATTGGTTTAGTCACCTAAGAAAAGCAATTACTGCTCATTCTGAGAAATTCAAGCCCTCCGAAAAGCGAGACATCACTTTATTAGCTATCAATTATGGCATCAAACAACTCAATACGGGTGACCCATTTTTTCGCAGAGAGACCTTTGAGTTGTATCGGCTAAGTTTTGCAGAAGGCTATTTATTAGAAGATAAGATTATGCCGGAACCTATGTATTATAATGTAGTTTCTCTTGCGGTCAAAAACAAAGAATTTGACTGGGCCGAAAAATTCGCAACCGATTACAAACAGTTTTTGAATCCAAATTTTAGAACTCCACTTTACCATCATAGTATTGGCTTATTGCAATATGAGCAAGGGAAACTGGCCGAGAGTCTTCGTTCTCTTGCTTTGGTCGATACTAAGGTTTCTTTTGTTTTACTGGCGGTGAAATCATTGCAAATAAAGATTTATTATGAATTGAATGAAGTTGATGCTTTGGAAAATTTACTAGAAAGTTTTAGGGTTTATTTACAACGGCGAAAGGATCTGGGTTATAGAAAAGAGAATTTTGAAAACTTGGTAGGTTTCGTAAAACGATTGTTGGTATTGCCGTACAAAGGAAAAGAGGAACGAACCGCCTTGGTTAGAGATGTACAGCAAGCTGTGGTTTTTTCGGAACGGGAGTGGTTGTTGGCGCTACTAGGCGCTCCAACAACCACAGACTCTGAGCACAACGTTAAATGAAGGATTCTTTGTCCAGAGTCTCTATGTAAGACTTTAGAACGGGGGTTATTTTTTACTGTCCAGTTTATTCGATCATTATCTTCCAGATTCCATTTCCTTTCTTAGTTTTCACTTCTAACAAATAGATTCCGGAACAATAGTTTCCAACCTCAATTGGAGAAAGCGTCTCCCCAATATTTAACTTTGTTTGCCATACTTTTTGACCAAGCGAATTAGTCAATTGCCAGGTCTGTTCTACTTCATTTTCATTATTTATGATGTTTAATATATCCGCAGTTGGGTTTGGGTAAATGACTATCTGATCGAAGTCCTCAGAAAGATCATTGACTCCGACTATACCAACTACATTATAAGTTACCAAACTATCGCAACCAAATTGACTTTCGTACTCCACAATAAAAATAGTGTCTCCTTGTATTTCAACATCTGCCAATACTTCGCCCACAGGAACCTCTATTTCCACGGTATTATTTACAGTTGAAGCGACATCCAAGTGTAGAAAATGTATACTGTCATAAAGTGTGCCCTCTGTCAAAAACTGGAAGGTAGTGTCACTCCAAATTGGTATCCCCATCAGTGAACCGCCTAAACAGAAATCTTGGTGCTCACTAGTGGAAACTATTGGCTTTCTTATCTTATGTCTTACTGAATTAGTGATAATAGCCTCATTAAAGTCGAAATATATTTCTGCGATATTTTCAATTTCCGCACCGGGCAAGAGTGTTCCTTTTGGATTTACGGCAAAGGAAACGAACCCATGAGAAGCCGGTTCATTTGCGTTACTATCCGGAAGCATAATGTTATCAAAAGTAAAAACTAGTTCGCGTCCAACAGTCAACTCCCAAGTAAATGGATGTGACGCACCTTTCACTTCTAGAGTATTTATATCTAAGTTATCAGAAAGCAAATCTCGAATGACGACGATATTGGCTTGTGCATTTCCGGTATTTTGAAAACGTATTCGATAATCTATGGTCCAGTCCTTATCTATTAAGTGCTCATTGGTAAGTCCTTCTGGAACAGCAGATTTATCATTTGGATCGAAAGAATTTACGACTGGCTCACAGAAAACCTCATTGAAAGGATCCCCATCTTCTCCGTTTGGCAAGAGAATATAGATTTCATTATTTTCTATGGCATTACAATTGGCAACTACAGCAGAGGCCTCCTGCTCGTTTCCAGGGAAACCAGGAGATTGATCAGCTTCTATCCGCATTCCAGTGCTTATACCTACAGGGAAAGATAAGGTATCAGAAGCATTTGCAATTAACTGGTATTCATCAACAGTTAGGAACAGAATAATGTCATCTATAACAATTTCTACACGGAATTGAGCAGGTTCGATCATATCTCCATCTCCAATATTCTCTAATTCAAAATGAATGCTGTCATTTTCGCAATAGCCATTTACTTTTATGATAGAACCATCCCACAAAGAATCCGACGGGCAGAGCTCTTCGGATAGCAAAGAGACTTCCACGCATTGAACATCCCAGATATCGAGACTGTCACAATCTACAAATGCAGAGAAGGTCAGTTGATCACATTCGAAAAGTGCTAGATCATCAATGAGAAAAATGATGTTCCCATCTCCGTCAATTGTAAAGGGAGCAGTTGAATTTTGAAAAGTTAAAAAACTATCCAAACTAACTGTTATGATCA
>CAZDTI010000242.1:0-13024 GCA_964508085.1 uncultured Saprospiraceae bacterium | reverse complement strand
AACTAAAACATATGTCAACCCAAATATCAACTATTAAAGGCGGCGAATTTTTAATCAAAGAGACAGAAGCTTCAAACATCTTTACGCCAGAAGATTTTTCAGAGGAAGTACTCATGGTTAAAGACATGGTCAATGATTTTATTAAAAACAGAATTACCCCTAATGATGAAAAACTGGAAGCACTTGATCTTGAACTGACTAAAAAACTGATGAAAGAAATGGGCGACCTTGGTATTATGGGAATCACCTTTCCGGAGAAGTACGGAGGTTCTGAAATGGATTTTGTAACCAGTTTGTTATTGTCAGAATTAATGGGCGCTTCCAAATCAATGTCCCTTTCTTTTGGAGCGAATACGGGAATCGGAATGCTCCCCCTACTCTATTTTGGAACGGAGGAACAAAAAGAAAAATATTTAAATGACTTAGTAGCTGGTACTATATGCGCAGCTTACTGTTTAACGGAGCCTGGGTCTGGCTCAGATGCCTTAGCAGCAAAAACTACTGCAGTCCTCTCAGAAGATGGCCAACATTATATTCTGAATGGCCAAAAGATGTGGATCACGAATGCAGGCTTTGCAGATCTCTTTACTGTTTTTGCAAAAATAGATGGAAAACATTTTACTGGTTTTTTAGTAGAAAAGGACTGGGAAGGATTTAGTTTGGGAGCAGAAGAAAAAAAGCTCGGCATCAAAGGTTCTTCTACTCGTCAGGTGTTTTTAGAAAATGTAAAAGTACCTGTAAACAACTTGTTAGGCGAAACAGGAAAAGGACATAAGATTGCTTTTAATATCTTAAATATTGGGAGAATCAAATTAGCGGCAGGTGTTTTTGGGGCCTCTAAAATAGCTTCAACTTACACGATAAAATATGCAAAAGATCGAATTCAATTTGGAAAATCCATTGCGGAATTCGGGGCTATCCAGTACAAAATAGCAGAACAGGCAATCCGTATTTTTGTCAATGAATCTGCTAACTACAGAGCGGCTGCAGACATTAGAGATACAAAAGCCGCTCTATTGGAACAAGGGATGGATATGAGCAAAGCTTTACTCGGTGCAGCCGAAGAATTCGCAATTGAATGTGCATTGATGAAAGTTCACAGCAGTGAGTGTCTGGACTATGTAGTAGACGAAGGTTTACAGGTTTTTGGCGGCATGGGTTATTCCGAAGAAGCTCCAATGGCCGCTGCCTACAGAGATGCACGTATCAACAGGATATTCGAAGGGACCAATGAAATTAACCGAATGCTTTCCATGGATATGTTGTTAAAACGTGGACTGAAAGGACATATTGATTTACTTACTGCCGTAGGGCAAGCGACAGAAGAATGGAATAGTAATCGTAATACTATTGTTGAAAAAGACGGTTCCTTCGCTCGAGAACACAATATGATTACTTCATTGAAAAAAGCATTTCTATTAATCACGGGAGCTACTGTTCAACAATTTCAAACAGGGCTGGCAACAGAACAAGAAATCTTGATGAACTTGTCTGACATGATGGGTGATATTTACTTAGTAGAATCTGCTGTACTCCGAATTGAAAAAAATGGATCAGATATGGATCCTAGTCTAGCTGACTTGCAAAGGGACATGGTACAAGTTTTTTTAGATGATGCTATGGAGCGATTTGCTACGAATGGACGAAATGTTATTACTTCTTGGGCTACCGGTGATACTGCGAAATATTTGCGAAAAATATTGGACACCTATACTTATTACGAAGGAGTCAATAAGAAGGTAGCTAGGAGAAGAGTCGCCGCTAAACTGATTGAAGCTGGGGAGTATTGTTTTTAGGAGGCTTTAGCTTCTTGCCTCATTTGAGGATTTGGTAACAACGATAGGTGTGAAAAAACGCAAAGATTTTTAAGTGACCTGTGAACACAACTAATTCATCAACAATTGCATCTTTTAGTTTGAAGACATTCATCCCGAGCCACCTATCATTTTAAATATATCTCATGAACAAATATCTGCCAGTTCTTTTTTTGTTATTCATTTTTGGTTGTGCTGAAGATGCGCCTCGTCAGGGTTACTTGAAAAGTGATGCATTGATAGCCTTACATTTCAATAAATACCAAATTAAAGATTTGGAAACGGTAATGGCTTTTTTTGAGGAGGAGATTTGTGGAACCGTTCCGACAAGCCCAGAGGAAGCCATTGCCTGTTACAAGGCTTTTGGAAAGCGCTTATCTGAAAAAGGTAACTTTGGAGAATTAGACTTGGGTTTATCTTTAGAAAAACAGGAGGCAATCCTGAGTTCTTTACGGCCTGTAACCTATGATGCAATTTGGTTGGATGTGATACAAACAGATGAAGACGACAAATTCGGGTTGAGGTATGACGGCCAATATGTGAATTTTCTAAAAAACTTTTCTAAGGAGAATATTGCAATAAAACAATACATAGACGTATTCGAGCAAGCTGGGAACATTACCCCTTCAATGATTGCGAATGTTTTGTTGGATTATGAACAATTTGGCCTGGAGGATCAGCGTGGACGGTTATTTTTGGCCATTCATTATGTGACGTTGAATCGGATGATGGAATAGTCACTTTTTCTACAAAGTAAGGAAGAATCAAGGTTAGATTACAAGAATGTATTATCTTTAAAGGTAAGTTAACAAATCGGTTAGGTCAAAGAGCACTATTCCGTACACCAAAAAGTAGCGTGATTGCATCTTCCCTATACAACAACGAAGTTATTTAATGTTTCCCTTGATGCCTCTGAGTAATCTTTTTAGAAAATACTTCGTTTTAAGTTGTAGTTAATCTAGTCGAAAACACATAAGAATGACGGAACTCGAACTCATAGAAGCCTGTAGAAATGGCGATCGGCATGCCCAGAAGCTGCTGTATGACCGCTATTCTCCCAAAATGAATGGTGTTTGCATGCGCTACTGCAAAAACCGTGAAGACGCAGAAGATGTCTTAATAGAAGGCTTCTTTAAGGTGCTTACTCATTTGCATCAATATAAAGGAGCTGGCAGTTTTGAAGGTTGGATCAGGAGAATAATGGTCAATGAGTCTCTTATGTTTTTGCGAAAGCGCCACAATTTTAAACTTACCGTAGAAATTAGCAACGTCGAACTCAAAACCAATCTCAGCATTGAGGACGAATTGATGGCAGCCGATATTTTAGCACTTCTCGATAAGCTGCCAACCGGATATAGAACTATTTTCAATTTATATGTATTAGAAGGATATAAACATCGGGAGATCGGTGAATTACTTGGTATTAGTATCAATACTTCTAAGTCGCAATTGATTTTGGCAAAAAAACGTTTGCGAAAACTGGTAAGAGCAGCTCAGTATCCTGATGTAGGTTAAACTGGACTTCTTCTTGAGAAAACCATATAGTAGCATTAAAAAAGTATAACAATCATTTTACAATGAAAGATTCTAAAGATATATTCGACCTTTTTAAGGACAATGAGGAAAAACTCAATCGGCCTCCCTCGTCTCGTGCCTGGGATCGTTTGGAAGGGCGTTTGGACAATCACAAACAGCATAATAAACAGACCACCGCTCAGCGTGCACCACAATTGATTCGCAGATGGCTTTCTATGGCTAGTGTTCTTTTGGTATTGGTACTCGCCATCTCTGGACTAAACCTTCTTTTTCAAAGAAAGTCGAATGCCACGGCTATGAATCAGAAATCGACTTCTCCATCCGCTCAACTGGTGTTAGAAGAAATTGGATTATACAGCGATCAGGACAACACTAGAAAAGACATGGCGCTCTATCGTGCGCAGCTAAACCGACTAAATACAAATCCTATTTTAGAGGGTGATCCATCCAAAGAGCTGAGGGTTCAACAAAGTGTTTTCATCAATATGAAAGAAGAAAATACACGTAAGTTATTAGCGGAAAACATGAATCAAAAACCGAAAAAAATTGCGGCAAAGAAAAAGGCGATGAAAGACTCTGCACCGAATAAGACAGAAACAATTGCCAAAGCTTCTAAAGTTAAAAAAGAAATGCAAGCTGCTGCTTCGACTGCAGTTCCTTCGGTTCGTTCTGAGGAGTCAAATGCAAAGGCTGTTATGGAGGAAATCGTTTCTTCCCCTTCTCCTGCCGCTGCGGGAATGGCGATGGAGGAAGCTTCTGATCTCATGGAGGTTGAAAGCAAAAGTGATATTTCTACAAATCGTACGGAGTTGTCTGCTTTCCACTGGATCCTGGGAGAATGGAATAATTCGTCAGTGCCTAACATTAAGGCTACAGAATCAACAAAAGCTAGAAACACAGCCGCTAATAACGGAACAACTAATCTTCAATCCGTTGAAAACTGGACGCAGACAAATGCGACTACCTTTATTGGAAAGGGGTTCATTTTAGACCAAGATAAAAAGATTGAGATAGAATCGATGCAGATTGTTCAGGATGGAGATGTGCTTTACTATTCCTTACAGATTAAAGAAAAGATCCTTCGCTATACACTGAAATCTTTTTCTGAAGAGCTAGTTGTTTTTGAGAATTATGAAGTGGCTTTCCCTAGTCAAGTGATATTGCAGAAAGGAGCAAATGGACGTAGTTTTAGTACGATTTTTAAAGGAGATTCTACGGTTTTTTCAGACAATGATTTGTTAGAGTATTTTAAGTTGCGAAATGAACTTAATTCTGGAGAATTCAAACGGGTCATGGAAAGGAAAGATTAATAATATAAACAAAACCTAAGTAGCTTGAAAAAAAAGAATTCCCGAATGCCAAAAGCATCCGGAAATCTAAATACACATTCAATTATTTCTTAAAATCTGTTTTGTTTAACATACGTTATTACGCCTCCGGATTGAAATACCGGATGATCGCTTTTACGGCTCTGTCCTCTTTCAGGTTTGGACAAATTTCGAATAACATAGTGTGTAGGTGGTAGTCTTCCAGTAAGCTCTCCCGTAAAGTATCCATCGCTGCGGTTTTATCCGCCTTGATGAATTGGCAAGCCGCCTGACAATATAACAGACGCGCATCATAGGCACTTTCAGAAGCCTTGTCCAAAACCTCTAATGCTGCGTTTATTTTCTTTTTGCTTATGTATATCTGGGTTAATTCCGCCCAGTAGCTCCCCATCTCTGGCCCGATACTCGTCGCTTTTTTATAGAGAGGAATCGCTCTCATTGGAAAACCCAACTTGACATGGTTTTTAGCCAATGCCGCAATATAATCGTCTCGCTCTGGATCCAGCTTAACTGCTTGTTTGTAAAAGTGTAAGGAACTTTCCCATATGCCTTGCATGGCATAACATTGACCAATTAGGAAATAGGTTTCTGGAGCTTTAGGATTCAAGGCCAGTGCTCGGTATAAATATATTTTTGCTTGTTCATAATCGCTCAATTTCTGGTAGCACTCTCCAATACGACAAAGCAATTCTTCATCCGCATCTATCAATTCCAACAACTTCAGGTATAGTGGCAACGCCTTTTCCCACATGTGCAAAGAATAACAAAGCTCTGCACAATCCAGATAGGCCAATTCAAAATTCTCATTTACAATAATAGCATAATCGAAAGCATCCAGGGCTTTTTTGTATTCTCCATTTGCAAAATAGGCATGGGCTAAGTTAAACCAAGCCATAAAAGAGTATGGCTCCAAATCCAGAACCTGCTTATGCAAAACAATAGATTCTTGGTATTTATGAGACATCTCTACACAAAGGTAAATCCGACCAAGAGCTTCCTTATTTTTTGGATTTTCAAGAATCGCTTCTTTCAAAGATTCAAACATTTGGCTGTACTCTTCAGTACGTTCAAATAAGAACGCTTCCATATTGTAAACCTCTGAAATTTGCTCCGGGATGTGGAAGCATTGTATCTTCATATTGGTCAACAATTCTTTTGCAATTTTGTATTCCTCTCTATAGCAATAAGCACGAACACGCATCAAGCTTATTTCAAAATTTGAATATCCAAAAATTTCAGCTCGATCCAAGGATTCAAAAGCCTTGTCAATATCTTTAGTGTACAATAGAAGACGTGCTTTACGCAAATGCAGAAGACCAGATTCTTTGTGCTGTGAGAGTGCCTGATTGATGAGATTCAATGCATTTTCAATATTGTTTTCTTCTTCGAAATGATCGAGAAGAGAAACATATTCATTTTCTCCAAAAGATGGAAAGCTCCCTAATTGAGTATGTTGCTCGTATTGAGCAATAAGTTTGTTGTCAGCCTTTCGGCCTTTAGTATGTATAAAATGCTTCATAGTTCTGATAGTGTTATGGGTACGTATTGTGGTATAGTGTTTAAAAAAGTCTGTTTCTTATAAGCAATTAGGTTTCGTTATTGAAATTTTGCAGGTCGGTACAAGGCATACAATAATAATACAAATTATGCAAAATAACAATAATGTGTATAATTCTGAAGCATTCGATTAACACTGACTTTGGGTATTAGTCAGAATTAATTATTAGAATGACATATTAATAGTATATAACTAGGTGTAATTTGGGGAACGAAAAGATGCATTGTATTCAGCCGTACAGTACAAATAAAAATGTCCCTAACAACGATGAATCGTTGAGGTGAGTAAGTTCAGGTGGGTTAATTATAAATTCGTTGTAAATGGTCTAACGGAGCATTTTGTCTTTGGTTACAGGATTTTTTGTTTTTTTTTGAAAAAAAATTCACCATAATAAGAGTAGATAATGAACTAAAATAAAACAGTAATCATCTCTACTTGAAATATCCCCGTTTTAAGGCTCTCTTTCCTCTAAAGACCGCTCTTCAGCTATCAATTTCAAATCTCGATTCACCGCAATACTGGCATTCAACTCAAAACCAACCAATAGGATAAAAGCATTGATCTGAATCCAAAGCATAATAACGATGATGGTTCCAATATATCCATACAGTTGATTATAAGTATCAAATTCCTTTACATAAAAAGAAAAAACCAAAGAGGACAAAATCGTAAAGATGGTAGCTAAAGAAGCTCCAGGTGAAAAAAGAGAAAATTTGCGGATGGTAGAACAACCATACCTATAAATAATGGCGATTCCAAAATAGAACAAGGCAATAACAACCAGCCATCGAAGGCTTTGCAACAGAAAACTACCCATTACATCTATAGATAAATAGGTCAACAACCAATTCATTAACAACTGCCCCAATACGACGAGTACGACCGACACTATCACCAATCCAGCGATGAGTAAGGTCAGAAAAATAGCCAGTACTCTTTTACGCCAACCACTTCGCTTTCTGAAAGTAGATTGATAAGATTTTTCAAAACCACGCATCATCGACATCATTCCATTCGATGCGAAAAAAGTGGCAAAAATAAAACCTACCGAGAGTAACCCTGGTCGTGGATTCATGGCCACATCTGCAATCGTGTCAAAAACACCAACGGGTATAAACTCCTTGAATTGCATTTTCAATTGACCCAATAATGCACCAGTGTCTTGAATATCTAATAACTCCTGATCTTCAATCACAATGTACTGGAACAGGTATTCTTGGATGTAAGGCAACAAAGTCAGTAAAGACAAAATGAAAGGAAACAGGGAAAGGAAAAAACTAAATGCCATAGAATTGGCTCTGGTGATTAACGCCTGCTGCTTGATTTCATGGAGAATAAATACAGTCACGTCATAAATCGGCACCCCGAAAAACCCTGGAAAGGATCTCCGTTTCGACCAGGCCAGAAAACTCGTGACCAGTGGGTGTGAGATAATTTTATGTTGTAGCTTTTTCAGCATAAGTTATTTTTTGATGAAGGGTGGATGGGTAAATAAGGTTTCCCTTGATTCGCCTAACTTTGCAATAGTGGGAAATCCCATCACCTATCTGCCCATCTATCTATCTACCCTTTTCCACCACAATCTCTTTCCAGCTTTCCGCGAAATCCTTTACAAGGCCTACTACCCTGCCCTCATGTGTATCCGAAATGAATACTTGGCCAAAATCTTTTTCAATCAGCAGTTCTAAGAGTTGCCGAACTCGGTTCTTATCTAATTTATCAAATATGTCATCCAGCAAAAATATTGGATTTTGCCCCTTTCTTACTTTTAGTAAATCGTGCAGTGCGAGTTTTAAGGCAAGCACATATGATTTCAGTTGTCCCTGAGAGGCAAATTTCTTTAATTCATAACCTTCGATCTCAAATCGCAAATCATCTTTGTGAATCCCCACAGTCGTTCTTGCCAAAATCCGATCTTTCTCTTGAGCATTACGAGTCATTTCTAAGAAATCACCTTCTGACAATTGTGATTTATAATGACAACCAACTTTTTCATTTGCTCCAGAAATGTGGTTATAATATTTCTGGAATACAGGCAACCAATCGGAAATAAAAACACTGCGCTTCTCATGAATCAATTTCGCAGGGATTTCCATTTGCTCCGTATAAGTTTGTAGTAAAACGGGATCATGTCTCTGTTGCTTTGCCATGGCTTTGAGCGCAGCATTTCGTTGCTTCAGTAGCTGCTGGTATTTCGCTAAAGCTTTTAAATAGGGCATATCCATCTGCGCCATAGCAGTGTCCATAAATCTTCTACGGAGTTCACTTCCTTCTGTTGCCAACCGAGTGTCATCTGGTACGATCATGACGACGGGGATCATTCCGATGTGTTCTATGAGCTTTTTGTAGGGAATCCCGTTTCGCTCCATTACCTTTTTTTTCCCTCTTGGTAATTTAGCCACGATGACCTCCTTTTGATTTTCCGCAAAGAAAGTCCCTTCCAATCTTAAGAAATCTTGATCGTGTTGGATGATGCTTTTGTCTGGGAGGGAGAAATGGCTTTTACACATGGCCAGGTAGTGGATGGCGTCCAGCAGGTTGGTTTTACCGACTCCGTTTTGCCCGACGATGCAATTGAGGCGTTCATCAAATTCAAAGACTGCAGAGGGGTAGTTTTTGAATTGGGTTAATTTGAGTTGGTGTATGTGCAAGCCGTTTGTGTTTCTGTGTGGTGGAATTCAAACCACAAATATACTAACTATATAACCTCTTTTCGTATAAATTATTCAAGGAGTGAGGCATTTGTTTTTCACGTACTTTTGTAAAGCCTTGTTTCTCATAATAATTACATAACCTTGCATTCTTCGAATTACAATCCAATCTTAAAATATAGATATTTTCTGCTATAGTGTTTTCAATTATTCTTTCAATAACCTTTTGACCGAGTTTACGCCCAGCGTATTTTCCCTTGATTACTAAGGAGTGAATATATTTTGCGGCTTCTTTTTCTTTTCCCCAGTACAATTCGTCTTCCTTCAGCAGCCTGAACATTCCGATGATTTCATCAGCCTGGATTATGAAATTAAATTCTTCATTTTGAAATCCTTCTTTAATCCAATTCACCTTTTCTGGCAGAGGATTTAACCAATAATCCCATTGATTTATATTTTTTGACTGGAGATGCTTTGCTGCTTCCTTTAACATCTCTAATGCGGTGTCTAACTCATTTATATTTGCTGGTCTGAATTTAAAATCCATTGGGTTGGTTTATGCTCTTTGTTGTAAGGTTCGTTTGCATTATTCTTAGTTCTTATATCACTTCCGCCACCACAAAAGTAGAGCCCCCTACATAGATCAAATCCGACTTCCTTGCCTCCTTCTTTGCAGCCTCTAAAGCACTAGGCACAGAATCATAAGTCTCTCCTTTCAATCCCAAAACCCCTGCCTTATCCCTTAAGATCCCAGCTGCCAAACCTCTTGGAATATCCGCTTTACAAAAATAATAAACCGCCTCGGTCGGAAAGAACTTCAGCATCTTCTCCACTTCTTTGTCATTTACCATTCCCAGTACAATATGCAGTTTATCAAAAGTCATATCTTCTAAAGCTCCCATCGCGTAGGTAAGTCCACTTTCATTATGAGCGGAATCACAAATCACGGTAGGATTCGTTTGCAGTCGTTGCCATCGTCCCTTGTAATTTGTCAACTCTTTCAGTTTTGGCAATCCATTTCTAATATCGTATTCCCTAATCATTTTGAACAAATTCAGGTCATTGATACTTTCGATACATTGAAATAAGGTCGTCATATTCTTCTCCTGAAAAGGACCTTGAATATCCACTTTCACATCATTATAGCACGCTTTTCCATTTCTATAAATCGTATAAACAGAACCATCTTTCACTTCCTTCTTCAACTCTGCACGGTAACTCTTATCCGCAAAAACAATATCTGCACGCATTTCTTTCGCTTTGTCTTCAAAGACTGACTTTACTTCTTTTTGCGTTTCTCCAATAACTACAGGAACCTCCTGTTTAATAATTCCTGCTTTCTCTCCTGCTATTTCCGGCAAAGTTTCTCCAAGCATTGATTGGTGATCCAAACTGATATTGGTAATAACCGACAAATCCGGGCGCATAATGTTAGTAGAATCCAAACGCCCTCCAAGCCCTGTTTCAACAATTGCAACATCAACTTCTTCTTTTGCAAAATAGTCAAAAGCCATAGCTACGGTTATTTCAAAAAAACTAGGTTGCAGTTGCTCAAATAATTCACCATGATCATTGACAAAGGCAATTACCGCTTCCTCTGAAATATACGCCCCGTTAATTTTTATTCGCTCCCGAAAATCGGTGTAATGTGGAGAAGTATAAAGTCCCACTTTGAGGCCACGCGTTTGGAACAGGCAGGCGATCAAGTGTGCCGTTGACCCTTTTCCATTGGTCCCTGCGATATGAATAGAATTGAATTCATCGTGTGGATTTCCTAATGCCTTACAGAGTGCCGTAATGTTGGTGAGGTCCTTCTTAAAGGCCTCTTCCCCCTGACGTTGATACATGGGAAGTTGTTCAAAAAGGAAGTCGAGGGTTTCCTGGTAGGATATGAGTGTGTGATTCATGGATACTAAAGCGGTTGAAATTAACGAACAGGCATAAAAAAAAGAGCAGCTGCAAAGCTACTCTTTTTCAATTGTATTTTAATTATAATATAATAAATTGTGTCTCACTATATTCCTATGTAGTTAAGCTAACTTCGGAAAGTTGAACTTGGGCGTAAGTTACTAAATTTTTAAGATTTAGTAAATTTAATTTCTCTAAACTCAATCAACCTGTAGATCAATTACAGAATTACTTATTGCAGCTTAAATCTATAAGTAATGGTCCCACATTGTGTCCCCGCATCTGACTTATCAAACTTATATTTCTTAGCATTGGCAATCGCTAGTCTTTGTAGTTTAGAACTCTGAGTTGTAGATCCACTTAATTTTGGGGTAGCACTAGTAACTTTTCCGCTTTCATCAACACAAACCTTAATGTTCACCGTACCTATCTCCTGAAAATTCCCAGTAATCGCTCCGGGACGATCAAAACCTCTATTTCCAAAACCACTCACATCACCACTCCCCTTTCCTAAGCCATCCAAACGGTTGGCATCCGGATCACCATCTGGGTTACCAGCGTTGCCAGGTGTACCAGAAGTACCTTGACTACCCGAGCCACTGCCTTGCCCATCATTATTATTGAATAAATCACCGATAGAGTTCTTAGCATCGTTAAACTCTTTATCCTTTTTCGCTTTCGCATCAGCAGCAGCCTTTGCAGCGTCCGCTTTTGCTTTAGCAGCCTTTGCCTCATTGTCTCTTCTCTCTTTTTCCGCCGCATCTCTTATTCTTTTCTCTTTATCTCTTTTTTTCTTCAGAGCAATCTCCTTTGAGTTGTCATCTGTATTTACCTTTTTGCTATTGTCCTTTACAGGGTCTTTCGGCTTAGGGTTTTCCTTTACTTCTTCGACTTCTCTTTCTGTTTCAACCTCTGGCTCTGTTTCAGGTTCTTCTACTTCCACTGGGGTAACCTCAGCAGCAGTAGCCGGCCCGGGTTCTTCTTCTCCTTGACCAACTTCGGGTTCTCCAAAAGAGACCAAAACCCCAGCTTGCCCAGGAGGCGGTGTTGGGAATGTCAAAAACGGCATGATACATAATAACACTAATACAGCATGGAAAATGGTACTAGCGATTAGTCCTTTCTTCTTATTTTCTTCTTCTTGATGCAAGGTAGTGTCCATGATTAGCAATTTTAAGTTTTCTGAAATGGGTTTTTAGTGGAGATGGTTTAAAAGTTGTTTTTGGTGTTAGTGCTTGGTTGTTTTAACTGGATTATAACGTTTGCCTTTTGCTTCATTTGACCGGCTCTAACTTCAAGCGGCACTGAAAGTGCATAAGGTTTCCATTACTTTGTCTCCCTTTCCATTGTCACAACCTCACCAAACAACAATATCACTCCTCCGTTGCTAAAATCGCATTGATCTGATAACGCATTGCGATATCCATTATTCTAACTACTGATTCTACTGGAGCTTTATCAGCTGGCGAAATGGTAATGGCCATATTCTTTTCTCTCTTTTTTTGGTTGCGCAAAGCTCTTTCGATTTTTGAAGGAGTGCTGGTTTTTCCATCTAGTCGATAATTTCCTTTTCTATCTATGGAAACATCTGTTGGCGTGGAACTGACGGTCGCAGAGGTTCCTCTACCTGGCAACTTCAAATTGAGGGCGTTAGGGGCCACCAGATTGGAAGTCAACATAAAGAAGATCAATAACAAGAAGATAATATCTGTCATTGAGGACATGTTGAACTCAGCTTGTACTTTAGATCTTTTTTTGATACCCATATGGTGATTGGTTTCTACTTTAAAAAAATGGAATGTTTTCAATCTCAACCTCAAGTGCAACATCAACCTTTTGGCGTAGTCGCAAGTATCGCTTTCATCCGAAGTTGTTTAGCTACATTCATTATATCCGTAACCTTCTTGAAAGGAACGCCTACTTCGGCAACTATAGTAATTGTAGCGTTTTCACGATCTTCTTGAGCTGCTAGTTCCTTTCTAACAGCACTCGTCAACTTTCCCATGGTGATTAACTCGCCATTCAATTTCATCTCTCCGTTTTTAGCTAGAGAGACAGCAATCGAAGTGGGTGCTACTGTGATGGAATCCGATTCCGGTAATTCCAGGTTATCTATTTTTACAAAATTTGCCGTAAGCATGAAAAAGATCAACAACAGAAAGATAATATCTGTCAGAGAAGACATACTAAATTCGGCACTAACTTTTGCTCGTTTTTTTAAGCCCATTG
>CAZDTI010000241.1:0-13030 GCA_964508085.1 uncultured Saprospiraceae bacterium | reverse complement strand
TTCTTTTTGTAACAAAGTGTTTACCAAAGATGAATGCTTCGTCGTTTTTCCAGGGAATTTCTTCTAGGAGATATTGGAGGTAGTATTCGGATTTTTCTTGATTGAAAATTTTACCGTGGTAGTGGACAGTTCCTTCGTACGGAAGAAGATTTTTAGTAGCAGGATTGGGGTTGAATAAATCCATTAGCGTTGTTTGTTAAAAACGTTTTGCTTCATAGCGCTGTCTCTTCCAATAAATGAGAGGAAGCTTTCAGGCAAATTCAGAGCAAGTCGTTGTGGTTACCTATCCGTTTGTGGCAGTCACCACCTTCGCTGTCGTCAACTCACCTGTCAACCACTTCCGTGCGTTTACAAAAGCTTCCAACCATGGAGACACTTCGTCTTGTCTGCCTGCCTCATAATGCGCCCAATTCCACTGAAAAGTAGAACGTTCAATATGCGGCATAGTAGCTAAGTGGCGACCATCAGCGCTACAAATCATAGCGGTGTTGTAATCACTACCATTCGGATTTGCAGGATAACCTTCGTAACCATACTTCGCTACAATGTTGTATCTATTTTCTGCCAATGGCATACTAAATTTTCCTTCTCCATGAGAAATCCAAACCCCCAAACGTGCACCTTCTAAACTGGAAAGCATTATGGAATTATTTTCTTGAATCTCAACAGAGGTGAAATTACTTTCGTGTTTTCCAGAATCGTTGTAAGTCATCTTCGACAACTTTTCGTGATCGGGGTTTATTAAACCCAATTCTAAAAACAATTGACAACCGTTGCAAATCCCAACAGAGAGCACGTCTTCTCTATTGAAGAAATTCTCCAAGCTAGTTCTTGCTATTTCGTTGTAACGGAAAGCACCCGCCCAACCTTTAGCAGAACCAAGCACGTCGGAATTAGAAAATCCACCAACCGCGCCAAGAAACTGAATGTCTTCTAAGTTCTCTCTTCCGGAAATCAAATCCGTCATGTGAATATCCTTCACCTCAAAGCCAGCGAGATATAAAGCATTCGCCATTTCACGCTCAGAGTTAGAGCCTTTTTCTCGTAGGATAGCAGCTTTTGGTCTTGGCTTCGAATCGTCAATAACTGGTAATTTCCCCGTAAAGTTATCTGGGAAGTCATAAGTCAATGGTTGTGCTTTGTAATTCTCAAAACGAGCTGTAGCTAAATCATTAGCCGTTTGCTTTTGGTCTAACAAATAAGAAGTTTCAAACCAAGCGTCTCTTGCTTCTGGAATATTGAATTCGTGACTGTCCTCTCCATTTTTAATTGTCAAGACCTCTCCTTCCGTAGTCTCTCCGAGATAGCAATAGTCAATATTATTCTCTTTCAATGTTGCTGCTACTGTCTTGTCTTTAGCTTGAAATACAATTCCACAATTTTCAGCAAACAATACTTTTACCGCATCTTTTTCTTTCAGGTCTTTCAAATCTAAACTGGCTCCAAGGGATGGTGTTGCAAAACAAAGCTCCAACAATGTTGTGATCAAACCACCTGAAGAAACATCATGCCCCGCCACTATTAAATCTTTCTTTATCAAGTCTTGAATCACATCAAATGTTTTAGCGAAAGCCGCAGCATCTTTAATATCAGGAGTCGCAGCACCTACTTTATTTTTCGTTTGCGCAAAAGAAGAACCGCCTAACTGGTAACGGTCTTGCGACAAGTTGATATAGTAAATAGAACCGCCATCTGATTTCAAAACAGGTTCTACTACTTTATTAATGTCATTACAATTCCCCACCGCAGATATTACGACTGTACCCGGCGACAAGACTTCTTCTTCTCCATATTTTTGTTTCATAGACAAAGAATCCTTACCTGTTGGCACATTAATACCTAAAGCAATAGAGAAAGTAGAAACCGCTTCTACTGCGGCATACAATCTCGCATCTTCTCCCTGATTTCGGCAAGGCCACATCCAATTTGCGGAAAGCGAAAGAGATTTCAATCCATCTTTCAGTGGTGCCCAAATAATATTGGTCAAAGCCTCGGCAATTGCATTTCGCGAACCTGCTGCCGGATCAATCAAAGCGCTCAATGGCGCATGTCCGATGGACGTAGCAATTCCTTCTTTGCCTTCAAAATCTAGGGCCATTACACCACAGTTATTCAATGGCAATTGTAGTGGACCCGCACATTGCTGCTTCGCTACTCGTCCTCCAACACAACGGTCTACTTTATTTGTCAACCAATCTTTACAAGCCACCGCTTCTAATCGTAACAATTTATTTACATATTCCGGAATGTTATCCACACGGATTCCCGGAGCAGTGTATTTCCGATCAATCTTTTTATCTGTCATAATTGTTTTAGGAGAAGAACCGAACATATCTTCCAGTGCTAAATCCATTGGTTTGGCTTTAGTCGTTTCGGATTCAAAAGTAAAACGGTGATCACCGGACACCTCTCCTACCTCATACATTGGAGCACGTTCGCGGTCTGCAATTTTCTGCAATGTGTCTAAATCTTCGGGTGAGATGACGAGTCCCATTCGTTCTTGAGATTCGTTGCCAATTATTTCTTTAGCTGACAAAGTTGGATCACCTACCGGCAATTTATCTAAGTTTATTTTTCCTCCGATTTCTTCTACCAACTCAGACAAACAATTCAAATGTCCGCCAGCTCCATGATCGTGAATAGAAACGATTGGGTTAATGTCATTTTCCACCATTCCTCTGATCGCATTCGCCACTCGTTTTTGCATTTCAGGGTTGGATCGCTGCACCGCGTTCAATTCGATACCAGTACTGAAAGCTCCAGTATCCGCAGAAGAAACCGCAGCACCGCCCATTCCAATTCTATAATTATCGCCACCTAGGATAACTATTTTATCTCCTTTCTTTGGAGCTGCTTTTATGGCTTGGTCCGCTTTTCCATAACCAATACCACCTGCCATCATGATCACTTTGTCGAATCCTAATTTTCGTGCATGCTCTTGATGTTCGAAAGTGAGCACGGAACCATTGATTAATGGTTGACCAAATTTATTTCCGAAATCGGAAGCACCATTAGAAGCTTTGATTAGAATGTCCATTGGTGTTTGGTAAAGCCAATCTCTGGCTGGCATCGCATTTTCCCAAGGACGATTTTCTTTAAGGCGAGAATAGGAAGTCATGTAAACTGCAGTTCCGGCTAGAGGCAAGGAACCTTTCCCACCAGCTAATCGATCCCGGATTTCTCCACCCGACCCCGTTGCTGCACCATTGAATGGCTCTACTGTAGTTGGGAAGTTATGTGTTTCTGCTTTTAATGAAATGACGGATTGGAATTTTTTCTTTTTGTAGTAGTCTGCTTGGTCAGCCCTATCTGGTGCAAACTGCACGACCTCTGGTCCTTTGATGAAAGCGACATTGTCTTCGTAAGCAGAGACGATGTCATTAGGATGCTGCTTCGAAGTTTCTTTGATGAGTTTGAAAAGCGTTGTTGGTTTTTCCTCACCATCGATAACAAATGTTCCATTGAAAATTTTATGGCGACAGTGTTCACTATTCACTTGTGAGAATCCAAAGACTTCAGAATCTGTTAAGGGCCTTCCAATTTTTTCTGCAACTCCTTTAAGGTAGTTGATTTCTTCTGAGCTTAGCGCAAGCCCTTCCATCTGATTGAAAGCGGCAATGTCTTTTACCTGCTTGATCTCTTCTGGTTTGATATTAATGGAGAAAATATCCTGGTTTAGGCCATCATATTTCTGAGAGATCATTGGATCGAATTGGCTTTTCGCTCCTTCCATTCCCATAAATTCTTCAATTCGTTCAATACCGGAGATGCCCATATTCTGCGTTATTTCTACGGCATTGGTACTCCAAGGTGTAATCATGGCAGCCCGCGGACCAACGAAAGTGCCATATAAGACAAGGGATTCCACCTGTTCTTCATTGCCAAAGAGCCATGATAATTTTTGAATATCTTCCTCTGAAGGTTGCTCAGGACATTGAATAGCGAAGATTTTTTTTGTGGGGTTGCCAAAGAAGAGGATCATATTGCGCTTTTTTATGTGAATTAGCTTACAGTTCAGCAATGAAGCAGCTTTTAATAACAGAACGATAAACGAATAGCTGTATTTTTTGAAAGCGCAAAGGTCTTCTTTTTTTGGGGGATATTGTAGTGTGAGGGGGGAGAAAATAAGACAATCATAAGAATCTTTTTCAACTGCAACCTCTTTTTCAACCGCAATCTCAAGTGCAACTTCAACTTCAAAACGCTCAATTCGCAAGCCACTCGCGTATTGACTCGTGTAATAAGGGATTTTCACTTGTACTTGAGGTTACCCTTGAGCTTCCCTTTAGGGTTGAAATATTCTTTCCCAATTACTTATATTTGCAAAAACACAAATAACACCATGATCACTAGAAGCTTTCTTCTTACACTATCGGCTATCGTAATCACTTTGTTAGCCTTCACCAATACGGATACTAAAGATTATCCACAAGATTATTTCCAATCTCCGGTTGGTTATCCCATCTTTCTCTCTGGCACCTTCGGAGAACTCCGTCCTAATCACTTACATGCTGGCATTGACATCAAAGCACATAAAGGCAGAATCGGACAACCTCTATTTTCTGTAGCAGACGGTTATGTAGCTCGAATAAAAATGCAGTCGGGCAGTTATGGCAAAGTCGTTTACATCGCTCATCCTAATGGTTACACTTCTGTTTATGCGCATATGCATAAATTCACAGACGAGTTGGAAGAATATGTAAAAGAAATGCAGTATCAGAAAAAGGCTTTTGAAGTAGATTTATTTCCAGAGGCAGGTCGTTTTGCGTTTAAGCAAGGTGACCAAATTGGAACATTGGGTTTATCTGGTCGTTCTTTTGGGCCACATTTGCATTTTGAAATTAGAGACACGGATTCTGAGCGACCAATCAATCCTTTGCTTTTTGGTTTTAAAACAAAAGACACCCGCGCGCCAAAAATTCATGAATTGAAAACTTATTTCCTGAACAACAAAAGAGAAACACTAGAAACAAAGACAAGGAAAACGCTTGCAAAAGGTGGTAATTATCGTTTACAAGGAGACACCTTAATGCTGGGTGCCTGGCGTGTTGGTTTTGGGATAAAAACTTATGACCACATGAATGGCGTCAACAATTGGAATGGCGTCTATGCTGTCAAAATGTTTCAAGATGAAAAGCTGATTTATGATTTCAAAATGGAGACTTTTGATTTTGCAGAATCCCGGTACATCAATGCACATTTGGATTATGAAGAGCAGGTTTCGAAAAAGAGTTATTTCAATCGTTGCTATCGCCTTCCGGGAAATAATTTATCGATTTATCAAAAGAAGATAAATGATGGGGTGGTTAAATTGAGTAAGGGAAAAGCAAGTAAAATCACCATACTGTCGGAGGATCAGGCAGGCAATTATTCTACCTTAGAATTCTGGGTCAAACGAGCAACGGTGAAGGAACCAAAATCGATTTCTTTCAACTACCTCCTACCCTACGATGAAGAAAACATTGTGAGTAATGATGGTTTGTACTTGTACTTCCCAAAACGAAGTTTGTATGAGAACTTGTACCTAAAATACAGTGCTTCTACCGACCAATCGACCAACATGTATTCCCCCGTACATCATGTACATGAGTATACAACTCCAGTACATAAGTACTATGACATTGGTATTCGTCCGATAGGACTTCCCGACTCTTTACGCTCCAAAGCATTCGTAGCTTACTGCGATAAAAACAATAACATTACAAACTGTAGTGGAAAATGGAAAGAAGGACGACTAGTTGCCAAAGTTCGCGATCTTGGAGACTTCTCTATAATGACAGATACCAAAGCACCTACGATCAAAGCGGTCAATTTCAAAAAGAATATGAAAGGCTTCAACAAGATGTCTTTCAAAGTAACTGACAACTTTGAAACGGCGAGAAACGTCACGTATTTCGATTATGAAGCTACCATTGATGGGCGATGGATATTATTAGAATACGATTCTAAGAAAGATTTGTTGACACATCGTTTTGATGAGCAGACAGAGAAAGGGGAGCATGTATTACGATTAGAGGTCACAGATAGCCGAGGGAATACAAAAGTTTTTGAACGGGAGTTTGTACGGTGATCAGAAAACCCCACCACTGCAAAAGCAATAGCGGGGTTTCTTATTTTTCAAGTGAAATCTCTATCGTCCTAAATATGCAACGGCCGATTATCCGTAGCTGCCAAAGCTGCCTCCCGGAAAGCCTCTGTATACGTTGGATGCGCGTGTGACATACGCGCCGCATCTTCTGCGGAAGCACGGAATTCCATTAAGGCAACTCCTTCAGCAATCATATCTGCAGCACGTGGTCCAACAATATGTACACCTAGTATCTCATCTGTCTCTTTATCAGCTAAAACTTTTACCATTCCTTCCATATCAGTACTCGCGCGAGCACGACCTAAAGCTTTGAATGGGAATTTACCAGACTTGTACGCCCGACCTTCTGCTTTCAACTCACCTTCTGTCTTTCCAACAGCCGCTACTTCCGGCCATGTGTAAACAACACCTGGTATTAAGTTATAATCAATGTGTGGTTTTTGGCCAGCAATATATTCTGCAACTAACACTCCTTCCTCTTCTGCTTTGTGCGCCAACATCGCACCTTTCACTACATCTCCAATGGCAAAGATTCCTGGCACATTGGTTTCCAAATGTTCATCTACAACAACACGATTACGTTCGTCCAATTGCACTCCTACATTTTCTAAACCCAATTTATCCGTATATGGTTTTCGACCAATTGCAATCAAACAATAATCCGCTTCTATAGACAGAATGTCCTCCGTGTCTTTTTTCTTGTAATTGACCGTTACCCCTTTTGCGGTACCTTTCACATCCGTTACGGCATGATTGAGGTGAAATTTCATTCCCAGCTTTTTCAACGAACGTTGTAATTCCTTGCTACAGTCTTTATCCATTCCCGCGATGATGCGATCCATAAATTCAACCACTTCAACTTCCGTCCCCAGACGAGCGAATACAGAACCTAATTCTAGGCCGATCACTCCGCCCCCTATAACTACCATACGCTTTGGCACCTTATCTATATTGAGTGCTTCAGTGGAAGTAATCACTCTGTTTTTATCATAATTAAATGCAGGTGGTGCTATTGGTTTTGAACCAGTGGCGATGATGGTTTTTTCCGATTCTATTTCCAAAATCTTTCCATCCTCCTGAGCGATACGAATCGTCTTCGCATCCTTGAAGGAACCATGTCCGTGATAGACATCAATTTTATTTTTCTTCATCAAGAACGCCACTCCATCACAGGTTTTAGAAACCACCTCGTTTTTCCTAGCAATCATTTGCTTCATATCTACTTCCAAACCGGTCAGATTGATTCCATGTTCTGTAAACTTTTTATGAGCATTATGGTAGTGCTCCGAAGAATCTAACAATGCTTTTGATGGAATACATCCGACGTTGAGGCAAGTACCTCCTAATGTTTTATACTTTTCAATAATGGCCGTTTTCATGCCCAACTGTGCTGCTCTAATGGCTGCTACATAGCCCCCAGGGCCAGAACCGATAACCGTAATGTCGTACTTCATTTTCTTTTAAAATTATTAACTGATTGACTTTATTTAGGAGGGTAGATAAGGGTTTCCCACTGACGCGCATATTCGCGATTGTGGGAAACCCTTATCCACCCTCATCTGCCCTCATCTGCCATCATCTACCCTTTTAATTATCCTTTATTACCATCACCGCCTTTATCACCTCCTCCCTTATTCTCCCCATTTCCTTTCGGCTTATTGCCTCTTGGCGGACGTGGCTTTCTGTTTTTATTTCGGTTCCGATTATTACCGCCGCCTTTGCCCGACTTATTGCCTTCTGTCTTTTGCTGATCATTTCCTTTGGACTTAGGCTTATTATTTCCCTGTGCTTTCGGTTTATTATTGCCACCGCCAGCATTATTCTTAGGGCCAGATTGTTTTGGACCTTTCTTATTCCCCTGCTTCTTACCTCTTGAATCTTTTTTATCTCCTGGTTTCGCCTTTGCTTTTGGGCCTCTTTTGTCTCCTCTTCTATCTTTCCCTCCTTTATTTCGGTTTCTGTTATTCCGTTTTTTCTTGCGTCTTTTTTCCGGAGGCAATTCAATAACTCCAGTTAAATCACCACCAGAATAATCGTCAGCTTCTTTTTGCGCCTGATCCATTCCCTCATCAAACAAGTCCGCGTAAGACATTAATTCTGTTGGTTTCTTACCTTCCTTATTTAATGCTTGTATTTCTTTTACTTTTTCAATTTTTAAAGGGTAAAACTTTCCTCTTCCTTCCTTTGTGTTGTAGACATAGTACATGAGTCCTTTGAAGACATCCGTTTTTATGAGCGAAGCCATTCCTGCCTCTGTGTGCAGTTTGTCAGCTCCTTTCGGGAAATGCTGCAAAGCATCCATGTAGGAATCCAATTCAAAATTAAGGCAACATTTCAATCGACCACACTGACCGGACAACTTGGTTTGATTGATCGCTAAATTCTGATAACGAGCGGCAGTCGTTGATACTGATTTAAAATCTGTGAGCCAAGTAGAGCAACATAACTCTCTCCCACAACTTCCAATACCACCAATCCGCGCAGATTCTTGACGAGCACCAATCTGTCGCATTTCAATTTTAACCTTAAATTCTTTTGCAAAATTTCGGATAAGTTCTCTAAAATCAACTCGTCCATCTGCCGTATAAAAAAAGGTTGCTTTCTTTCTATCTGCTTGGTACTCCACATCTCCAATCTTCATCTCCAGTTTCAAAGATCGAGCGATGACCCTGGCTTTCACCATCGTCCCCTTTTCCAATGACCTTGCCTCCGCCATTTTATCCAAATCTCGTGGATTAGCAATTCGGATAACTTTATGTTCCACCGATTTGTTGTTCGCTTTTTTCTTCTTCATTTGCAAACGCACCAACTCTCCGGACAAAGTTATTTTTCCAACATCATACCCGTTTCCAGATTCTACAACAACCATATCTCCTGTCAATGCATGCGTATGCATCGGATTGGTAAAAAAGCCTTTTCTTGAACCGTTTTGAAAACTGACTTCCACTAAATTAAAGCCATCTACATCACGTATATCTTTGGTGGACAACCAATCGTAAGTATTCATTCTATTACAGCCTCCGGTAGAACAACTTCCATTGCTATTACAGCCAGAGACTTTGCCATCTTTTCCTGTTCCTGTAGAACAATTCGCACATGCCATAGTTTATGTATTTTAATGCTTTTTCAAAGAAATCCAATTTTCCGTTATTTTCTACCTTTTATTATTTTATTAATCTTAATAGAGGCATCTAAAAATAATATTTTCGGATTTGCATTTCTTTCTATATGATAATAACAATCATCCAATAATCCTGTGATTTCCATTACGTGTGCTGCGCTTATGACTTTCGTCAATTTTTTCGCAGTTGTAAGTTCGTTATTAAGCAATCGAACCGGACTAGCCGGTGCAATAGTTAATTGCAAAAACTCCCTCATAAAGTGGAGCGCGTATTGGACAAATTGTTTTTGATTTTCTCTTCCTATTTTGGCGAAAGCTTCTACCCACTTCACCAACTTGGCTCCATTACCCTGATAGCATCGACGCAACCAGTCTAAGAATAAAGCAGCCTGATCGTTTTCTGCCTGTTGAAATATTTTATAAGCCTCATTCAAATTACCACTTGCCATGTGCGTTACAGTGGCTAATCGATCCGCAGCAGTTCCCGGATGTTTAGCTCCTAATGCCGCTGTTATATCCTCATCACTGAAGCGGTTTATTTTCATCAATTGGCAGCGGGACAAAATGGTTTGAAGAATTCTTTCTTGATCTTCTGCCACCAAAACAAACAACGTATTTTCTGGCGGCTCTTCTATCAACTTCAATAAACGATTTCCCTCTTTCCCCAAATATTCCGGCAACCAGATGATTAATATTTTATAATTCGCCTCAAAAGTCTTAAGACTCAGTTTCTTAATGATACTGTTACATTCATCTACGTTGATATTCCCCTGTTTGTTCTCTGCTCCGATCTTTTGTAACCATTGATTAATATCCATGTAAACATTTTCCTGAAGGGCTTCGCGCCATTCTGCCAGAAAGTGATTACTGGTCATTTTAGAACCAACTACAGGAAAGGAAAAATGAATATCGGGATGAATGAATTTGGAAGCTTTGATGCAAGCCCCGCATTGACCGCAGGATTCGGAATCTGTCTTATTCTCACAAAGGACATATTGCGCAAAAGCAATGGCGATCGCCAATTTACCACAGCCCTCCGGCCCGAGGAAGATTTGGGCGTGCGGAACCCGAGCATCCTGTGCCAGCTGACACAATTGCGATTTTAGCTTATGATGTCCGGTTATTTGGTCGAACTGCATGAGTTATTACAATTTAGGCGAACATTGCCATCTGAGCAAAGAATAGTGATGCTCGACAGGTAGTTCGTCTATTCGACCAGTTTAAGGAAAGTGGATGTTGAAATTATATTACTTCGTTATCCAATCAAGGACGGCTTCATCTATAGGAGAAACCGCTGAAGGTAGATCTTTTACCAATTGTCCCTCTTCATTGAGGAGGTATTTATGGAAGTTCCATTTTACTTCGCTCTCTGCCACTCCGTTCTTTTCTTTTTGGGTGAGCCACTGATATATTGGGTGTGGATCATCGCCAAGTATCGCTACTTTGGTAGCCAAGGGGAATGTAACCCCATAATTTATGGAACAAAAATTCTGAATTTCATCGGCACTACCAGGTTCCTGGCCGCCAAAGTCGTTACAGGGAAAACCTATGACTTGTATTTTATCTCCGCTTTGTTCGTGTAACTCCTGTAATTGTTGATATTGTGAGGTGAATCCACATTCAGATGCCAGATTCACGATCATTATCTTCTTCCCTTTGAAATTCGAAAAGTCAATCTCTCCGTTTGTCAAGCCTTGTACCTTAAACTGATATATGTTTGACATTTTTTACATGTTTTTCTTAAACAAGCAGTACTGCTTTCCTATAGTTCAGCAATACTTGTTGATTCAGGCCAAAAATACATATTTATATTGAATGTTTTCTTTGGGGTTCAAGTTTTATGACATTTCTCTGAATTTGGAGCTTTTAATCTTAGACTAGGTGGATAGGCTTTCTCTGGAAGGTGATTCTGTATCAATAAAGAAACCATTAAACCTTCGGGGCGGATTTTGGTTTATGTAATTGTTCGAATTACTATTATTTTAGTACTATTGTTAAGACTTAACGCTCCAAAACAAAGATCAACCTAATTATGAGAATTGCCGTCTTCCGAAAAGCACACTTCAACGCTGCCCATCGCCTCTATCGCCCCGATTGGTCTGATGAGAGAAATCAGGAAGTATTCGGCCTCTGTAATAATCCTAATTTTCATGGCCATAACTATGAAATGGAAGTCAAAGTAGTTGGAGAGGTAGACCCCGAGACAGGTTATCTTATTGACTTAAAAATTCTAAAGGAGATCATCAAAACTCAAATTGAAGACCGTTTTGATCATAAGAACCTCAATTTGGATGTCGCCGAGTTTAAAAACTTAATTCCTACTGCGGAAAATATTTGTTATGTGATTTGGCAAATTTTGGACGAGCATTTGGAGGATCGGTATGAGGTGACGGTGAGATTGTATGAGACGCCTAGGAATTTTGTGGAATATCCGGCTTAGAGGCTCAATCAAAGTTTCAATAAAACATAAACCCTCTAGAAGAAAGTAAACGCCTTTTTCCACATCTTAGGCCATCTCCCCTCCTGTCCTTACACAGACATCTTCTCAAAAAAACACCCTCCAAAAGTCGCCACCTCTATCTTTTCGAAACATTTTATTACCTTGCTGTAACCTAAGTCGTTATTATTGCAACAGCAACGCTTGTTTATGCATTATGCATTATGCATAAAAGCGAACGATACGTATAAACGTCAAAACCAAATATATGCACATCGCCATTATTGGTAACGGAATCAGCGGAATCACCGCAGCCCGTTTCCTACGCAAACTCAGCGATCACAAAATTACTGTCATTTCTGCAGAGTCTGATTATTTCTTTTCCCGTACAGCCCTTATGTATATCTATATGGGTCATATGCGGCTACAGGATACACAGCCCTATGAAAATTGGTTCTGGGAGAAAAACCGCATCGATCTCAAAAAAGGCTATGTCGAAAAAGTAGATCCGCAAAACAAAAGTCTTTCCTTCAAGGGAGGGGAGAAAATGTCTTATGACAAACTCATCATTGCCTCTGGTTCTGAATCAAATAAATTTGGCTGGCCTGGACAAGACCTGGATGGTGTACATGGGATGTATACCCTACAGGATCTCGAAGCCATGGAAAGGCACAGCACCGGACTCAACCGAGCCGTCATCATTGGAGGTGGCTTAATAGGGATCGAAATGGCAGAGATGTTTCACTCTCGTCATATTCCAGTTACTTTCTTAGTAAGAGAAAATGCCTATTGGAATATGGTCCTACCAAAAGAAGAGTCAGCCATGATTGGCAGACACATCCTCGAAAATGATATTGATTTAAGGCTAGAAACAGAGCTAAAAGAAATTGTAGACGATGGTAACGGAAAAGCTTGCGCCGTTATAACCAACAAAGGAGAACGCATCGACTGTGGCTTCGTTGGACTCACCGCTGGTGTTCATCCAAACACGAGTTTCCTAAAAGATTCTGGCATCGAAATGCAAAGAGGCATTTTAGTAAATGAAATGTTAGAAACAAATACGCCAGATATCTACGCCATTGGCGATTGTGCACAAATGAGAGAGCCTCGTGAAGGTAGAAGAAACATTGAAGCCATTTGGTACACTGGAAAGATGATGGGTGAGACAGTAGCGTATAACATTTGTGGAAAACCCGTAGCTTACAATCCTGGCATTTGGTTCAACTCCGCAAAATTCTTCGAAATTGAATATCAAATCTACGGGACAGTTTTAGCAAGAGCTCCTGAAAATCATAAGTCGTTATACTGGGAACATCCTGAAGGGCGGAAAGCCATTCGGATAGTTTACGATACAGACAACAAGGATACTATTCTTGGTTTCCAC
>CAZDTI010000240.1:8366-13049 GCA_964508085.1 uncultured Saprospiraceae bacterium | reverse complement strand
TTGCATACTTTATTCCAGCTAATTCACTGTAGGCTTTCTTCGTCTGACCACTTTGGCGCCAATAGTTAATGTGATCAATTCTTTCTGTTTTTTTCATGTACCTTGTTTTGGGCAAAGGTACTACCTAGTGGAGAGGGCCCCAAGATGGGGAGGAGTGGACGGATACTCTTAAGATTCTGTTTCACAACTTATGAAATAATCGAAAGAATTACTAAGTTACTTCCAGACCAAAAGAAATTTTTACTTTTCTACGAATTCACAGGCAACATGAAAAAAATAACAAACCTCACCCGGCACAAGTATGTCACCGACTCCCTATTAGCGCTCCAAGAAAACCTCGATGCCAGCATCCCTGCAAAAAAAATGGATCGTAACCTACTAATCGCCTCCTGGAATATCAGAGCCTTCGGAAAATTCACTGAAAAGTGGATTTCAGGAAAAGAAGACAGCCCCAAACGAGACCTGTTGAGTATCGCTTCCATTGCGGAAGTCGTTTCTCGTTTTGATGTCATTGCGATTCAGGAAGTAAAAGCCAATATCTCAGCACTAAAAGCCATGATGGAATTCCTTGGAGATCACTGGGGATTTATTCTGACGGATGTGACACAAGGATCTGCGGGAAATGGGGAGCGAATGGCATATGTCTTTGACTCCAGAAGAGTGCAGTTGTCTGGATTGGCGAGTGAATTAGTCGTTCCGAAAGAAGAGTTGAATAAGATAGGTGAAGAGGCATTAACCACTCAATTTGCAAGGACACCTTATGCCGTTAGTTTTAAGATCAATGATAAGTCTTTCATCTTGGTTACTTTGCATATCCTCTACGGTAAAAAAGCGAAAGATCGGATTCCCGAATTGAAAGCCATAGCAAGTTGGTTGTCAGATTGGGGGAAAGCGGAAAATGCGTATGATAAAAACCTGATAGCCTTGGGTGATTTTAATATCGAGAAGAGAGGTGATTTATTACATGAGACGTTTATTTCGGAAGGGCTGTACATCCCTGGAGATTTGCAATTGGTTACCCGTTCTATTTTTGACAAGACAAAATTTTATGATCACATTGCTTGGTTCGAAGGGGATAAAGGAACACCAAAATTGTCACTTGAATATGCAAGAGGTGGGAATTATGATTTTGTAGGTAAAGCACTCTCTGGGCAGAAATTGACGAAGAATGAATTGTCTTGGAAGATCTCGGATCATTATCCGTTGTGGGCGGAATTTTTGACGAGGGATTGAAAAGACGGGGATAGATTTTTATATTAATTTCATTTTTTAATGCCATTATAATCCGTGGCTTTCTCCCAGTCCGAATAATAGACCTCATTTTCCATTCTCTTCGCCGGAATCTCCATTAGCTGCTGACTCACCACCATAAGATGTCTAGAATTTTCATAACACCGGTCCTGCGCACTCTCCCAAGTGAGCCGAATAAATATTTTGTGACTAAGAAGTTGCATGATACTGAAGTAAAATAGGAGTTAGAGGCCTCTTTCCTTGCCCATTCCAACGGATATTATCTTCAGAATCGGCCACCCATTTAGGTCTTAACGGAGTATCATTTCCTTACCCATTCCAACACTCTCGCTTACATTGCACCTGTAAGCATCTCTGGTCTTAACGGAGTATCATTTCCTTACCCATTCCAACCCCCTTGTTTTTTTTTTATAATCTGCTAATAATCAGTATGTTATCAATACTTTTTATCCATGCAGTAAGGCCAAATCCGGCATTGGTCCCATTTTTTCTCTTTTTCATGGCTATCGTTTTAGCTCGTTAAAGTTAGAAAAAAATTAAGATTTAAGACCTTTTTAAATGCAATTTAATGTTTACTAGGAGAGAAGAATAGAATTGCGCCTCTCTGGAGAATATCCTTCAGTAGCTGACCCACCACCACAAGATGCCTTGCATTTTCCTAACAATATTCCTACGGAACTCGAATTATGAGCCGAATCATATTGGCTCCTCCCATAGTTTTCGTTTCATCAGTCTTGGTGGACTTAAGCATAACTCATTTAACGAAACCCCTTCCGATCCCGCAATTCATAATGTGGATTGATTATAAAGAAGTTTAAAAGTGAAGTATTGCAGCCGTGAATTTAGGTATTTCCTTTCATATCAACGGCGTATTATAGGGGATGAATTATAGTTCAGTTAGTATGGAGCCAATATATTCTTCCAGCTCGTACAAATCTTATCTATGATTCAGGGATAAATTAAATATAATTGCTACATTGGCAGTTTACCTGCTAAAACCTTAAGCGGAAAAGTAACAGGCTTGATAAAAAAGATTAATGACGAAAGAACTTCAAATAGAAAATGAATTAATCAGCAAGTTGACTGATTTAAAATATACTTATCGTCAGGATATAAGAGATAGAAATGCGCTGGAACAAAATTTTAGGAAAAAGTTTGAAGCCCTCAATAGGGTTAGCTTAACGGATTCTGAATTTAGTAGATTGCGAGAAGAAATTGTAAACCCTGATGTCTTTACCGCTTCCAACTATTTAAGAGAACGAAATACCTTTCAACGGGAGGACGGTACTCCACTACAATACACCTTGGTAAACATCAAAGAATGGTGTAAAAATGATTTTGAAGTAATCAACCAATTACGAATCAATACAGAAAATAGCTTCCATCGCTATGATGTTATTTTGCTCATCAATGGTATTCCTGTTGTACAAATTGAATTGAAATCTTTGCAGGTGCGTCCCAATCGCGCGATGCAACAAGTGGTCGATTACAAAAATGATCCAGGAAACGGTTACACCAACTCCTTGCTTTGTTTCATGCAGCTTTTTATTGTAAGCAACAGAGCGACTACGTATTATTTTGCCAACAACAATAATCAACACTTTCAATTTAATGCCGATGAGCAGTTTCTACCCGTTTATCAATTGGCGAGTGTAGACAATAAAAAAATTAACCATTTAGATGATTTTGCTGATCAATTTTTAACCAAATGTACTTTGGGGCAAATGATTAGTCGTTATATGGTTCTGGTGGCAAGTGAGCAGAAGATTTTGGTCATGCGTCCCTATCAGATTTATGCAGTGAAAGCCATCGTTGATTGTATCCATCAAAATAGAGGAAACGGATATATCTGGCACACAACAGGTAGTGGAAAAACGTTGACTTCTTTCAAAGCATCTACATTATTAAAAGACAATCCGGTTATTGAGAAATGTCTATTTGTAGTGGATCGAAAAGATCTTGATCGCCAAACTCGGGAAGAGTTCAATAAGTTTCAAAAAGGTAGTGTAGAGGAAAATACCAATACCGAGACGCTTGTAAGACGAATGTTATCTACAGACTATGCGGATAAGGTAATTGTGACGACTATTCAAAAATTGGGTTTGGCACTGGATGGCAGCTACAAAAAAAACTATAAAGAACGCTTGAAGCCATTAAGCGATAAACGAGTCGTTTTTATTTTTGATGAATGCCATCGTTCCCAATTCGGTGATAACCACAAAGCGATCAAAGAATTTTTTCCAAAAGCTCAACTCTTTGGATTTACAGGAACTCCCATTTTCGAAAAAAACGCCACTTACAAAACCATCGAGGGAGATCAGGCTTCTTATAAAACGACCGATGACGTTTTTCAAAAAGAACTCCATTCGTACACGATTACAAATGCCATAGAAGATAAAAACGTATTGCGTTTTCATATCGACTATTTTAAAAATGAAGGCAATTCACGTTTTGATGAACTCAGTCATAAAATGGCCGTTATTGATGCGATTCTGTCTAAGCATGATAAAGCAACTCACCAAAGGAGATTTAATTCCATTTTAGCAACGGCTTCGATTAATGACGCCATTGAATACTATTTTATCTTGAAACAAAGACAAGAAGAAATAGCTGCCTTTGATGAGGATTTCAAACCGTTAAATATTGCATGTGTATTCTCTCCTCCGGCGGAGGGCGATAAGGACATTAAGCAAATTCAGGAAGATTTGCCTCAGGAAAAAGCGGATAATGAAGTAGAGCCGAACAAAAAGAAAAAGGCTTTAATGAATATTATTGCGGACTACAATCAGCAATACGGTACCAACCACCGCATCAATGAATTTGATGGTTATTATCAAGATGTGCAACAGCGTATCAAAGACCAGAAATATTCCAATAAGGACTATCCACATAAAAACAAAATAGATGTCATGATTGTGGTAGATATGTTGTTGACGGGTTTTGATTCTAAGTATTTGAATACTATGTACGTGGATAAAAACCTGAAATATCATGGTTTGATACAGGCTTTCTCTCGTACCAATCGGGTCATCAATGACACCAAACCCTACGGCAACATTTTGGACTTTCGCCAACAAGAAGAAGCTGTTGATGACGCGATGATATTGTTCTCGGGTAACAAAACAGAGAACCCTAAAGAAATTTGGTTGGTAGCACCAGCGTCAGAAGTGATGGTGAAATACGAAGCGGCTATTGAGAATCTCCAACAGTTCATGCAGTCTAAAGGTTTGGATTATAATCCTTCGGAAGTTCACAACCTGAAAGGGGATGCGGCTCGTGCGGAGTTCATTAATTCCTTTAAAGAAGTACAACGGTTAAAAACGCAGTTGGATCAATACACAGACCTAAAAGATGGACAGACGGAAACGATTGAAAACCTATTGCCTAATGATGATTTGCGTTCCTTCAAGTCAATATATCTTGATACCGCTA
>CAZDTI010000240.1:0-8356 GCA_964508085.1 uncultured Saprospiraceae bacterium | reverse complement strand
ACAAACAAAATTATTTTTTACGTTGCTACAGGTTTACTAACAATATTAATGTTGCGTTTGATACCGCTAAACGCTTAAAGGCACTTCAAGCTAAAGCCGATGACAACACTCCTGAAGAGGTACAACAACTGGATTTTGAATTTGTACTCTTCTCTTCTGCCGTCATTGATTATGACTACATCATGGGGCTGATTGCCAAATACACGGATGTCAAAGGATCTAAACAGAAGATGACCCGAGCGCAATTGATTAACCTCCTAAGCTCCAGTGCTAACCTAATGGAAGAACGGGAAGATATTATTGACTACATCAATGCTTTGGTGGTGGGCAATCGTTTGACGGAGGAGGAGATTAGAGGAGGTTACGAAAAGTTTAAAGCGGAAAAATCAGCCAATGAACTATTGGGAATTGCTGAAAAGCACGGCTTAGAGGCCAACAGCCTAAAAGACTTTGTAGATGCGATTATGTACCGGATGATTTTTGATGGGGAGAAATTAAGCGATTTACTGGCTCCTTTGGATTTGGGTTGGAAAGATCGTGCGAAAAGAGAATTGGCACTGATGGATGACTTAGTGCCTTTATTAAATAAACGTGCCGAAGGGCGTGAAATAGCTGGATTGAATGCTTATGAGTAAGGATAAAAAACATACTAGATTGATGCCGGAGTTGCGGTTTGGGGAGTTTGAGAAGGACGGGGAATGGAAACAATATATACTGGGTGCAATTGCTGATTTTTCAAAAGGGAAAGGTATATCTAAAAAAGATATTGTTAGTAATGGTAAGCTCTTTTGTATTAGATATGGAGAATTATATACAGATTATAATGAAGTAATTGATGAAGTAATTTCGACAACTAATTTACCCAAAAATGAATTAGTAATAAGTAAAGGCAATGAAGTTATTATTCCTTCTTCTGGAGAAACTCAAATTGATATTGCTAGAGCATCATGTGTATTACGTGAAGGAATTGCATTAGGTGGTGATTTAAATATTATTCGGTCAAAAATAAATGGTGTTTTCTTATCATACTACCTAAATAGTTCAAAGAAAAAAACAATCGCTCAAATGGCTCAAGGTGTTTCCGTAATGCATCTTTATAATAGTCAATTAAAAAATTTAAGGATCGAAACTCCTTCTCCCAAAGAACAACAAAAAATAGCCAATTGCCTCACCTCCTTAGATGATTTGATAGACGCAGAAAATGAAAAATTGGAAGCCTTAAAAGCGCATAAAAAAGGTTTGCTACAACAGTTGTTTCCGGCGAAAGAGGAGAAGGTGCCGAGGGTGCGGTTTAGGGAGTTTGTGGGGGAGTGGGAGGTTATTCCTCTTGATGAAAAAATTGAGTTTACTTCTGGATATGCTTTTAAAAGTAAAGAGATTTCTGAAGATTCATCAGGTAGACCTATTTTGAGAGGTATAAATATTACGGAAGGATATATAAGACATAATATAACTATTGATAGATATTATCTTGGCAATGTTGATGGGCTTGAAAAATATGTAATTAGAACTAATGATCTTGTTATAGGGATGGACGGATCTAAAGTGGGGAAAAATTCTGCATTGATTTCTGAGAAAGATTCAGGTGCATTGCTTATTCAACGAGTTGCTCTACTAAGAGCAAAAAATATTTCGACCATACAGTTTATTTTTCAACATATCAATTCGTTTTTATTTCACTCGTATGTTGACCGAATTAATACAAGTAGTGGAATACCTCACATAAGTGCTAAACAGATTAAAGGATGGGAAATAGGTTTTCCTAAAGACGAAAAGGAACAACAAAAAATAGCCAATTGCCTTTCCTCTCTGGATGATTTAATAGCCGCCCAATCAGAAAAAATAGAAGCTTTAAAAAATCATAAAAAAGGTTTGATGCAGCAATTGTTTCCAAACCTTAAAGAACAAGCATAATGAGCACATTATCTAACTTTAATAATCTGACAGAAGTTGCCGATCATTTCCGAAAAGATTTAACGGGAGATAATGGAAGGGAAAAAGACTTAATCCTTTTCTTTGCTCATAATGGAACTGGGAAAACAAGGTTGTCGATGGAATTTAAAGAGATCGGTAAGGCAGGTGGTATTGGAGATTGTTTATACTTCAATGCTTTTACCGAAGACCTTTTTATTTGGAATAATGACCTTGAAAACGATACGATTAGAGAATTGAAGCTTAATGGAGATTCTATATTTTTCTTAGGACTCCAGGAGTTGGAGATGGAAAACAGAATTGGGCCTCTTTTTCAAAACTATGTGGATGTCAATTTTTTTATTGATTATGAGAATTATAAAGTAACGTTTTCACGGGAAATTGTGATAGGAGACACTACGGAAACCATAAATAATATAAAAATATCAAGAGGCGAGGAAAACTTATTTGTGTGGTGTTTTTTTATTGCGATTTGTGAATTAGCAATTGACCATGTAAATAGTGACGATGATGCTGGAGCATACAGTTGGGTGAAATATTTTTATATTGATGATCCTATCTCATCACTTGATGAAAACAACGCGATCTCGGTGGCTTGCGATCTAGCCAATTTAATCAAAAGAGAAGACAATAAAATAAAGACGGTTATTTCAACACATCATAGTCTGTTTTTTAATGTGATGTTCAATGAAATGAAGCGTAAGAAAAATCATCAATACTATTATTTTCATGCAAAAGATACTCAAAGTTATGTATTGCAAAATACTGGAGATACTCCATTTTTTCATCACATCGCTACGTTAAGTCAATTAAAACAAGTAGTTGAAACTGATGAAATATATACCTATCATTTTAATGCCTTGAGAAGCATTTTGGAAAAAACAGCAAGCTTTTTTGGTTACGATAAAATTAATAAATGCATTCATGGTTTAGATGATGAAGTGCTTTTTGAGAGAGCATTGAACCTGATGAGCCACGGTAAGTATTCAGTCTTTGACCCAAGAGTAATGGGCGTAGACAATAAGGAACTATTTAAAAGAATATTAGAGGGGTTTCTAAAAAAATACGAATTCTATTTCCCCGAAATATTTAATGAAGAAACAGAAACAATAGAAGAATGACAGCCAAGCAGCAACAAGACAAACTCGGAAAAACCCTTTGGGGAATAGCCAACGAATTACGAGGAGCCATGAATGCGGATGACTTCCGTGATTACATGCTTTCGTTTTTATTCTTGCGGTACTTATCCGATAACTACGAGAGTTCGGTAAAAAAAGAATTGGGTTCGGATTATCCAAAACTGAAAGAAGAAGACAAGCGTACACCACTCTCTCTTTGGTACACCGCAAACCAGGATGATGTAGTTGCCTTTGAGAAGCAGATGCGTAGAAAAGTACACTATGTAATTGAGCCCAATTTTTTGTGGCGCAGTATATCAGAGTTAGCCCGAACACAGCACAAGGATTTATTATTGACCCTCCAGAAAGGCTTCAAGTACATCGAAAACGAATCTTTTGAAAGTGCATTCAGAGGCTTATTTTCAGAGATTAATCTGGACTCTGAAAAATTGGGTCGGAGCTATGAAGAACGAAATAAAAAGCTTTGTACCATCATCACAAAGATAGCCGAAGGAATTAAAGATTTTGATACGGATACCGACAGTCTAGGAGATGCTTATGAATATTTGATTGGGCAGTTCGCTGCGGGGTCTGGTAAGAAAGCTGGAGAGTTTTATACCCCACAGCAGTTATCGACCATTCTATCAAAAATAGTGATTTTAGATTGTCAGAACCCAAAAGCAGGGCCAAAAGCAAAACTCAATAAGGTATTTGATTTTGCCTGTGGTTCCGGTTCTTTGCTATTGAATGTGAAGAATAAAATTGAAAACGACGGGGGTAGTATCGGTAGAATATATGGGCAAGAGAAAAATGTAACGACTTACAATCTGGCTCGAATGAATATGCTATTGCATGGAGTTAAAGATTCGGAGTTTGAGATTTACCACGGTGATTCTTTAAAGAATGAATGGGATATTCTGAATGAAATGAATCCCGCGAAGAAAATAGAATTTGATGCGATTGTAGCAAATCCACCATTTAGTTTACGATGGACTCCTTCAGAAATAATGGCCGAAGATTTCCGATTTAAAAGCTATGGATTAGCACCAAAGTCAGCCGCTGATTTTGCATTTTTGTTACATGGGTTTCATTTTTTGAGTGATGCTGGAACGATGGCCATCATCCTACCGCATGGTGTTCTTTTCAGAGGTGGAGCAGAATCACGCATCAGAGAAAAGCTACTGAAAGACGGAAATATTGATACAGTGATCGGCTTACCATCCAATTTGTTTTTCTCAACAGGTATTCCGGTCTGCATACTTGTTCTAAAAAAATGTAAAAACAAAGATGATGTATTATTCATCAACGCAAGTTCCAGTGAGCACTATAAAAAAGACAAACGTCAAAATCATCTGAGGCCAAAAGATATTGAGTTAATAGTACAGACTTATATAGATCGACCTGACAATATCGAGCGGTATGCGCGCAGGGTGTCTATGGAAGAGATTGAGAAGAATGATTTTAATTTGAATATATCTCGTTATGTGAGTACGGCTTTGCCTGAGGTAAAGATAGATTTGGAGGAAGTGAATAAGGAGTTAGTAGCGATCGAAAAGAAGGTGGCTATAAGCGCTAAGAAGCATAATAAGTTTTTGAAGGAGTTGGGGTTGAAGCCGATTTAGGAAAAGTATATAGGCGTAGAGAAAATACGTTCGTATTGCAATGAAAGAGTAGCTGTAACTAAAAAATTGGATGGAGAAAAAATAGATATTCACTTAATAGAATCAAGGCCTTTGGGGAAAACTCAACATCAAGTGAAAGGTGAAAAGGAGAAGAAATATTTTTTATACACAGGAATGAATAACGCTGCGAAAATTGAATAGATAAGGAGATTCAAAATGATAGATGGGTATGGTGGAATGAAGGTGGAGAAGCTGCATATATAGGGTGCGTTGGTGTGGGTTTTAGCTGGGTTTTATTTTATGAAGATAGGGCAATAAGATTTTTTTGAATTCTAATTAAATTAAAATGGATTACGATATAAATGACCGAATATCCACTCCCAAAAAGTATACATGAGAGCAGCTCTAGTTTCACCTGAATAGTAAAAGTAATAGAATGTATTATGATAAATGAAAATTATTTCAAGTTTAAGAAACTGTTAGAATATTTCGTTTCCCATCTAGAATGGCTCGTTAATGGGAACATAAATAACAGGGGGTATTACGATTATATTAATCCACTAATCAAAAATAACACTTTTAAAAAGACTGGACAAGGTCATAATGGTGATAAGATTCAAAACCAAATTTTGGACTGGGAGAGATACACAAATGGAAGAATTTGCATAAATGTTCAACCAAATTTTGGAGATTACAAATCAAATAAATGTTATCTTAACTGGGAAGGTACTGGAATTAATATAGTTGTAAGTTGGGATGGAAAGAATGTACGCAACTTCTCTCAAGAGCATTATTTACATTGGTTAGATAAACCTAAAAGAGAAAATTTAACTGATGATATAAATCTCAATAAACTTGGTTTATTTGACAATAATGAGGCTGTGACAGAAGAATTGAAAAAATTCTATGATAGCTTTGACAAAGAATTATTGGATTACAATTTAGAACAGGAGAAAAATAAGGAAATGCAAGAAATTCAACCATACATTAAACTATTAAAAGCAAATAATAATTTAATACTTACTGGGGCACCAGGAACGGGTAAAACATATCTTGTAAAACAAATTGCGAAAGAATTAGGAGAATGGGAGTTTGTACAATTCCATCCATCTTATGATTATACAGATTTCGTAGAAGGTCTTCGTCCATTAAAGAAAGATGGAGGTGAACTTGGATTTGAATTGAGGGATGGGATTTTTAAAACATTCTGTAAAAAAGCATTGAAAAATTTAATTGATAGTGAAAAATCCGAGGACGAGTTAAAAAAGGAAGATATAGTATTAAAGAATATTTCTGACTTTTTAGATAAATGTATTGATGATGGGGATGAATTAGAACTGTCAACAGGCAATAAATTTACAGTATCTGGATATAATGACTCTCAAATTAAAGTGAAGGTTCCAAATAATGCAATAACATCAGATTTAACTTTGCCGTTTAATGAACTTTCGCAGTTGCTATCAAACGGACAAAAATTAAATAAAGTAAAAGATATACGAGAGTTCTTTAATCGTTCGCATAATCGCCAAAGTGATTCCTATATTTATACGCTTTATATGAGTGGCCACCTAAAAAAAGAACTCAAACTCAATAATGAAATAGCAATAGTTGAAAGAAAAAAATATGTATTTATAATTGACGAAATCAACCGTGCAGAAATATCAAAAGTCTTTGGGGAATTATTTTTCTCATTAGATTCAGGTTATCGTGGCGAAAAAGGCAAAGTTAAAACACAATATTCCAATCTTCAAGATGAAAGTGATGTGTTCTTTGATGGTTTTTATGTTCCTGAAAATGTTTACATCATTGGCACTATGAATGACATTGACAGAAGTGTTGAAAGTATGGATTTTGCCATGCGTAGACGGTTTGCTTGGAAAGAGGTAACAGCACTTGAACGAATTTCAATGTGGGATGGACTAATTGATACTTGGAAAGATGAGTCTAAGAAAAGAATGATAGCTTTAAATAAAGCTATAGAGGGAATTCAAGGGCTTGGTTCTGCATATCATATTGGCCCAGCCTATTTTCTCAAAATAGAGAAGTATCAAGAAGCTGAAAATCCATTTGAAAACCTTTGGGAAAACCATTTGCAAGGTGTCATTTTTGAATATTTAAGAGGTCTTCCGAACTCTGCAGAACTAATGAATAGCCTTAAACTTTCTTATGATTTGAAAAGCAATGTTGAGAATATCAGATAATACTAGCAGGCATATTCCAAATGATAAATTAGAGCATTTGCCTAATTTTGAAAAAATTGCCCAAATAAAAATTAACAATAAAGAGGATTCGAGTCATAATCTATTGATTTTTTCTAACCAGAAAGAAACGATTAGTAATGAGCATATTTTCGCAATAAATGAAAATATTCTTACGACTAACAATATCATGGGGTTTGTTGGTCTAAACGAAAGCGAGGTGACTATTCATTCAAGATTTTCTAATGGTGATAAGGACTATTTCTTACACTATATGCTTCAAAAAGTATTCTCAATTAATTTGTTTGACTTAAAGCATAGTACTGCAAACGAAAATGTCTTTGACTTTCTTCTTTATCTTTTTCCCTTTTATCTTAAAAAGGCATTAAGGCAGGGTATTTATAAGAAATATAAGCGAAAAGAACACAACGACTCAAACATAAAAGGTGCAATAAATGTAGCACGACATATCAATAATAATATTCCATTTCGAGGAGAGATTGCATACCGTTCAAGAGAACATAGTTATGATAATAAAATCACTCAACTTATACGGCACACAATTGAGTTTATAAGAAAAAACAGATTTGCACAGGATATCCTGTCGAGTGATTCTGAGATTCAAAATAATGTTAATGATATCATTCAAGCGACACCCTCTTTTGATCATAACCGTAAAATCTCAGTTGTAAACAACAATCTACGTCCTTTAATTCATCCATATTTCTCCGAATATAAAGATTTGCAGAAAATATGTTTACAAATTCTTAGATATGAGGGGTTAAAGTACGGGCAAGAGAAAAATAAGATATACGGCTTGTTGTTTGATGGTGCTTGGCTTTGGGAAGAATATACAAATACCATTCTTAAAGATTGTGGATTTAAGCATCCAAGGAATGACCTTTCAAAAGATGGTATATATCTGTTTAAGACACCTAAGAGTTATATTCGGTATCCAGATTTTTGGAAAGAAAGGTTTATAATCGATGCCAAGTATAAAAGGCTGGGAGGTAAACGAATTGATAGAAATGATATGAATCAAATTATATCGTATATGTATATTAAACAAGCGAAAATTGGAGGTTTTATTTATCCCGAGAGGGAGGATAAAAGATTGGATGTAGAAACAGAAATTGGTACTTTAGATGGTTACTATGGAAAAGTTAAAACTTGGTGTATTCCAATACCAACTGAAAGCTCAAGTTTCAAAGAGTTTTGTATGTCAATTCAGGAGAACGAGATTACTATAAAAGAAATAATTGAAGAAAACGATAACGCCCTAAGCGATAAATGAGTATAACATTAGTGATTTACTAGATTACATTCTTAATTCCAATTCTCCTCACCATCATAATCCGTGGCCTCCTCCCAATCAGGATACCAAGTCCCATCCTCCCCACGCTTTGCCGGAATCTCCATCAGCAACTGACCCACTACTACAAGATGCCCACCATTCTCATAACACCAGTCCTGCGCACTCTCCCAA
>CAZDTI010000239.1:0-13109 GCA_964508085.1 uncultured Saprospiraceae bacterium | reverse complement strand
AGTCCGGGGATCGTACGGCAATTTAAGGAACAATATAAACTAGAAGGGGAGGAGTTTTCTTTTGCGGAGCATATTGCGACTCGGTTTTTTAGCTTCTATGATTTTATGGAGAACTTTATTGTTTTTCATCAAAAGATAAGAAATGGTTATGTTCATATTACGCCTTCTGATAACATTATAATTACGCCACTGAATAAACGGTCGGGCGTAGCGATTATTATTGAAACACAAAGTCGCCAAAATACTTTGCTGCCATCGAATCAATGGACGATTACCCGGACGGATAGTGAGGAAGCTTTGGAACAGGCCTTAGTTTTTAGAACTGCAGATATTCGGGATTTCTTTTCTGGTGAAGGTTTGAATGAAATGTTGGCCACGGAGCGTTATAAATTATTTCATACGCCAGATCACATCGCATTAGATTCTTTGCTGGATAATACGGACAACTTGCTGGAGTTGAGTTTGATTAACGATTGTTTCCAAATTTTGCCTTCCGATCCTAACATTGTAATTGCATTGAGCCATGAGCAGGAAGTGACAATTGTCAATACACATCGGTCGATTGTGCCTTCTAAGTGGCCAAAGAAAGTGGTGCTTCCTGAGCCTTGTATTTGGATGCGGATGGATGAGTATTTCAATGTGTTGCTTTGTCAGAATAAACAAGGTGAAATTTTATTCCTGGATATCACTGGGGAACATCCTGAAGAGTTTTTACGGATGGAGCCGCATGCACCAGGCTTTGAATTGGATCAATCCGGGAATGTATTGTTAAAAGTGATTGGGAAGAATCAAATCTTGAAAGTGTCTACCAACATTATTGAGTTGGAGTTGCCGACTGATGAGCGTAATTTGGCAGTGGTTTTGAAGAATTTGTCCCACCTATTTAAAGGGGAATCTTTGTTTACGAAAACTCAGTTTGCCAAAGTCGTTACAGAAGAGAAAGTAGTAGAGAAAAAGAAATTGCTTCCAGCGGCTTATGAGTCTGCGAAGTACGACTTTGAAACGAATGTAGAACATATGTTAGCAGAATCTGACAACAGCTATGAACAGTTGTTGGAGATTCAAAATAAAATTGCTATTGCCCGAAATAACATTTCAGAAGAATTGACCTATGAGGCCGAAAAAGAAGGAATTACCCTAGTTGGTCAACGGTTACAATCCTCGATTCGAACGATTATAGGACCTGCAGAGCGGAAGGTTCGAAATTTAGTAGAGGAATCCCGAGCAGTCATAATTTTAGGTGAAACAAAAATCTTCTATCAAGAAATTTCCAAGCTTTCTGACCCAAATGCTTATCGCGATATCTTGAATGCGATTAGAGGTTTCCAAGAAGAACTCAACAAAATGCTTCCGGATAATATTTCTGGAGTAATGGTGGATTTCAAAAGAATCCAGGAGGAATTGAATGCCACTTTCTCAGCGCAGATTGTCAGTGATGGAACGGCTTTACAGAATTTTATAAACAGTGAAATTGCGCAAATAGAAACAGCGATTAAAAACACTTATGATCCCTTGCAATTGGAGATCATATTGAGTACCCATCCGGCGGCTTTGGAGTTGATGACTTTGTTGAAGCAGCCCTACGTTTTGCAGAATATTGCTAAAGGAAAGTCACTTTCACCAGCGGGGATACAATCGCGTTTGTACAATGCGGTCACTGCTCGGAAAAGGGAGCTGTCGGCGGAGGTAGCAAGAAAGGATGCAGAAAAAAGCCGAGCGAAATTGCAGTTGGCGAATATGATAGAAGAGAGTATTAATTTCTTTGTAAAAAACCATACTGGTGGATTTGCGGATATAGAATTGTCGGGCTCGGCTAGCTACCAAAATCTGATGAAAGATATTGGCAGATTGGAAAGTATATTTAAAGATGTTCGCTTGGCGATGGATATGCGACGGAAATTGGAGCGACGCATTTTAGAACGAAATAGAGAAGACCTGGAAAAGTTGGTGACTTATGAAGGAAAGTACGCGTTCATTCAAAACGATCCTGATTTATACATTGATCCGGAATCCAATATTCGAACCTTTCCAACCTGGGAAATACAGTTGTTGGAGAAAAAAGGAACAACGGGACACTACTTAATTACTTTTATTAGGAATACAGATGGCACAGTCTATCGCCCGAGTGCCGTTGATAATTTGAACGCGGGTAAAGCTTTTGAGATTCATGAAGATGCTTATCCGGATTTCAACGCTAGCTACCAGCAATTTTCTGACAAGGCGCACAGCTATGACTTTTTAAATGCAGTTTGGGAAATAAAATTGGGGCAAAAAGAACCTGCAAATTTTCCGCAATTTGCTAATGAAGCCATTAAGGAATTATTGCCAACTTCTACTGTTGAGCAGAAGGCGCTGCGTTGTGCCTTAGAGAAAAAGTATCGAGAACATCTGGAGCGAACGCGTGAACGGAATGTTCCAGTAATTTCTCCAGAGTTTATTGACGACACGCCGTACTTTCAGGAGAAACTTTTTGAGTTTGCGATTAAGGCGAAGCTACAATTGGTCAGTGGATCCGGAATTATATTGTTATCAGGGCCGCCAAGTACTGGTAAATCAGCCTTTTTGAAATTCATGTCTGCGATAATGAATCGCGAATACTTTGAACATGCAGCAGATAAGTGGCAGACGAAAAACTCCTTGATCACGGCGATTAAGTTTTCTGAATTTGGTCCTTATGCCACGCCCGCCGGATTTACCAGAGCGATTACGACTCCGCATTCTCTGGTCAGTATTGAGGAAATAAAAGAGTGGCCAGAAGCTTTACGTAAATCCTTAAATCCATTTTTTGCAGGAAGTAAAACTTTTGTTTCTCCTGATGGAACGACTTATGACATTGGTGAAAACTTATTGTTATGTGCAGCTGCCAATCTTGGTGCGATGTATCGTCAAGATGATGAACCTTTTACGGCAGATTTTTGGTCACGAATTGAAGTGGTCGAATATAACTATGCGCCGGAACGGGTAGGGCGCTCTTATTTTGATAATCTATTTGTGTCTAAGTCAAAACACTTATTGACTTTGCAGGATTTGGTCCGTTCTTACTTTCGCTATGCGGATGCGCCGAATGATGCAGTTGAAAAAGCGTATTACTTTGTACCGCAGTTTGTGCATTTCATCATGTTGCCAAAAGCGGATGAGAAGGTAAAAAGGGAAAATTTGAGAAACCATATTGATGAATACTTCAAAGAGCTGGGAACCGGAAATACGGAAGATGCCTTTGAAACGGAATATAGTCCAGAGGAAGCCGCTAAAGTGGCTTTGCGTAGGATGAAAGATTTTCAAGGGTATTCTGCTAAAGAGTTTTATGATTTGTATGATCACTTTGTGAATCGACAAAATCTTCGTTCCCGACGATTTATTGATATGCAGACTTCGGATGTGGAGCGTTACGAGCACTTGAAAACACTGGTGTTTTCTTTGCGATTGATGGAAGGTTGTTTAAGAAGTTTGCGTCGGCAGTTTTATAGTACGGCTGGGCAGACGGAGCTGGAGGGAACGAATCGGGAATTTATTAAGATGGTTTATTTGTTGGGGTTGATGGGGAGAGTGGGGTAGGACTTAATGAAAGGGAATGTACAATAAATGGTGTCCAAATTGGAAGCGTAAAACATAAGGGCTTAATATTGAGGGCTTTGCGTGCTTAGCGAACTTTGCGTTCAGCAAAAAATGAAGACTCCCACAGGTTTGAGGGAAGCCCATCTACCTATCACCCTACCCTCTAAATATCAAATCCACTATGAATGACGGAGTACCAACATAATAGCTAATATTGAAGACTTTGCGCGCTTAGCGAACTTTGCGTTCACCAAAAAATAAAGACTCCCATCCTAAACAGTAATAGCTTTATCTCCATGCCCAACCAAGGATTCCACGGGACCAAGAAAGATATTAATTCAAATTTCGCATAAAATTTTAACTGCGCTGAATGACGGCGCAGTTCCTTCCCATCTTTACCTTACCAAAAGGAAAGACCTTATTTCAAAATTAAAACAAACCCTTTTTAACAATAGTAATACAAATTACTATTGAAAATCAACAGCCTCTAAAGCCCTTCTACTAAGGCGCCAAATAGAAGAGCAGGAGGATTTTTACAATCTAATTTTATTCTTTTTAAAACCACGGCATCCCCTGGTTCAGCCACCGGTATGCCTAAAACCAAATGAATTATGAAAAATTTAGCAATCATTTTAACCAGCCTAATTCCATTTCTTTTTTCCTTCACGGCTTCTGACACAAGCCAACTTTCTAATTGCGAAGCCCCTGTTAATGTACAGGTGGGTATGCAGACGACGGCCTCAGTCACTTATAATTGGGACGATTGTAAGTGTTTCAATGCCAGTTATCATGTTTATTATGTGAAGAACGGGGTGATGAGCCAGGAACAAGTGACGGAGAGTTCTGAGTTTACTTTTACGAATTTGAGTGGGGGGCATTATCGGTTTTATTTTTATACCAGTTGTGAGGGAGAGGGGAATTCGTTTATAGTGGAGGAAGTACTTGATATCTAAGACTTCTAATTTTCAATAGGAACTCCCGTAGTGATATGGGAGTTCTTGTTTAACTAAGCTTTCTTCAATAGCCAACTCCTCAGTATTAAGTTTTGTTCTTCTAAAATATCTGCTTTTAATTTTTTATTGCCTCTTTTATCATTCTTTTTATTCGCCAATTTTTTAGTAAAAGAAATAAAGTTTAAGTATCCTTTACACAGACGTTTAGGCATTGTTTTATCTCTGCGAACATATTTTTCAAAAGCATCGAGTTGATTCATTAGTAAATCAAAATAGCTATCATTCTCTGGGATCAAGTCGAATGAGATTCTAATTAAAAGTGCTTTAGCTTTAATAAGAAATCTTGCTGTTTTGAAGGAATATTGTAGTTTTATGGAAGCCTCTTTTAAGTTTCCTTGGTTGAAATACATCTGCCCAAAACCTAATGCCAACGCGTCCTCTTTTACCTCTTCCGGAAGATGGTCTTTATACTCCTCAATGAATACCTTTGTCCAATTATAAGCCTCACAATATATTCCGACGGTTAAAATATTTTGAAAGGTGGATTCTGTGAGCTTACCTAATTCTAACAGACAATTATATTTTAAACCTGTTTTATAAAGTGTTAAACTAGTAGAGGCATATTCTAATTTTCCCTTGTTCGCCAAACGATTACAATAGTTTAATAAAATTTTCAAGGCATTGCTTTTGTCTTCTTTTCGAAATTGATTTATGTTTAGAATAAAGTAATTGGTGAGATTTGGTAATATTTCATTTTCGTCTTTTGATGTTTGGAGCACATTTAGGTTTTTATAAAATTCGAACACTGCATTTTTATTATTTGCATTGGTTGTTTGACCATTGTTATTAATAGAACTGCTAAAAGTATTCTCCCAGGCACTACCTTCACACTTCAATTTCATTTCCACAATATTCTTAAATGCTATAAAATTACTCACCGCCAATTCCATGGATTCTTTCCGCTTCGATTGTACCGTCGTTCCTGGGTGTCCATAAAACATCAAATGCAAGTCCTTCTTTTCCAAAAAGTAAATTTCGTCCCGATAGGGGAGTGCATCCAGTTTTTTATGCAAACTTTCACTGTGTTTATTAAAGGCCTTATAACTATCCGGTCGCTCCGCATAAGAAGTCACCAATAATTTTTGCTGCAGTATATCATCTTTCTCCAGTTGCAAGAGCACCATATATTTTTCTACTAAAACATTTAATTCCGACATCAGATTGATCATTCGCTTGTGATCGTAAGTCCTTTCTGGGAATATTTTTTTGAAAATGCGTTCGGTAGTTAGCTTCGGATTTTCGAAATGGGGGTGATCAACACGTAGTTGTCGGTACAACCTAACAATGCGCTTACTGGAGTTGTGGAAAGGGGAATTTAGGAATTGTAGCAACCGTTTTAGTTCGGAGGCATCAAGAGATTTTAGGGTTTTGATGAGTTTGCTGTTGTCCATTTGGTGACTTTTAGAGGCTTAAGATGGTGCAAAGTTAAGTAAAAAGGACGAATTATTTCTGGGTTTTACTTTTTCATAAAAAATTGATTTATAAGGTATTACAAATTTATTGTTGTTTTTTTATCAAAAAATAAGCAGGTTTTATTGAAAACTTGTCCTTTAATAGTAAGAAGAAGGAAATTACTTTTGGTCAACAATAAGAATCTAATAGAAAATTTTCTTTCCCCCCGAGATAAATTCAAATCCGTAAGTCTACAAAAACAGCTAAGATTCATCAGTACAAACTCTAATGAATTCTATTTCTCAACTACTTTAAATAAAAACCAAATGAATCTCAATTTATGTCGCCTCTCTTGATTAATGACATCAATTCGAGCTGTTGAAAAATTACCCGGGTTCCTGTTCAAAGAAATTTGAATTGGTCCGGGGGAATTCATCCACTATAGAAAACCTAGTCAAAAGCAAAAGTCCCATCAGTCCTTAATGACATCCAATTGTGTCAACCCGGTTAGTTAGATGAAAAGAAAACCTACTGCGCCGAAAGACAGCGCACTAGGTTTTCATATTTGCAATATCAATTAACAATGCAAGTTTAAAAAACATTAATTATGAAATTATCCACTACCTGTCTCAGCCTCTCTTTTGTACTTTTTCTATTCAGCAGCTGCTACAAAGAACCAATTGATACTTCTCCATTCTACGCAGAAGTTAATGTCGTTCATTTAAATAGTGAACTTAATGCCATAGATGTAACCGTAGCTGATGAAAGACCTTTCGTACATGGTCTTGGACAATACCAGCAATCTGGCTATGCTAAATTGGATGCCAACCCTACTTCTGAATTACTTTTACTTTCCTCTTCACAACCCTCTGTTTTGATGAGAAAGACCTATGAATTAGTTGATCAGAAACGATACAGCTGGATCATTTTCGAAAGAGCTGGCGCAACAAGAAGTATTTGGTTGGAAGACCTCAAAAAGGAGGAAGCAACAAACGCTTATGTTCGATTGATAAATCTGGTAGAGGATCAAGGACCGATCCAGCATAACTTCGATTTGAAAAATGCACAAAATGAATTCCTTCAGACAGATGCGCCCAATATGGAGGTAGGGGGCTTTTTAAATGTACCTACTGAACCTACTATTTTCACCATTCATCAAAGTGATAATCCCGATAAGGCTATTCAAACGGACGCTATAAATTTGAGTGCTGGACACCAGTATACCATTGTGGTAGAAGGTACATCAGATAACTTATCCACTTTCGTTTGGGAGCATTAAGAGCTCTCTTATTTTACCTAACCAGGAAACACCAACCAAATGATGACAAGACAATTACAACAACCTATCCTATGCCTGCTCTTCACCTGGTTTTTCTGCTCAACAGCTGTAATCCTAACAGCGCAGGATATATCCAAAGTCAAAAAAAGTAAACCGGTAAAAGTTTCCGGTTCCATAGGAGCAACCGCTGGTTTTTACAAATCATATGGTCGGGAAGCCAGACGTGATCCCTTCTTTTACTTATTAAATGCAAATCTTAATATTAAACTGGGTGGAATCAATATTCCTTTCAGCGCGATTTACAGCCAGCAGGAAACTAATTTTCTCCAGCCGTTTAACCAATTTGGATTAAGTCCTTATTACAAAAATCTGAAAATTCATATCGGTTATCGCAGTATGCAGTTTTCTGATTTTACATTAAGTGGTCATACTTTCTTGGGCGTCGGATTTGAATATACGCCAGAGTTGACCAAGGGAATTCAATTGAGAACAGGAGGGATGTATGGTCGACTAAGAAGGGCAGTGGCACCTTCTGACTCTCTTCAATTGCCCACTTCTTTCAAGCGAATGGGCTATAGTGGAAAATTAGGAATTGGCTATGGAGATAAAAGTTTCATTGATCTGATTTTTTTCAAAGCGAAAGATGACCTCAATAGTATCTCAGCTGATGAAGAGGCCTTTAGCAATATCTTGCCTGCCGAAAATTTTGTATTGGGAATCAAAGCCGAACACCATATCCGACGTTTTACACTAGAACTCGACTACGCCAGTTCTGCGTATTCCAGAGACATTCGTTCGCAGGAAAACGATGCTTTGAGTACGGCCAGTTTTTATAATGGTGTAGGTGGGCTTTTTACCCCTCGTTCTTCTTCGCAGTATAGAGGAGCCATAAAAGGAGGCATCAGTTATGACGCAGAAGTATTCTCTTTTGGGCTTCAATATAAAAAAGTAGATACTGATTTTCGAACACTTGGTGCCTATTTCTTTTTGAATGATATTGAAGATTATACGGCGAATTTCCAAACTAAAATTTTCAAGAAAACACTACAATTAAACGCTTCCGCAGGCTGGCAACGAAATAACCTCAATGGTGAAAAAGCCGCTGATGCCAAACGTTTTATCGCTTCTGTTGCCATGGCTTACACCAGTGGTTACCGATGGAATTTCAGTCTCAACGCTTCTAATTATTCTTCTTTCCTTACGGTAGTGCAGGATCAGATTTCGGACTCTAGTAATGTTTTCCAGGTTTCCCGAAATGTAAATTTCAACACGGAATACCTACTGGTGGAAAGAGGAAACCAACAAGCAATTTACCTCAACTCAGGTCTGCAAAGCGGTCGCTTTCGCGATGAATATAACATTGCAAATACAGAAAATCAATTTACCACCATCAACCTCGGATATCGATACCGCTGGAAGAAAAAAGGAATGCTACTTAATACTTCTTTCAACTACACCTCCAACAAAGCTCCAGGTTATAAAGCCGCTTATTATGGTCCCAATGTATCCGTTTCCAAACGTCTGGGTAAAAAAGGAACACGAATTAGATTCAATTCTGCTTACCTCTTTGGATTGCAAGGTGGGGCTTATACCTATAATCATTTGACCAATAGACTCACGATAGTTTCCCGCTTGGGGAGTAAACATAACCTCACTTTGAGCACTGCATTATTCTTAAAGCAAGATAAAGTAAACAGCTTGTTATCCTATTCTGAAGTTAGAGGGAATTTAGGATATCAATTCCGTTTCTAATTCGCCAGAGCGCATTATTACTGTCCTTGTAAAACCAAAGCACCATGAAAAAAAGTTTACTTACCATACTGACGACCTTTTGTATTTATATTGTTACAGCTCAATACCCTATAACGAATATTCCTCAATTGGTACCGCCTCATTCCATCTATCTGTCGGATTATATCGTACCTGGATCGGATAAATATACGCTCAATATCTGGCTCAACGACAATAATGAAACCGACTATAATGTACGTCTCTTTTTGGAGATAGAAGGGGAGGGCATCTCACTGAAAACCAGACCTGACTTCTCCCCACCGCCACTAATGCTAAGTGCAGGAGGAAATACTTTATATGGTGGAGATATACAAGAGTATTTCAACCTTAACAATATGGTAGTCAGCGGAATAGATGAACAAACCTTATTACAAAATGGAGCCCTTCCACCTGGTATGTATAGCTTCTGTGTACAGGCTTTTGACTATCGCAGACAGGATGTTTCCCTGTCGCAACACAGTTGTACAACAGTTGCTTTGAGCAAAAATAATCCACCGGTTTTGACTTACCCTGTATGCGGTTCTGTTGTACCCGCAACCATGCCAACCAACCTGATGTTCCAATGGCAATCCATGGCCGATAATAGTATCCAGGCAGAATACACTTTTACCTTAGTTGAAGTACCGCCGAACATGTCACCAGATGACGCCCTCAATGGTTCTGGTAGAACGATGATTGCCCCCGGTGATGTAACGACAGTGACCAATAACTTCATTTACGACGTTAATCAGTTGCCACTTGAGGTAGGGAAAATATACGCTTATCGAGTACAGGTTTTTGACAGCGAAGGATTTACCACTTTTGAAAATAATGGACAGTCCCAATCTTGCTTTTTTTATTATGGAACTCCGGAAGGGGGAGGGCTTGCGTTGAAAAGACCCAATGATGGGAAAAGATTGAAAACCAAAGAAGAAACTTCAACGATCCGGTTCGCATGGGGGAGACCTAACAATGTAATTCCAAATCAGGAATTTAATTTTGAAATGCGCCTGGTGGCAATGGAACTTAACCAAACTCCCGAACAGGCCATCGCTAGCAATCCAGTACTCTGGGATACGCTTTTAGATCCCGGCATTTTTATGGCTGGTGCTGAAGTTAGGAAAAAACTAATGCTTCCATATGGTAACGTGTTTGCCTGGCAGGTGCGCGCATTGACGGATGGACAAGAATTTGCCATAAGCCCGGTTTGGACTTTCAATAAAGGCGAATTGATGGAAGAGTTTAAGGCGGGTGATGTGGTCGTAACCGTTGACAAAACCACCGGCTTAGATCTCGATCATTTTTCTGGAGAAGGAACGGTTCAACTCAAACCAGGAGAAGATCCAATTCGAGTTAAATTTGATGACATCAAAATAGTGCCTGGTGCCAGAAATATCATGACGGAAGGGTTCGTCTACAGTCGATTGGATGATTTTGAAGTGCCCTTATCATTCGCAAATAATGGGACAGCTAATTTTCGAGGAGATTCATTGCTCCTTACAACAAAAGATGTGCTATTGAGCGGCCAGATCGTTTGGGATTATCCACATCCAACGAATCAAACAGGAAGCATCGCGACCATTAAGTCAAAATCCAAACGACTGCGTTACAATGGAGGCAAGATTATAGGTAGATCCTTTTTTGAGACTAAAACCTTTGAATTGTTAGACCCTCTTGGGTATACCGTTACCTATTATGATGATTCTTTTTTTAGAATAATCAACAATTCGTTGACGGTAGAAATGCACTTGGACGTTACCTTGCCTGAAAAGGTGAAAACACCTGATGGAAAAAGAATTGTTATCCCATTCGCCAGCCAAACCGATGTACATTTTTATACCAATGATAATCTGTCAACTGTAAATCCGATTAACTTGCTAAATGGTACTTCTATAACAATGGTTCCTCGATCTGCCATTTGCGACTTATCCACTTCGAAATCTCCTGGGAATCAAGCCAGCAACGTAAACTGGAAAGGAACTTACTTTGGAAACTACCAATTAAACTTCCCTCAGGCATTTGACCAAAGTAACCAGTTGCGACTGGAATCGAACTTGAATATGGACGTGAGCCTGTCTTCCAATTCCGCGTATAAGTCCTGGGTTGATTCACAAGGCTTACAATACAAAATAGATCATAACTATACTTCAAATGCCCCGAAGTCAATTTTCAACACCTTTCAAGACGACTGGACAGCGCTTTCTATCGACATAGAAAATAATAGTGTAAAAGCAGGCCACATTAAAGGGGAGGTAGATATCCCATTGCTTGATGCTACAGATGCTTTTTCATTCACCGTTCCGATTGACGAGGATGGTCTGAAACCCGGATTTATCGATGAAGACCTCAGTCAAAGAGAGGTGGTCTTTAATGAAGCTAAACCAGATTTGGCAGTGTCCATGGGAATTACAAAAGCAGTTTTCGCAGACAACGAAAGACTAAATCTAGAAGTTAATTTGGATTGGGAAAGCGTAGATGTACATCTGATTGGTGTAACCGATTTAAACCTTTGGGGCAATGGCGCTTTCGGATTCAAAACCCCTAATGGAAAGAAAGGCATTCAAGAAAATGTAACTGGTACATATGCCGGAACCTACGATATCACCATAGATAGCCTCTGTGCCGGATTTGGAGCAGGGAACTATGCTTTAGGGTTCATCGGAAGTATAGTGTTAGGAAATGCAGAGTCAGGAATTACGGGCAACAGTACTTCCAATCCACCTAAGTTCAATATGGTTAGTGCAGAAGAGCGACCAGGTGTAACGACATCACTTACTACGAGTTCAAACACCAGCTGGTTTTCGGACTATGTAGACCGAAATTTAGTTGATCCAATCAATAATCAAGAGCTGGCATTATCGATGAGTATAGAGATTAAAACGGCAGTAGCAGAAGTGAAAGGAACCATTATCTCATTACTTAACGACCCGGATTGGGGCAACGCGTTTTATGGAAATTTAGAAGCACAGGTTAAAAAACCAAAACCGTTTTCATTGGACGCGACCCTGTTGATAGGCAAACAGGAAACAACCAGTTACTGGTTCGTTGAACTAGGACTATCTGCTGTGGAATCAAGTGAAGGAGGGGCTCCCAAAACTAAACCTGCAGGTAAGACTACAAGTATGGCCAACACCGGAGGCTTGAAAGGAGGGGGAGGTAAGAAGCCTAAGGGAGGAGGAATCAAGCTGGGAAAAATAGAAATCGTAGAATTAATGGGTCGCGTCTATCACCATATGAGCCATGATATGACAACCTCGATGGCAGGCTCCTGTTCGCTGGGGGAAGAGGAAGAAGAGGCTAGTGGCCTTATCCCAGATATTCCAACACCATCTATCGACATAGGATATGAAATCGACGAGACTACTTCCTATGGTGGAATGTTGAAAGTAGGCATTCAGGATGCAGCAACTGGTGGAGAGGTCGCACAAGGTTACGGTGCATTGGAAATCTCTTTCGATAAAGAATTTAAACTTAAGCAAATAGGACTACAAGTCGAAGCAGCTTTTGGAATGAAGCCGGGAGCAGAGAGTTATAGTGACGCCGTGGTTCACGCCGTAGGTTGCCTGACCTATACCTCAGCTTCAGAAACATTTGTGGCCAGTTTAGCAGCAGAGGTTGATGCCAAAGGAATTTGTGCGGAAGCAACTCTAGGTCTTGTAGTTAGCCCGGGTCAATTCAAATTAGATGTGGGAACTAGAGAGAATCGTATTAAAGTATTTCCTGGATGTGGATCAAGCAACGTGAATGGTTGGGTAGGAATAGATCGTAACAATGGAGTTACAAATGTTCAAGGTGGAATTGGAGTTGATAGAAGTTTCGAATTTATCGCTGATATTGAAATTGCCAAGTTTATTGCTAGTGGTGGTTTCGATCTTACAGCAGCGGGGAAAATACAAGTAGAACCGTCTATTCAGATGAAAGAAGTCTCGGTTGAATTTAATGCCTATGCGAGTATTGCGATTGAAAGTTTTATTTACGATGGAACTCTACTAAGTATAGGTCTTCATGGACTTATCGCTTATCACTTTCAAACTAAAAGACTACACGGAACGGTTGCAGCACACGTCGTTGTAGGGGAGATACTCGATGAAGAGGTTGAC
>CAZDTI010000238.1:0-13171 GCA_964508085.1 uncultured Saprospiraceae bacterium | reverse complement strand
ATTACTTACGATAATCGGTTGGAGGTTTACCAAATAACTTATGAAAAGCCCGACTAAAATAATTAGGGTCTTTAAAACCAACCCTGTATGCAATTTCTGCTACATTCAAATCCGAGGTTTTTAGTAGATTCATTCCTTTTGTCAGTCGAATATTTCGAATAAAAGTAGACGGGGTTTCGTTTGTTAGTGCTTTCAATTTTCGGCTAAGTTGAGACTTTCCAAGATCTACAACAGCAGCCAGTTGGTCTATAGAAAAGGTAGGATCATCAAGGTGGGCTTTGACCGTTTTACGTAGTTTTTGAAGGAAGAGTTCTTCTATTGTCAACTCTTTTCCTGTTTCTTTCTCGGTTACCTCTGTCTCTGTTATCCTGCTTACAGGGGCAAGTCGATCCTGAAGGGCCTTACGCAAAGCAAGCAATCGTTCTAGTCGAATCATTAATTCTTCCTTATTAAAAGGTTTCATCAAATAAGCATCCGCTCCTTTTTTCAAGCCTTGCATTTTATCCGCTTCCGTAGCCTTAGCCGTAAGAAGGATAATGGGAATATGCCTGGTTCGATGATCTTCTTTCAACGTTTCCGTCAATTCAAAACCGTTTTTCAATGGCATCATAACATCACTGATGATGATATCTGGTATTAGCTGAAAAGCTTTCTCCATTCCTAAAACTCCATTCTCAGCCATGACAATCCGATAAATTCCCTCCACTAGTTGAGCAATATAATAACGGATATCTTTATTGTCTTCTACTAATAATAGCAACGGTAATTGTTCATTCCCCAAATCGACAGCCGAATCGTTTCCGATTTCATCGGTTGTAGCAAGTGTAGGCTTAATCTCCTTCTCAATATGCCAAGAAGGCTCAGAAAGAGCAGCTTCTTGGTTTATGGGTATTACGACAGTGACTACGGTACCCTTCCCTATCTCACTCTCTGCTTTTATCTTCCCCCCCATCAATTCTACCAATTCTTTTGTCAAAGCCAAACCAATCCCTGTACCTTCGTTATTTTGCCCCTTATTAGCCTCCGCCTGATAAAAACGATCAAAAATAAATGGCAATGCATCCGCTGCTATACCCTGCCCCGAGTCTGCCACCTTCAAAATAAGTTGTCGCTGCTCTCCTTCGTTTTTTTCTTCTGCGTGGAAAATAATCTTGCCCCCCTTATCTGTAAACTTCAAGGCATTGGAAAGCAAATTGTAAACAAGCTGTTGGATTTTTGTCTCATCAAAATCCATCAATAAACTTTTCAGCTCTGTATAAAATACGAGACGCACTTTTTTCTCTTGTGATTTACTATAAAAAGACTCTGTCAGATAATTTAAAAAAGAGATGATGTTTGCCTGCTTAAGTGACAATGTCAACATATTGTTATCAGATTTTGACAAATCTAATATTTGATTAATCAAATGCAGTAAGTTTTTGCTATTTCGCTCTATTAACCCGCTCCCTTCTTGTAGTTTATTTTTCTCAGAAGAGCTTATCGCTAAATCCTCATTTTTTTCGGCAAGTTCAGCATTGATTCCCATAATTACAGTAAGAGGCGTACGGAATTCATGAGTAATATTCGTAAAAAACCTAGTTTTCAATTCATCTAATTCTTTAAGCTTTTCCGCTTTCAACTTATTCTCAAGGATTGTCTTTTCTGCAATCAAATTCTGCTTCAAGATCCTTTCTTTTTCTTCTTTCAAAAGCTTCGTCCTGTAACCGATACTCAAGGCAAGAATACCCAGCATAAAAATGACCATAAGCATAGAAGAATTCCGAAGATGCAGGAGGTAATAAATATAATCTTTTGATAAAAAACCTTCCAGAAACGGATATACAAAACTCCAACTTTGCAAAAGCAAAAACAATACAGCTACGGGAATAAATGCAATAAAGAATAGCTTACGTAAATTCTTATTTTGCTCTTCAGCTCTGAAAGCCATTATAAAGAAGGGCGTAAAAGCTGCAAAATGGCAAATCATTGCAAACTTAAAGAAAGTAAGACTCCCCACAAGGGAATACTGACGAACAACTATAAAAGTTAGAAAATCAAGAATCAAAAAGAAAACAATAAAAGCAGGAATAATTTTTTTAGAAAAAATAGAAGTGGGAGAATAATTAAAATAAGTAGCTACAAACTTCAGCAAGCTAATTGTTATAAGAAAAACACCAATCATAAAAACCGGAAAATGGTAGTCCTTCCATTCCGGAAAAGGCACATACGTGTGATAATTGTTGTAAATAAATGAAAAAGACAAAAAGATGCCACATATCAAAGAGGCAAATTCAATGTGAATCTTTTCTCTCTCTATAAAAAACAAGCAAAGAAAAAATAAAAACTGTATCCCCAACATACCAAAGAATATGATCTTCTCTCTGGCCTCCTGTAATTGTCTGGGAAAAACAGAAGAAGGATTTATATGCCACAAACCAAATTCAGTTAACGGAAAATATCTATCCATCCCTTCCATTCGAATAAACATATCAATCGTATCCCTTGTCTGAATATTTACTTTTATAAAGGTTGCCCAAAAATCAATTGGGCGATCGTCAAGAGCAACTTGATCACCTGTTCTTTGATGCTGAAATCCCTTTTTCCCATCTGAAAAATAAATATCAAGTTGATCATAACAATACAAATCATTACCAATTTCCGAGGACACGTGAAACAACTGTTCTCCATTAAAAACAGTACTACCGTATAAACGGGTTTTCATCCAGTAGACTTTCCCTCTTTCAGGTTTTAGTTCCTCTGGGCTTTTCCATTCTGATATTTCCGGAATAGCTTGGACATTAGTGACTTCAAGTGTTCCTTCTTGGTCTTCTAATATTTTTATAGACTTAATGCGGTTGCCAGAGAAGGGAAACGATGGGTTAGATTCATAAAAACTGCCGTCAAATCTATATTGCTCAGGCTGTGCTATTGCTTCTTGGGGAAGCATAAACAGTGCTGTTAATAAAAGTAGTAAAATATCCTGCAGTCGTCTCATTTAGTTAGCTAGATCAAATCTTTAAGAGTATGATTTAAAACAAAGATAAAATAAGTAGGAGAAAAAACCTTGCCTTATAAAGAATGATGAACGAGTTAGATGGTTGATTTAACGATGGCGCTGGTTTAGTTTAGAGCTAAAATAGGATTTTGAACAATTACTTAATTACATTTACACGAAATTTGACTTCTCTAATATCATCATAAACTCAAAATCATGAACCGTCATCTTCTTCTTCTTACCTTAATCATACTAATCAGTGCTTGTACACCAAAAAAAGAATTAGCCAAAACAATCCCCCAAACAGACGGAGAATTACGATTGGCTAAAGCAAAAATGCTCTCAAAAAAATACATCATCACCGACGGACATGTTGATCTCCCCTACCGATTAAAGGTTATTAATTTCCGTTTCACCAAAGAACTCATCGGTATCCCAATCAAAACCGAGGAGGGAGACTTTGATTATGTCCGCTCCGTTGAAGGAGGCCTTGATGCTCCATTCATGTCTATTTATTTACCAGCTCGTTTGCAAAAAGAACCCGGAGAATCAAAACTCCTCGCTGACTCTCTCATCGATATGGTGACTCGCATCGCCAAAACACATCCCGACAATTTCGAAATTGCGTATTGGGCCAGTGATGTAGAACGCATTTTCAAAGCGAAGAAAATAGCTCTTCCAATGGGGATGGAAAATGGCTCTGGTCTTGAAGACGACCTGAGCAATGTAGCTTACTTCAAAAAGCGAGGCATCAGTTATATCACCCTCACACACTCCAAAGACAACCTCATTTGCGATTCTTCTTATGATGACACCCGAACCTGGAACGGGTTAAGTCCTTATGGCCGTGAAGTGGTTAAGGAAATGAACAAAGAAGGAATTATGGTCGACATCTCTCACGTTTCTGACAGCACCTTTTATGATGTGCTCGCCATGACTGACATCCCTGTTATTGCTTCTCACTCTTCCTGTCGAAAATATACTCCAGACTTTGAACGGAATATGAACGACGATATGATCAGAGCCATTAAACCGAATGGTGGCGTTATCATGATTAATTTCGGTTCTACTTTTTTAGACAAAAGATTACAGGATGAACGAAGTGCTAGAAGAGACAAAAGAAGAGCGATGTTGGAAGAGGCTGGATTGAAAGGTGACGACGAAGCTGCAAAATCATTGTTGGAAAAATTCGATCAGGAAAATCCTCCTTCTTTTTCTGATGTAAAAATGGTCGCTAACCATATAGATCATGTCGTAAAATTGGCAGGGATTGATCACGTTGGCTTTGGTTCTGACTTTGATGGTGTTGGTGATTCTTTGCCGACTGGTTTGAAGGATGTATCGCAGTATCCGAATTTGCTTGCAGAGTTGTTGAAGAGAGGCTATTCGGATGAGGATATTGAGAAGGTTTGTTTTGGGAACTTAGCGAGGGTTTGGAAAGCAGTGGAGGGAGCAATGGAGAAATAAAACTTTGTTTAATTTTTGTTTTGTGAATGATAGAGGCCCTCTCATAATTCTAGTTATGAGAAGGCCTCTTATTACTTGTTAGAGAGGGAATGAAATATTATTTATCTTTTAACTCATTTTTCAATTCTTCATTCTCCTTTTCCAATTTCTCTAAACGCTTATTCATTGCGATAAGATGAAGCGTCAATTCTTCAATTTTCTCTAAATGCAACATTTGTTGATCGCCCAAATTTAATCCATCCCTTAATATTTCTTTCTCTGATGGAATATTTGGAAGGTGCTTATGCTCTGTAACGTATTCTTCTATTTCGCTTAAGGGCATTAGATCGTAATCATCTTTGAAGACATAATCAGGGATATCTTTCTGTGTAACGTGAACTTCTCGACTCCAGACTTTTCCATCTTTTGAGACACGAAACTTCTTTGTATAAGAAGATTGACCGTCGGGTCCGTATATAACCATTGCGTCCCAGTTAGCTCCTTCAGGGCTATGTATTCTAAGCGCACCTCGTGAGTCAATCGTACCCGATTGGTTCACATTGCAAATCTCCGCTCCATTAGGACCTAACATCCGAAATGGATACGGTACCGAGCCGGAACCATTGGATTGTATGGTAACCGCAGATTGTGAATAGATAGCGCCATCTGATCTTACATAGAACAATTCGGGGCTTCCGTTTGCGGGATCACCGTACATTTTAATCGGGTGAGAATTTTGACCATTATAAACGGTAAAGCCATATTTTGAGATCGCTTCTCCTTTTCCTTTTACATAAAATTGGGATGCATGGTATGGTCCAGCACCATAACGCCAACCAACAGAAAATGCAGAATGCTCACCACCGGAACTACGGGAACTTAGATCTATCCCGCCAAGAGTTTCGCTAGAAGTCTTTGATACATCCATAGTAGTACTGCCCCCAGTAAGGCTTAGTTTATCACCTTTAGGAGTAAATTGCCAGCCCCCCCAACCACCAGCCTCAGTTATACTAATGCTTCCACATACTCCTATTCCTCCATCAAAATAACCTGCATAACCGAGCCATGCGTCATCCGGTATCTTTGCATAAAGACCGAGAATTACATTTTCCCAATCTTCTCCCTCAGGCCAACATAAACCTGTAAGAGAGTTAGCTCCACCAAGATTAAAACCTTTAGGTGTTGAATTTTCAATGTACATCCCAATTCTATCCGTGCTTGTGCTAACATTAAAACGACGAGTGGTAGGAACAGTAGCTTGACCTCCGACAGCTATTCGTGCTGGAGTGTGTAAGCCGTTGGCTGAAGTCATACTCCAGTTTTGCCCAATAACGATATTGGAAGAGAGAAGGCAAGTACTCAATGTCATGACAAAGATGGCCATTTGATTAGTGAAACTTTTCATAATTGTTTTATTTAGTGTCTATTTTTATTACTTTTTTAATTAGGCGTTTTCCATCAAGTGAAAGCTCTACAAAATAAACCCCAGGAGGTAACCCTTCACTATCAAACACTTCAAAATACTCACCTTTCTCTTTAACGGATCTGTTAACAATTGTACTTTGTAATTGGCTTGTTATATTACGAATAGCTAAGGTTGTTTCAACAGGATGGTCTTCATCTATAGCATATCGAATTGTCAATATATTTGTAAATGGATTTGGGCGGACCTCCAGAGTTGATCTCATTTTTTTTGCAGAAACACTTTTTAAGCTTAGGCTGTCGACTGAACGTTTTACCACAATTGCCTTATCATCTTCTTTTTTAACTAAAGCACTTGGTGGATCTTCAATCAATTGACTCTCTGAAGTAAGACAAGGGTCTATTGTAATTAGAAATTCTTGCGGACCACCTATGGATTGTGGAACAAACTGAACTTCTCCTTTAATAGCGACATACTCCCCACCAAGAAAGGTTCTCGAACCAGAATTTATGATTAAATCGACATTTGGATTACATTCCACTACATCAGGCTGACAAACAGCATTTGTGCCTCCATCGTAGTTTTGTAGATATAGGCGTACCGCCTTTATTACATTAAGGGCTGATGAGTTTGCTACATCACTAGCACATATCTTACAAACTTCAGGAGCATAAATCTGATCAAAAATAAAAAAGTCAATATCACCTAGTCCATAATCATAAATACTAAAGCCTTGCCGTGGAAAGTAAGGTTGATTTTCCAGCAGAGTTCTTACACTAAACGAAAAACTCGATTCATCATTATTGTGAATAGTCGAAATGCACCGCTCTCCAGTATAAAGCTGTTCATCTGAATTTGATAAGTACAAACTAACTACCTCCCAACCCTCTGCTCCATTAACTGGATTTGTAAGCTGAGTGTTAACATAAATAAACTGCGGCAATGTTGTACCTGATCCGTAATTCATTTTCAATTGTATTTCTACGCATATATCAATCCCTTCCTGGCATTCTTCTTCGCTTGGCTGACTAGTCCATAAGCTCAAAACTGGTTCGCCACTATGGCTGATATACTGATTTGTTTTAAACTCGTTTGTACATCCTGTATAGTCAGTTACAACTAGCTTATATTGTTCTGCCATTTGATCCGGAAGAGTTGCCTGAATGGGGACATTATTATTGCCTGTCGTTTCTACGTTTTGAACACCACTGGAAGAGGGAATCCAATCATATGTAAACGGTAATTGTGCTCCAGACTGAGCATCATAGTTTGAATGGTTAGGAGCAGAAGAAGAAGACTGAAATATTTTATTGTTATTATTATCCCATGCTAATCGATCTGGTCCAACCTGCCCATCCTGAATGACGTAGACTTCTGACTCGTAACCGCTATATTTCCAGCTATCTAAAACAGTTACTTCGACTTCATCAGTTGTAACACAGCCCTCCTCTTGATTTTCAACGGTAAGGGTGTAAGTATATGTTCCTGGATGACGATTCAAATCCGGGCTAAGCTCCTGTAAAGGATCAGAACCTGTTTCAAAAAATGAATTATTAGAAGTCCAGGTAAGTAATAAATCTGGAGTATCCTGACCTCCATTATTTTGACTATTAGGGTATTCAAACATCCCGTTTGCTTCTGTTCCAATAAAAGCTCTGTCTCCAAAGCAAATTGTTTGGTCAGGGCCTGCGTCAGCAATTAAATCCTGCGCGGTATTTCCACTTGTCTGAGCCTTCATTGTGCCGCTGATACTACAGCCCCCTTCTTGATCAACTACTGTTAAACGGTAATACATGCCATCAAGAATATCGCTTGGGTATGGAGGCAAAGTCAATAATGGATTGGCTGAGTTGGGGTCACTTAAATAGGATGTAATGTCAAATTCGACTTCAACATCAACGTTTATTGTCGCAAAATAGTAAGAAGTCCAGTAGAATGAATAATTACCAGAACCGCCAAGGCCATCCAAATTATCAGGACCTAATTTTACGACTGAATTATTGGAACAATTAATTATTTCATCAAAGAGGTCTAAATTTAATGGAGTAACCGTTAAGGCTACAGATGAGCTAACCGAACAGCCTAAATCTAAGTCTGTAACTGTCAGCGTATAGTTCTGTATAGCTCCGTCATCAGGCAATCCAAGAATGGTAGGATTTGCAGTAGTCGTGTTACTTAAAGTGTTAATGTCTCCAGTCCATTGATAAGAAAAATTTCCAGATCCACCGGATGCGATTGGTACATCTGTATTGTAGCTAATCAGAGAAGGGGTTTCGGGACAACGGCTTATTTCTGTTGGTAAGTTAATCCGTAGTGGCTGGTAAATTGAAAAAATCTGCTCTTCTTGAGCGGAGATATGATTGCCATCAATTGCCCTAGCTTGAACTTGAAATTCAATTTGGTCAAAAGGCCCAAACTGATCAAAATAGGAATGTTCCATGTTTATCATCCGACACTTCGTCAAATTTGGATGATAAAGTGGAATAAAAAAGTCTATCAATTCTTCATAAGGATGACTCGTACTAAATACTCTCCAATCATAAGTATAAGTTAGGTTTTCATCAAAACACAAAGAGCCATATTCATTAGTTGGAACGTAAGGCGCAGTGGGCGTACCACAGGAGGCATCTATTTGAATATAGTATCCGCATTCATTATATTCTGAATATTCCTGTAAAGAAACATTGTCTACTCTCAATGGAGATTCAGATACAAATAACACACACTCTTCATTATATTCATGTAAATACGCTGGATTATTAACCGTTAAATTTGTAGCACCACTAGGGTTCACGCAATCTTCAAAAGATTCAAATCCCTCGGCTGGACACATACATGCCTTTAGTGGAATGCAATCACCTATATTGTATCCGCTAAGTATTGGGTCATCCAAAAGGGATACAACTGGTGAGGACGTAATTTGTCCATCTACATTTAATAGACCACTAGCCAAGTAAGTCCAGTCATCTGAACCTTCTTCCTTGCTATAATAATGGACAAGGGCATCTTCACTAACATTTATGTCTCCTGCAACCACAGTAAAATTTACATTTCCACACTGAGGAAGAGCGAGTGGTGTAGAACCAGGGCCACAAGTCCCAGAAGTAATGGATTCTATAGTACAAAAGTTGAAATCTGGATCTGGCGGCGGCCCTATACCAGTCCCAACAGTAAATTCTTCGCAGTCTTGGTAAGTACCTACTTGGTCTTTGACTTCGACACAAACTTCATAAATACCATCTGTATCAAATGTAATTTCATTGAAATCATAGTCTCCGTTTTGCCAGGGAGATTGCTGAAAAAAATCATGATTAACTCCCGTAAAAGTAAACCTATATTCTTCAGGAAGAACCAAATCAAAAGTATTCACAAAGGCAACAAAAATCATGTATCCATTAAGCAAGTAAGAATCATTATTATCATCCTCTTCTCCGAATACAGCTACATCAACTTCTGGAATAGACCCAGATATCGTGACCATATGACTACAGGTGACTTCACCGTCAATGGTTAGATTGAAATAATAGGTAGACCCGTCCGAAATATTTTCATCAAAAGATATAGTATGTGGCCCTGGGCCTGATAAATTTCCATAGGTAACAAGACTAGAAAAAGGGCCATCCCACTGATATGAAGAAGGTCCGTTAGGGTTTGAAACTACTGAATTTAGTTGTATCGTTTCTCCGGCAGTAATAATAGTAGGACCTGTTATGATGCAACCTAATTCATCACTATCCCCACATACGGTACATACCTGTTGTATTTCTGTGTTCACAATTCCGTCGAAATCTGTAATAGTTAGACTTACATCATAGCAACCAGAGTAATTATAAGTATGATCAGGTTCTGATTCAGTAGAGGTTGCTCCATCTCCAAAGTTCCATAAATAGCTGGCTATACTACCAGAACTTTCGTCATAGAAGAGTACATCACAGGCATCGTATCCGAATTCCCAATCAAAGTTGGCTGATGGGCAGTTGGCTGATGGGGAAGAGCAGTCTAGGACGGTGGCGCAGCCTTGTGCAGAACAACCTGGTTCGATTTCTATAGTTACACAATACTGTCCTGGCAGTAAGTTAAAGATATTTTGACTTTGGGGAAGTATTAAGTTACCTAAAGGATCTTTCCAAACGAATGAAAGCGAAGAGGCGTCAACTCCCTGAACTGTTAATTCAATTGACCCATTACCTTGACTAGATGTAGAATGAGTAACTCCAAATGTTACATCGTCTTGTGCCGATAATAAAATTAACACAAAAGAAAATAATACAGTATTAATTACTTTTTTTAACATAATGGATGCATTAACCGTAGTAATCATATTCTATCTGTTTTAAAGTAGAAATAAAGCTCCAAAATAGATTCAAGAGATTCAATTATACATTATGATTCTCAAAAATAGCCTCAATTTATTTGGTCTATTGAAAGTACCAAAGTTCAAAGACCTTGTCATCACATATGAATTCCACCAATATGAATTTTGGTTAAAAATCCATTTAGAATCAATTTTATTGGCCATCTAAATTCTTAACTTGATATCTATAATAGTCTAGTACTTCTTCTCTTGATTGAAATATCGCGAAAGGTATAGCAACCTTCTCCTTTTTCTGATCTAGGGATTCCATTCTTTGCGACTCTCCAAGTAAATCAATATAATAATGGTATGCCCCTCTTATATACGGCAAAAAATTATAGGAATTCCTAATGTCTAATAAATATTTAGCAATTTCACCTTTTTTACTTTCAGGACTAATTTTTACTAACATTCTGAGAGCCCAAATTTCAGGAATCCCCCCATGTATAGTATTGAACTTATCATCTTTTCCTAAAAGAATAAGTTTCAACTTTTCAATTGAATGATTTTTTTTTCCCTCTTTAAATAAACCTAATCTAAAGTCCAACCTTGGGATTAGAGTAACTTTTATATACTTCGATATCCTATCATTTTCATTTTTTGAAATAAATATTTGCAATTTCTCAATAGCTTTATTCAACATTTTTTCATTATCAGACATCCAAAGAAGCTCTAAGTGATTTATCTGAAAATTAAAATCATTTGAACTTAAAATATATTCTATTATTGATTCAGTGTTTTCGGCTCCAATTCTAAACAATGCACTTATTGCCGCCGCCTGGACTCCTCTATCTAATTTATTTCGAGCTAAAGAGTCCAAAAATAAAGTGATTTCACTGTTATCCTTATTTGCTCTAAAACCTAAAGATTGTACTATATCATATATATGATCAAGTTCTTGTAGTGTGTCCTTCTTTATCTCAGATAATTGTGTTTCTGTTTTTTTTATAATTAGTTCCACCAATTGTTGCTTATAGTATGATTCTACTTCGAAATGTCTACATGTTCTTGCATGAGAATGATTCCCTTCAGTTTTTTCTTGCCCTACGCAAGAAAAGTTGATAAGTATTAGAAAAGATACAATTGATACTAAAGTTGCCTTTTTCATTATATTATTTTTTTAAAAACTATTTGCCGTTGAAGATTGATTCGAATTAAGGCGTTTGGCAGAATTTATTTGCTCTGGGACGTTAGGATCAGTATTTGCCTTCATTAAATTTATATACATTTCTACTGTTAAAGGTGGATCAGGTGTTCCTGGGGGAGATCCAACAGGAGCTTGATCCGGATGTCCAGGCCCAATAAGAACATGTCCTATTTCATGTGCTAGAGTATTATCATGAAGGCCAGAATTAGGAATATGGGTAGTTATTACGATTGAATTTCCTTTTTTTGTAAGATAGTTTCCAACCCCATCTGCGTCTTCTGAATAGGTATAACCTACAAAACCAGGAGGAACAAAACGCATTCTATTTATAACATAAATCTCTATAGTTCTTTCATGTTCATCTGAATGAGTATCAAAAAGGTTTCTACTGTCATTTGATATCCAAGTTCGAAAACCAGAAAAATTAACAAGGCTGTTAACAAGATCAAGTCCTCCGTTTCCTCCATCTATGAGGTCTACTTCTCTGTCATAACCATCATTACCATTTATATTCGTGTAAGGTTCAGCAGGCTCACCATGATGATGTAATAAATCACCTTCTCTTATATCGCCAGTTCCAATTTCTCCGTCAGTACCCCAATCTCGATAATCAAATACGCCATTTCCTTCCCCTGTATCCCCAGTTCCCGGTTCTCCATCAAGACCATAATCAAGAAAAGGTTCAGCTGAAGGAGGATCTATAATTGTTACAGGGCCAATTAAATTAAAGGCAATACAACATTGCGCCCAGTATGTATTAGCAACAGCTATCGCCTCAGTAAGCTCATCTATTTGAGCTACTGCCGTACCTCCATCCACTTGAGGTTGGTCTCTTAAAATAAACCCTCGTATATTTATAGTCTTTACTGATTCACAAATTGTAGACTGAATACCTGTAGATGTAGTGCTTCCAGGCAAAGGCCCATTTCCTGTAGCAATGTCATACTCCGCAGTTATTTTACCTCCAATTTTCACCTCAAGTGAGTTGGCATATATTTTAGTATAATCAATTACGTTTACATGCATAGGGTTTTCATTGTCATCTACTTGGTTTGAAACCAATAAAATAGGATTTGACCGGAAAGTACCTAGACTTGTTGACATTTCATATAATTGTAGATTTACTAAGCTGCTAACTAAATCTCCAGTGACATCATAAGTAGAAAAATTTGCGGAAATCGATCCAGCTCCAAACCTACTTAAATCAGTTACTTGAACATATAGTCTGTCTTCGTCAGAGAATAAATAATTAGCCTTAAGCTGAGGGGCTGTAGGAAGCCCCTCGAATGCATTTTCAAACTTAGACACTTTTACGTTAGGAGTCCAACCTAATTGGTTCTCATCTAATATATAAATTTCAGCTGTACAGCTTTGCTCTAAGCTTATCGTTTGCCCTATGCTCATATTACTTATTAAAAGTAATACTGTTAAGTATTTCACTATTAGAATTCTTTTTTCATTTAAAAAAAAGAGCAGAATCATTTGTGCATTAAAAAAATACATAGCATTAATGTGTTAATTTATTAATTCAAGAAAATATGACTTGACAACTAATCTTTAGCAACAAGGCAGTCTATAATATTTCAGGATAACTTTGATGAAATAATTATGTCTCGTAAAGAGAAACTCCTAAATTAAAGCACACCGGTTACTCCCAATTTGATAACGTAATGTGACTACTTTCTTAAGGTTCCTCTTTAAACAAAGACAATCCTTTCCAAAAAAGATATGGTAACGAGACAGTTAGACGCTAGAAAATAAATTGATAAATTTTTTAGTTTTAGTTTTAGTTTTAGTTTTAGTTTTAGTTTTAGTTTTAGTTTTAGT
>CAZDTI010000237.1:0-13178 GCA_964508085.1 uncultured Saprospiraceae bacterium | reverse complement strand
GTGTATGCTCTAGGTGAAGGATCAATTTCGACCTGATAACCATGTACCCTTCCCTCCCTATAAGAAGGAATGCTATTACTTCTTATTTGAATGCCTGAGTTGAGTAACGAATCAACTTTTACTTCGAGCTCTAGAATGAAGTCGCCATAGTTTTCCTTTGTACAAAGAAAGCTGTTTGGTGTTTTCATTTTTGAAATACCAATAATTTCTTCTCCCTTGATTTTGTATTCAGCAGTCCCATTTCTTACTTCCCAGTTTTGCAAGTTTTGGCCATTAAACAAAGGAGTCCAATCCCTGCTTTGTTGAGCGATTAAAAAATAGTTGCTGATTAAAAAAAAGCATAATACTGTTACTACTCTCATGTCTTGTTTTAGGTAGAGTTAAAAGAACCACTATTCTATTTCACAAAGTCTTAAAGATAGCTTACTTTTATTTCTTTATCCAATAATAGACGAATAGGATACATTTTATAATGAATCAATTAAATGCGGACGAAAGATTGTTAGCAGGAATTAAAGCAGGCGATGAATCTGCTTTTCAGGCCCTGTTTGATAAATATTATAAGTCGATGTGTTATGCGGCGTATAAAGTACTGCCAGATGAGCATAAGTCAAAGGACTTTGCCCAAGAGGTTTTTCTTACGCTTTGGCGAAAAAAAGAGACGGTGACGATCCATACCTCTTTGCATGCTTTTCTTCGGCGGGCGGTGGTGAATAAAACGATAGATTATATTCGTGCACAACGTTTGAACTTTGAAGAGATTCCGGATATAGGGGCTGATGAATCACAGAAGAATGATGCGATGGAGTTTAAGGAATTGAAGGATTTGATCCATTATACCGCAGATCAACTGCCAACACGCTGCCGGCTGGTCTTTTTCATGAGCCGATTTGAGGAATTATCGCACAAAGAGATCGCTGCAAAACTGGATATTTCTGAAAAAACAGTAGAAAATCAAATAACGAAAGCACTAAAAGTTTTGCGAGTGGCTGTAGCTCAGCATCTTAAAACACCTAGAATTATTTTTTTAATTTTTTCCCTTTTTGGATAGGGGAACGCCATAAACTGCACGACTAATAATTGAAAGCGTAAGGAATTGTCGCCTTTTATACAAGAAAACCAGGCAACCTTGTTCTCAAGCTTTTGCCAAAATAATTGATCTGTATATAATAACTGGATCTGATTAAATAGGACATTACATAATGAAACAAGAAAAATATATCCGTCTAATTTACCTCCAATGGCAGGATGCATTATCTTCTGATGAAAAGAAAGAGTTGCACGATTGGTTGGCCGAATCAGCAGATCACCAAAAGGTGGAAGAGGAGATTTATGAGTCGTTAAAGCTATTGGATGATTACGAACCAAGCTTTGAAGTAGATGTAAAAGGGGACTATGCAAAGATGCGCAAACAGATGGATTTTACACCACCCTCAGCTATTAAGAAAGAATCAGCAAAAGTTGTCGGAATGTCTTCTCGACGAAAATGGATAGGGGTAGCAGCTACGATTGCTTTGCTAATAACCGCTTCGTTTTTCTTTTGGAATCAGAACTCACCGCCATTAGAGTGGGTCGCTTTTGAAACTAAAATGGGCGAGACACAAAGTATCACCTTAACTGATGGTACACAGGTTTGGTTGAATGAAAATACTCGCTTCTCTTATCCAAAGGCTTTTACTGGAGTTCGAAGACCCGTCGAGTTGGCAGGAGAAGCATTTTTTGATGTGGCAAAGAATCCAGATAAACCGTTTGAAATTAGCACTTCCGAATCAGAAGTAAAAGTGTTGGGTACCTCTTTTAATGTAAGAGCTTATACAAAAGAGCCAACAACTACAGTTACGGTCAAAACAGGAAAGGTTCAATTTGTAGAAACGAGCTTAGGAAAAGCAGTTACCCTGACTCAAAATCAGGAAGCGGTAATCCTTCACGAAACAAAACAAATTTCTACCAATAAAAAAGCAGATATGAATGCCCTTGCCTGGCAGACCAATCATCTTCGCTTTAAAAATCGCTCATTGACAGAAGTCTTCGAAATAATGGAGCGCCACTTTAAAATAGAAATAAACTGTACGAATGAAGCACTGAAGGATTGTAAGTTTAGCAGTCTGAAAGAATATAACCTGGAAAGTCTTTTTACAAAACTGAAGAAGTTCTATAATATTGAGGTAAGTAGTACCAGTACAGGAACTTATATTGTAAAGGGAGGAGGCTGCTAACCCTCACCTTTTTAGTAACGGTTTATACAAAGGATCTTATTTCAAAGAATACTCGTTTAAAAGTTTAGTAATTTCACAAGCTAAACTTTTAAACAAAGTATGACCTTAGATGATTTCCAAACTTCTTCTTCCTTTTCTTCAACATGCTACTCTTCTGTGTTGAGGTCTTTTCTTCTTTTTCTTTTCTTTTTTCTTACTGGAATGTCAATGCTACTTGGTCAAAACGCGTTGGATGCTAAATATGATTTTAGCATGTCTGAGCAAACCTTGCCTGATGGTTTGTGGGCATTGGGTGAGCAAACGGGCGCTCAAATTGTTTTCAGTAATAATGATTTTACCAATCAAAAATATTCCTATTTCTTCCAGCAAAAAACACTGCGGCAGATTCTAAATACCTTACTGGAAAACAAGGGGTTTACCTTTTCTTATGAAGAAGGACAGATTCTGATTTTAAAAAAGAAAATACCAAAAAGAACAATCAGCGGTTACATCGAAGATAGCGAAAGTGGGGAGCGATTGATTGGAGCGACAATTTATGAAAAGCATTCAGGAAAAGGAACGACAACCAATGCATATGGTTTTTTCAGTCTGACAATAGCTGTTGCAAAACCAATGTTATCATTTTCTTATTTGGGCTATCAACTTTTTGAAATGGCAATTACTTCCAGAAGCAATGAAGAAGTAATTGTGAACCTGAAACCAAGTTTAACCTTGACAGAGGTAGTTGTGATTGGAAAAGATTCTTTGGAAAACGCGACGATAAGTGGCACCGGTTCTGAGTTGAATCTGAATGAGAAAATGATAAGGCTTCCAAGTTTGGGAGGCGAAGTAGATGTGATGAGGATCATGCAACAACTCCCAGGTGTACAGAGCGGAACTGATGGTTTAGGAGGGCTACACGTACGCGGAGGGAATGCTGATCAGAACCTTGTGTTGCTGGATGGTGTGCCTATTTATAACCCTTATCATGCACTTGGATTGTATTCGATTTTTGATCATAAAATCATTAAAAAAGTAAAATATTTACGAGGAGAATTTCCAGCGCGATTTGGAGGGCGTATGTCATCTGTAGTAGATGTGAGGACAAAAGATGGGAATAATAAAAGTTATCACGCAGAAGGTACCCTTGGCTTAATTGCTAGCAAAATAGCGGTTGAAGGTCCTTTAGTGAAAGAGAAAGGAGCTTTTTACATTAGTGCTAGGCGGACACATTTAGATCCGTTTCTAAAGCGATATTCAGAAAGGACATTGACAAAGGACGGAAATTCAGGGAAGTACAATTATTCTTTCGGAGAGGTGATTGCAAAAGTGAATCATAGTTTCTCTACAAAAAACAAAGTTTATTTGAGCTTTTACAAAGGAGGAGATGACTATCAGAATGATAGAAAAAAAGATGAACTGTTTGGTGATTATAGAGAGCAAACGGATAACGCTCAACATTTGACCTGGGGAAATACCCTAGGTGTTTTCCGCTGGAATCATCAGTTTGGAAATAAGCTTTTTTCAAATACAACCATAACGTATAGTCAGTTCAATTTTTCTTCTAACGAAATTCAAGGAGGTGTATACAGTGATGACACTGGCATCTTTTATACGGAGAGACTACAATCCTTATATCGATCCCGTATTAATACTTTTTCCTTAAAATATGATTTAGAATATATCCCGGCACCGAATCACTATGTACGTGTGGGTATTGTTGGATCTCAGTATTTTTTTACTCCAGGAGCAATCAGTGTTCAAGATAGTCAGTATCTAAGTGTTGGTATTGAATTTCCAGATTCGTTGATTAGTGGCGGTAAAAGAGAAGTACTGGAAGGAAGTGTTTACTTGGAAGATGAATGGCAGATATCAGATCAATTAAAAATTAATGCGGGTGTTTTCAGTTCTTTATTTTTGGTAAAGGATAAGAATTATTTGTTGATAGACCCTCGTTTTTCTTTGCATTGGCAAATGTGGAAACCCTTGCAGTTTCATTTCTCTATTAATAGAATGAGCCAACAATTACACCTACTGACTAATACAGATTCTGGCTTTCCGTCAGATTTGTGGGTACCCTCTACGAGCACTGTAAAACCACAACGAGCCTGGATTTTTGATGTAGGTTTTCATTGGAGAATTAAAAACTACTGGTCTGTTTCGACAAAAGCTTACTACAAAAGAATGAGTAACCTGATCAACTATGTAGAGGGTTCTAACTTTTTGGTTCCCAATACCGGCGTCTTGAATGGTACCGATTGGGAAGACAAAGTGACGGCTGGTTCTGGTTTATCAAAAGGGTTGGAGTTGCTGGTAAAAAGAGAAAGTGAAGAGCAGATGGCCTGGTTGTCTTACACCTTATCAAAATCTAGCCGTCAGTTCGATGCGATTAATAATGGACAGCGTTTTCCATTTCGATATGATTTACGTCATGTATTAAATCTAGTGTACTCTCAACGGCTTAGTAGCAATTGGTGGGTTTCGTGGAATTGGACCATCAGCCCGGGGAGTCGAATCAATATCGCTTTGAATGAATGGGAGTATGTTCGTCAAAATGGAAGCCCGGATTATATTTACCAAAACTTTGGGAAGAAAAATAGTTACCAATTACCAAGTTATCACCGAATGGATATTTCTGCAAAGTATAAGAAGAAAACAACTTGGGGAGGCTGGTCTATTGATCTCGGTATTTATAATTTGTATAACAGACGAAATATATTTTATATCAAATCAGATTATAATCCGGGGACTCAAACCTTAGGTTATTCCTCTGTAAGTTTGATACCGATTCTACCCTATTTTAGTTTAAACGTTTCGATATGAATCGACAGGTATTAGTATTGTTGTTTTTTGTACTTGCACTAGCTTATGGATGCGAGAAGAAAATTGAATTGGACCTTCCGGAGGAACAAAGGTTGGTATTGCTTTCCAACTTTTCCCCGGATAGTTTATTCCGAGTATCCTTAGCAACAACGCTACCTATCAACGACGACACTATAGTTCAATTCCCAGATTACCCTGCTAATGCTAATATTCAATTATTTGAAAACGGTAGCTATGTAGATGACTTAACCTACGAACCAGGGGTTGGTTATATGTTACCTTCTTATGTGCTGAATTTCAAACCTAAAGAGAAGGCCAATTATTCAATTACGGCAACTGTTCCAGGTTACCCGTCCGTAGCTTCATCGAACCGAATTCCTTCAGCTGTTGGAATTGAGGGGCTGGAAGAGGTGTTCATTGATGAAGTGGAATATATTCCAGATGTTTTTGATTATTTCGTTTCTGCCAATTTAAAAATAGAAGACCAGACAGATACTTTGGAGTACTTTCACCTTTTGGCCTGGCAAAAAGTTGATGGAAGGCTCGAGAGTGTATTCATTTATCCGTTCGAAAATTTGGGCCAAGAAATTCTTCATGAAGACGGTTTTTTGTTCAATAGTAATGACCTTAGCAGTTCATCTAAATCAATAGAAGTAGGTTTTAATTTCACCTATTATTCGAATACAGAAAGGAGCCCTATTCTTATTGAGCTTCGAAATGTAAGTGAAGATTATTATCGATTCCATGAATCCGTTGGGGAGCAGGAATTTTCGGCTTTGAATACGCAGACTGTCCTTTCCACAGAGGCTTATTTCATCTTCAATAATATAGAAGGAGGAATTGGTAATTTTAGCAGCTATTCATCGGCTACCTACCCTTTGGAATATTGACCTTCGGCCTACAAAAAAAGCCAGCACCTTTTCAGATACTGGCTTATAACAACAATTGCAGTTTGCTCTTAGACAATTAACATTACACTAAATTCACTTCATTGTTGTTGTAATACTACTTTAAAAACAAAACTTATTTTTTTAGTCATAGCTGGAGTTATCGGAAGAAGTTCTTTCAACCTATTTATCATTAGACGAGCTAAAATGAAGTATCCCCCATGAACGGTTGACTTTTTTTAAAACGATAATTATTCTGCGATTTAAATAATCCGCATTATTGGATAATATTCACTTTAAAGCTCTTCTGTTCTTCTCCAATGTGCATGGTTAAAAAGTACAATCCAGAAGGAATTTGGCCCTCCGCCCAAGTCAATTTTTCTATATGTTTTCCTGGTAATCGCTTACCACCTGCATTAGGGAAGTTCATCATTTCCTGACCAGTTATAGAGAAGAGACTGACTTGCACATCTGCGGCTTTCCCCAGATCGTAATCCAATGTCAAGGATTCCGTAGCAGGATTAGGGTAAACATCCATTGCAAACTTTGGATCTAAATCTTCTACGGCTGTCGGTGTACCAAAAACGGCAATCAAAGTATCGGCCTGATTTAAAGTAATGGTGGTTTTGAAATTATTAGGATCCGCAATCACAGACCCTGCGGTACTTTCCCAGTGGCTGAAATCATATTGATCTTCAAAATCATTAAAGACTTTGGCCTTGATCAGATTTTGCATTCCTCCAAAGTAATCTCCACTCCATGGAAATGTCTCGATGTCTAAAGTATTGAAATCAATTTCTCCAACTCCGTCAGGTTGTGTCATTAAGGTAACTTTGTATGGGCCAGATAACTCATCATAGCATTCCAACATTCCGTCATCTAATAATTCACATCGCTGTAGAATAAAATCTTTTAGGTCTTCTACATTGGATTCCCATTCGGTCATCGTTCCACCCCAACGATCTATTTGTCTTGGCATCTCTGGTTCAATTACATCTAGCATTTTATCCAATGTTGTAATCATATTGTCGCAACTAAAAACAGTGTTCATCATATCGGCTTGGCGGCTGTAATACAATTGTTTGAAAGTGGGATTTTGATCTAGTAATCGAAGAAATATTTTTTCATGTCGTCCGACATCTGGACCATAGAAGCCTCCGAAGAAATCATCCATAAAATCTGAAATGTCTTCTAAATCGCAAGGTTCGGCATCGGGACTAATATTAGGAACACCACTGTAGTTGATATAGTAATCGAAAGTAGCATCCAGATCCCAAAGAATATATCCCCATTTTTTATGATCTCCTTCTGGATCACGACCTCTCCACCAACCGGTGTTGTAGTTCAGCCAGTCAGAAGCTACCGTGTTCAAATTGACAATCATGTAATCTATTAGGCTCACTAAATTGATGCTATCCTCCGCTACTTCATAATTTGCAGGATCACTCATGTCGTTATTCAAAATAAAATCTCTAAGGTTTTCCCATTCATTAATTGCTGTTTGTCCACCATATTCAATTTCGGTTGTTCCCCAAGTAGAAAGGTATTGAACATCATATTTTCCCTGGTCGTAATATTCATCCGTGTAATCGTGATCAACAGGTCTTTCTCGCATGCCATAAACGCCCCAATAGTTTCCATTCAAAAAGAGAATAACACGTTCTACCGCTCTTTGATCGAGTTTCATTCCTCCTTCCATCGCTAAGGTGTGAATGTACTCGTCACGGATGTGCGTACTCCCTTCGTGATTGCCATCGTCAATAGCTGGATAGTTGTCATCACCGGAATTACGGAACATGAATTTTTGATATTCATCTCTATCTGAATAAGAAAATAATGGAGCATTAACGGCTTTGGAATAGCCCATCTCATCACGGGATATCCAGTCTAAACTACGGTGATCTAGTGCCCAGGAGTCCTGACCATGTCTGTTGAGGCTACCAAAAGAAGTAGCTTCTCGTTCTTTATCTACATTAAAATATTCGAGCGAACCGATAGGTATTACTGGACCATTTCCATTTGCCAAATCGATTACGGAATCGGCAGCAACAGAGAAAACGGCGAGAGAAAAATCTTCATTAATAAAGTAAGTATTGAAGTCCATTTTCCCCGGAAGGATATTGGCGTCATTTGAAAAGGATTGTGCTTTGATTACTGTTGTTGCATCTACGGTTATAGGTCCAGTATATTCAGGAGAACTTGTAGTTGGGTTGTTACCATCGGTGGTGTATCTCAATATAGAATTCGCTTCATTGTTGGTAATACTTACCATTTGAGTACTAGTGTAAAATCCGGCAGCCACGTCCATCGAAGGTGTTTGGGTGTATCCGACTACTTGCGGAGCATTATTGTTGGAAGTGCCGAGTGTAGGAGCCGTACAAACCATCCAAGTGTCACCACCGTCTGTACTTCGACAGCGAGAGTGTTCTACCAAAGTAAGCTGTAATTCAAACGATTCGATAACCGTTCCAGCAGCATTGGAAAGCAATACAATTTCGTTGTTTTTAGTTTGAGCTAGCTTGAAATTAGTGTGGTATTCTCCATTGACAACAAGGTCACGACCAGAGCAGTAGAAATGTAAAAAGCCATTAGCAGGAATAGTAGTTCCAGAAGGGATGGCCCATTTCATAGGTTTGCTTTCTTTGTCAGAAAGGTGCCAGCCGCTGATGTCTACGGGGTCATTGCTATTGTTGTAAAGCTCGATCCAGTCCTCTGTTCTTCCGAAGTTATCCAAAAAACTATTGAGGTTGGAAGCAGAATACTCGTTGATGTGAATTTGTGAAAACAGGCTTAAGCTAAAACAGAAAAGAAGGGTGAACGTTGTACCGAATTTATTCATAATGTTGATTTAAAGGTTCTCTTTAGGGATGAGGAAATAAATCAGTTACCCGAGGGGCGTAGTAAATTTTTGACTTTACGAGGCGTATTTTTAGAAGAATAGCGAGCTATTTGAGAAAAATACAACGAAGTAAAATCAAAAATTTATAGCCAAGCGGTTAGATTATTTATTTCGAATTCCCTTTACAAGACAATTCCGTCTGTATATATGAGACCCTTTGAAAATCAATATCCCCTATGCGTTTAGAAAAATTTTAAGTCGTCTGTCAGGTAGTTTATGGATGGTTGCTTACTGATTAGGCCTTTATAAGCTAAAATGTCAATAAATAGCAAACAGGCATCTTTTTCAATTCGTTGTAAATCGCGTTGATTTTTTAAGATGCTGTCTTTGATACGGAGGAGGGTGAGTGGGTGTACTGTTCCGTTTTGGCGGTATTTATCATAGGTATCTTCCAGCTTGCTTTCTTTGATATGGCTTTGAATGAGTTGGTATTTTTTCATGAGGTAATCGAACTCTGCGTAAGCCTCGGTTAAGTCTTCTTCCAATTCTTGCTCCAGTCGCTCTTGTTGGAATAGTTCATCGAAAATGTCAAGTTGTGCTTCATTGATTTTTACCCGATTGGAAGACTTTGTTGGAATGAGGAGGCTGAGGCCTATGGAGAATTCTCTGGGGGTGGAGAGTTTGTCTCTGTTTGCATATTTTAGCTGAGCAAAATCAAATACTTTTTTTGTTTCCGCTATTTCCATTTCTTGATCAAGCTTAGCTAATGCAATGTCATTCTGTTGAAGCGATTGTCTTAAATTTGGCGTTTGATTCAGTGCTATCTTAGCGAGAACTCGTTGCATAGTTTCCAAGGAAACCCAATTGCTAGCTTGGAGCAGATAACCTTCTGGATTTTTTTCTTTAGGGAGCAATTGTTGGATAGAGAAAGTTTTTTCATGCGTTAATTCCAGCATTTCCTGATCCATTTTTTGAAGATCTTCCTCTGTTTTTAGCAAGCCATCCAGATCAAGTTCTAGTGAGTTTGCCATCATCTTTTTGTAGATGGTTTTCTTATCTTCTAGCACTGCTTTTTTTTGAGCGAACCATTCCAGTTCGTTGTCCGCAAAGTACCAATTGGCAATGTATTCATATCGTTTTACAAGGGCCCTCTCCCGAAGAATTTGATCTTTTAATTCATAGAGATCAATGGTACTTTTTGTAATCTTGTCCTGAACCTCTCGTGAAGCTTTACTATTGAAATTCATTCTAAATAAATACTCCTGTCGATTGGCGTTAAACTCATCGGTTTCTGTTCGGAAGCTATATTCATCAATGAGTGGTATGCTCTGATCACTTTCTCTTAGGAATTGCAAGTTGTCCTGTAACAATACTTTTCCGTCAGTATTGATACTTTTTGAAAGTAGTTGGCTAGTGGAATAATTTTTTTGTGCAAAGCTGCTATTTGCAAAGCAGATAACAAAAAATAAAAGAGCCAGGCGTAATGGCTTTATCGGAACCATACGTTGGAAAACAGGATATAAGATGTGTTGGAAATTAGTGTTCATTTTTTGCTGAAAGATGGATAGTTATTTAGAGGGACCCCCTTTAGAGCTTATGGTGCTTTTTATGCCATCATCTTTTGTGCTGGTTTTTTGTCGCAGTAGCGAGAACAAAGAAGCAAAAGAACTTTTAGGAACTTCATTAAGAGAATTGAGCATCACTTTTTCTTTTTGCAGGAAGGTGTTCTCAGCAGGAATTGCAATTAAAACCTCACGACCATAGGTTTTAATATCTGGCATTTTCCGCAGTCTTTCTGGTATTTCTACAATACGTGATCCCAGGCCTGTTACAATACCTGTAATGTATTGTTCTGGGTGTAGTGTAGAAGAAACCAACAAGCTGTCGCCAACTTTTACTTGAAGAATCAAACTCTCATGAACGAAACCTTTAACGATGGTTGGATTGCGTTCATAGAAGTTGATAAAGGTTTTAAAAGCGGGGAAATTCTCACCTTCTTTACAAGGAATGTTCCCAATTAATCCATCGGAAGGAGCCAAAATATCCAGCTGGTTTTGCTCATCTTTATAATAATCTATCTCTCCACGAATTTTTTCCTGCTCCACAGCAGCCGGTGTTCTTAAGGTTGATAGTTCTTTTTGCAGTTGTCTTATTTCACCATCAATTGGGCCAATGACCAAGTCTCTACTTTCTTTCAGTGCTTTTAATTTAACTTGGTTCGGAGAACTTTTCTGATCCACTTTTTCATTCTTAAAACTTTGTAAATCCTCGAGTAAACTTTCGTTGTATTTAATAACAGCTTCCAAGCTTTTAATATCAGCGTCTATTTCTGCAACTTTAGTAGATCGTCTGATTTTCAGTTGATCAATACGATCTTTTATTTCTTGCTTTTGCTGTTGCCCCTGTATTTTCAATTGTTGAAGATCGAAGTTGGCTGCTTCTATTTTGTAATCAAAGGAAGATTGTTTGACTTTTAGTAACAGTTCTCCTTTGGTAACGGACTGTCCAGGAATGACCACTATCTTATCAATGGATACCGGTTTGTCATGACTCAATTCTGTTTCTTTGTTTTCGGCAAAACCATAGAAAAAAGCAGAGGACTGACTTAGGGATGCATTCATTTGAAAGAGCACATAGCAGAGCGGTATGATGGCCAGATATAGTAGGTTGATCTTCTTTTTCATGAAATCTATTCTTTGTTAATTCTAAATGGTCTCGGCCACATCGTTTTGGAAAATAAGGCTGATGACTTTAAGTTCAGGATACTCCTTTAAAGTTGCGACTAATTTTCCTCCGCTAAAAGTATCTTTTAACTTTAAACGATATTCATACAACATCAGGTGTGCTTTCTTATCACTTGGAAATACCTTGTAGCTGACAATTGCATATTTTTTACAAAAGGTATTCAGTACTTTTTCCAATTCAGGAAAGGATTCATAATCTCTGGGTACTTGCAAACGCAAGGTTCCGGTTAGTGATTTTTTCTTACTAAAGGAAGAAAAACGAAGAAGGAAAGCGGTAGCACAAAAAGCAATCGTACCTACAAAGGCAATCATAAAACCAAAAACACCGCAGGCAATACCAGCAGCAATTGAAGAGAATATAAACACAATATTCCGTGGATCGCGGACAGTAGTTCTAAAACGAATAATTGAAAGCGCTCCCAACATTCCCAAGCCTCTAGCCACACTATCACCAATAGCCTGAATAATAGTAGCGGCTACTACAGTAATCAAAACCATCGCTTGTAAAAAGTGATCCGGTCGAGTTACTGTCCTACTCGTTTTTTCGTAAGTAAAGGAAATCAGAACGCCCAAAAGCAGTGCGCACAATACCGTAAAGGTAATGGCGATCAGGGTTGGGTTTTCTGAATTGTATTGTATCGAAGATATGTCAAACATATTAATATTAAGTTTAAATCTGAGTCCGGCAAAGCCGAATTCCGCTAGCTATACTTCTGTAAGGACGACTAAGAGAATCGAATCCCCCACAATGATATTTCTTTTAGGTAGTAAATAGGCAGACCTTTTTACCTAATGGCAGATGCTATACATTTTTTAGGGATGAAGAAGACATAAATGTTCGGTTTGAGTTTGAAATATTTGAGCTAACTGATTGAAAAAGATAGCTCTAATGGTTTCCATTCAAAGCGGATAGTTATAGATTCTGAGTCCCTTGATTCAGGTAAGTCTGTTTTTGGAAGATCTTAGGAGGTAACTCTCCAGAAAAGGAAAATGTATCCATTTTTTAAGAAAGCACCTGCAAGTTAAGTTATTGTTCCGTCTTTTCTTAATTCTTTTTAGGGTAATACTTGAATGCAAGGAATAAATATATGTCTTTTTTTATAGGTTTTTTTAACCTAACAAGAGTCTTACTCCATCTATGATGATTTAACCGACATTTACTTGTGTTGAGGTATAAGACAATAATTTCAAAAATAATTTTCCGCGCTAATTTTTACTAGTAGCTGACAAAACAATAATAATACCGCTCCTGTATAGGGGACAAACGGTCCTTTACAGTCTAGTTTTTAAAGCCATTTTTTAGCGTATTCAATAATTACAAAACCACAAAACAATAGCGATAGGAGAAAATTTAAATACATTTTTATTCTACTATTAACCTTCATTGAGGTGAATAACCTTTTCTCGCAAGGGGAAAATTTGTTTAATGACGCAGTGGTTCATGAAGTTTATCTGACTTTTGATGATGCGAATTACTGGACTACACTGGCCACTAATTACGATAATAACTACCCCGATGTTCCATATATCATGGCGAATGCTACAATTGATGGTATAACAGTAGATTCTATAGGCGTTCGACTAAAAGGTTTTTCCTCTTATTGGGTAGCCACCGACAAGAAATCCATTAAGCTCGACTTTAATGAATACGTATCTGGAAGGAAATACGATGGGTTGGACGACGACATTG
>CAZDTI010000236.1:0-13245 GCA_964508085.1 uncultured Saprospiraceae bacterium | reverse complement strand
CCCCAACATCTCATCCACATTCCCCTTATAAAACTTCCCAATCGGAATCTTAAAATCCAAGATCCCAATCCGATTTCCCTCCACAATTTCAATATGCTGTTTCGCAACGACAAAAGATTTATGAACTTGAAAAAACGAATCATTTCCTAATAATTTTACAAATTCAGATATTTTTTCCCGCACCTTAATTTCGTCATTAGTAGTAACTACCTTACAGTAATTACCAACAGCTTCCACAAACAGAATGTCATTTAATTTTACTTGAACGTGTTTTTTATTAGAACGAAGAAATATAGTCCCGTTGTTCTCATTCGATTTTTGAATATTTAAGACTGGAGTGCCAACCTTTTTAGGTTCAATTTTATTAATGGCTTTGATAAAACGTTCGAAACTAAAGGGCTTGAGTAGATAGTCTATAACATTCAATTCATAGCCGTCCAAAGCATGTTCTTTATAAGCGGTAGTGACGATTACATTCGGTGGTCTTTGCAAGGAGCTTAAAAAATCAAAGCCTTTGAGTTTGGGCATATTTAGATCCAAAAAAATTAGATCCACTTCATTTTCTTTTAAGCACGCTAATGCCTCGATCGCATCATAACAATGCTTTATCAATTTCAAATTAGACAGCAAGTCACAATATCCTTTAATGATATCATGAGCGATATATTCGTCGTCAACAATAATATAATTGATCATATTTTAGCTAAAGTTAATTGCGCGGTATAAACATTTCTCTTTTCGAAGGTTTCCAATTTGTATTGATTAGGATACACCAACTCCAGTCGTCTTTTTAAATTTTGCAATCCTATGCCTTCCTCGTTTTTTTCTTGTTTTTCAAAGTTGTTTTTCACTTCAAAAAATAACTCTTGCCCATTTCCGATTAACTTAAGTTCGACATAGGCATTATCCCTCAGTGATTCTACACCATGTTTGAAAGCATTCTCTAATAAGATAATAAATAGTAGCGGCATCACTTTAACATTTTCATCGGCTACTTCATTTATAAAATTCACTTTTATTTTTTTGTGGTAACGTATTTTATGAAGCTCAATAAAATTACTTAGAAAATCTATTTCCTCTTTTAGAGTTACCCAATCTTTTTGCCCTTCGTAAATACTATACCGCATCATATCCGACAACTTCAAGATCAACTCCTTAGCTTTCTTAGAATCCTTATCAACCCATCCGTAAAGATTGTTAAGCATGTTAAAGAAAAAATGAGGATTGACCTGCGTTTTCAAATGCATCAACTCGGCCTTGGTCTTTTCTTTTTTCAATTGAGCAATTGATTTAATTTGTTTTAATACCCAATATACAAATCCGAAAATGCCCACTAAAATCAACAACAAATAATATAGACCAAAAAGAACTCCTAAGATCGAATTAAACGTAAAAGTTACAGAAGTTTTTTCTGTAAAAATAATTTCATAAGAAACGATCAGCATTGGAATCAATGCCGTAATAGCTATAAAAACAAGCCCCCACTTATAATGTTCTTTCCAATTTATCATACCTAAAATTAATCATAAACCCTGGCTTTCGCTAATAACAGGGCCCAACGTAAACCAAGTGGGACAAACATAATGAAAAGCGGGATGAAATAACTTGGTAACGGCTAATCCACTTTCTGTTCACCTAAAGCATCTATACATCCCACTTACTTTACCTATGTCTCTCCTTGGTTTACATTTGTTAAAAAAAATGAAAAAACGCATCTTACGCTATTTAAAACATTTATTTGCTACGCTAATTATCTTGTTGATAATTGGAATTATTACGATTCTATCGCTAAATGGAAATGCCCATTATGGGGAAAGTCCTATTAAAAAGAATTGGCAAAATGAAGGACCTTATATCTTCTTCGACAATGACAGTACGTTTAGTATCCATCATATTTCGGGAAACAAAGAGGATGGAATTAAAACAACGCAATACCATCAACCTATTCGTTCCAGTGAAAAAGTGCAGAGCTATTTTAATTTAGACAGTTCGCATTTTGAATTTACGATTTCTCCTGATATTGAAATCCCAAGATCAACATATAACGATGAGGAAAAGATAATTGCGATCTCTGACATAGAAAGTGGTTATAAAACCTTCCGAGATTTTTTAATCAACAACAAAGTCCTTAATAAAGATTTAGAATGGATTTTTGGCAAAGGGCACCTTGTGCTTAATGGCGACTTTGTAGATAGAGGCTTTTCTACAACACAAGTGCTTTGGCTTATTTACAAGATGGAAAAAGAGGCCAAACAATTCGGTGGAAATGTACACTTTATTTTAGGTAACCATGAGATTAAAAACTTACAAGGCAATTACACGAAAGCTGCTTCAAAATACTTCTATGTTGCTACAGTTTTAAATAAACAGCAATACGAACTCTACGATCAACAATCTTTGATGGGCAAATGGATGGCGAGTAAAAACACCGTCGAACTAATCAACGGACACCTTTTTGTTCATGGTGGAATTCATCCAGACCTTGCAAATTTCGATACCAACATCAATGAAATAAACACCATTGTAAGAAACAATTATCGTCAAGCTTATTATCCTAAAAACGAAAACAACTTAGAACAGTTTTTAATTTCTACAACCAAAGGTCCTTCCTGGTATAGAGGATACTTTAAGGAGGATCTCTCCAATGAGGAAATAGAAAAGGGGTTAAGATTATTCGATGCAAAGGCAATTATAGTAGGACATACGATACAGCGAAAGGTGAAAAAGATGCACGATGGAAAAGTATTCTGCATTGACATAAACCATCCGAAAGACTATAGGAAAAGTTGGCCGTCAAAACAATCAGAAGGCTTATTAATTGAAGACGACACTTACTACAGACTACTACACAACGGTAAAAAAATTAAACTTTAAGATCATGATAAACAAAATATTTCCTTTGGATAAAAACAAGACTTACACAAAACTAACAAGACCTCATATAGTCGTTTTAGTACTATTATTTGCACCGTTTCTGAGCTACTTTGATAGAAACTATAGTTATTTCTTTGGACTAGGAATTGCGAGCCTGATACTTTGGTCAAGTGAATACAACTGGTCTCTATTTGGATTTACGAAACGAATCACTTGGAAAACGGTGGCTCAAAGTTTAGTCATCACGGCTTTACTACTTATTGCAGACAGTTTCGTTTGTACTGTAGTAGAACATTATTTTGGCGAACCAAATTTATCTTCCCTCGAAGACATTAAAGGCAATACCGTTAGCTATCTCATTATATTAGTTATAGTATGGATTTTCGCAGCCTTTGGAGAGGAGTTTCTATTTAGGGTTACTATCTAAAATGGTTAGCAGAGTTTCTTGGAAACACCAATACCGCTTGGATGTCCTCTGTATTTATTATTTCGGTTTACTTTGGTGTATCTCATTTCTACCAAGGGATTTCAGGAATACTGAGTATCACTTTCTTAGCACTGATTAGCTCAATTATTTTTTATAGAAATAGGGAAAACTTAGGATTACTTATTTTAATTCATGGCTTTCATGATACAGTAGGCTTAACTTTTTTATACTTGGACAAGCCGAACCCAATTGCAGAATGGCTTTTACAGGTTTCATGAATTGACTTATTAAAAAAAGGGCCCACCCTAAGGTGAACCCTTTTTCCAAAACATTATTGTCTTTCTCTTTTACCTCATAATCGTAACATCCCCTTTCTTAAACTCAATATGACCATCTAAATAAATAATCGTTGCATGATAAACAAACACTCCTGGATTTAACATATCTCCTCTAAACTGTCCATTCCAACCACTGTTTGGATCATTCGCAAAGAAGTCATTCAACTCAAATACGACTTCACCCCATCGGTTGTAAATCTTAAAGAACTCGATCTTTGAAACAGAAGGACTGGCATGAATGTAAAATATATCATTCGAGCCATCATTATTCGGGCTAAAGGCATTTGGAATATACACATGTCGATTTTTATCAACATTAACTTCTAGTATATCTCTACCAATACAGCCATCTTCATCCACTATCAGATATTCATATTTCGTAGTCTCATAAGGTATGATTGTTCTCTTCAAGCAAGTATCGCAACGCAGTCCATTTTCAGCAAAAGGGCTCCAGAAGGCACCTTGCGTCCAACCATATTGTTGCAATTGACTGGTGTCTAGCACACTCAGCTGAGCTTCAATTTGCGTGCTATCGCCCAATCTCAACTCATCATTACCTACAATGTTTACCTCTAGTTCTGCTGGTTCAAAAATGTTTTGTTCAAAAACTTCCTCACAACCATTGGCATCCTGAACCAATAATTCATAACTACCTGGTCCTAGATTTGCGAACAAGCCATGTTGATTAAAATCACCACCATCCAATGAATACATATATGGTGCGGAACCTCCCTGTGTTCCATTTCCATCTACAAGAATAACTCCATCCGTATATCCAAAGCAAGTAACCGATTCTTCTAGAGTGGCTACTAATAATGGATCTGGTCCATCCAATGTAACAACAGTTTCACCAGAACAACCATTCGCATCCGTTGCCGTAACTGAATACGTTCCAGCACCTAGGTTATCAGCTGTTTCTGTCAGTATCCCATTGTCCCAAACGTAACTATAACCTCCTACTCCCCCGGTGGCCAATACCGTCGCAGAACCATCCAGGGAGTTGCTACAACTGACATTGAAACCAGAAAAATCTGAGGAAGTGGTCAAGTTCAATTCTACTCCAGTTGGCGACTCTACCAATTGACTAAGTACTTCCGTACAATTATTGGCATCCGTGACGGTTACCGTATAGGTTCCTCCAACCAAACCGGAAGGACTTTGATCTGAGCTACCATTACTCCATTGATAAGAATATGGTAAAGTTCCACCATTCACCGTCAAACTAATTGATCCATTAGCACTATCACTACATAAGGTTGGATCAGCGGAAGAGGACAAGCTAATTGGATCTGGTTCTATTAGTGATTGGGTCATCTCTGCAGTACAGCCGTTAACATCTGTCACCGTCACCATATAGATCCCTGCACCAGCATTTGTCAATTCACTTGAGGTATTGCCATTACTCCATAAATAATTATAAGGCATGGTTCCACCAGTAACCAGTGTTCCAACACTACCGTCATTTCCACTGCTACAGCTAATTTGAGTTGGATTTAATTCTCCAACCAAAAGCGGATCTGGCTGGGTCACCAAAGCAGGCACTACATAAGTACAACTATTTACATCTGTCACTGTTACTTCATAATTGTTTGCCAACAATCCATTTACACTCTGCGTTGTTTCTCCGTTCGACCATAAATAAGTAAAAGGAGGGAAACCACCAGAAACATTTAACAATACGCTTCCATCCGATTCTCCATTACAAGTTACAGACGATGGAATAGCTTCCAGATTTGGTTGCCCTGGAGACATTACCTCCTGCTGGGCGGTCATCGTACAACCATTAAAATCCGTTACGGTAACAACATAAGTTCCTGGCCCTAAATCAATCGGGTCCTGAATAGTGGCAGCGTTGCTCCACTCAAAAGTATATGGTGTTGTTCCACCCATCACTTGAATAGCTATCGCTCCATTGTTATCGCCACAAATAGCATCTGTTGAACTTCCAGTTATTTCAATTTCAGTAGGTTCTCCAATTGTCACCGCTGCAGTTACGGTACAACCTGTTGCATCGGTCAAAGACAAGCCGTAATTACCGGCAGCTACGTTCGTCAAATCAATATCCGTTGTTCCATCACTCCAGAGATAAGTAAATGGTGCCGTTCCTCCCGAAGGTATTGCAGTAGCCATTCCACTGCTTTCGCCAAAACATGCTGCATCAAATCCATCAATTTCAGCAGACAACATACTTGGCGTTGTAACTGTATTGTTGTAAACTTCTGTACATCCATTGAAATCCGTCACCGTTACGATATAACTACCAGCTACTACTGCTGTTTGGTCTTCGGTGGTGCTCGCATTACTCCATTCAAAAGTGTATGGAGTGGTTCCTCCATTGACATCTATAAGAATTGAACCATTTGCATCTCCACAAGAAGCTTCCGTAGTGGTTCCTGTTATCGAAATAACCATTGGTTCTCCTACTGTTTCTTGCAACACCAATGTACAATCATTGGCATCCGTTACCGTTAAGGTATACATTCCAGCGGCAAAATCGATTGGGCTTTCCTGATTACTTCCACTTGACCAAGCATATTCGTATGGTGGCAATCCACCTGAGATTGTCGAAACTATGCTTCCATCTGTGAGGCCATTACAAGATGCGCTTCCAGGCGCCAAACTTCCTATCAGAGCTGGTGGTTCACTTACATTAAATTGTTCGATCATTTCACAACCATTAAAATCTGTTACGGTTACAGTGATATCTCCATCTGCTAATTGATCAGCATTTTGATCTGTAGATGCATCGCTCCAGAGATAAGTATATGGCGCTGTTCCCCCATTTACAGTAATCGTAACCGTTCCGTTTTGATTGTCACAAGTTTCTGGTGTGCTATTTCCGACAATAACGATCTCCTCTGGCTGGCCAATTAAAGAACTAGAAATAATTTCACAGCCATCAGCATCCGTCACAGTTACAGTAACCGTTCCTGCGGATAAGCCAGTAATACTTGAACCTATTTCTAGCGTACTCCATAAATAGTCGAATGGTGGTGTTCCGCCTGATGGGGTCACCGTAGCCGTTCCATCAGCTCCTCCGAAACAGCTAGCATCGGTAGAGCTTTCCTGTAAGCTTAGTCCATTTGGTGTGTTTACACTTATGTCATACTCCGCAGTACAAAGATTAAAGTCCGTTACTACAACAGTATAATTACCAATTGGTAAATCAATAGGATCTTCAGCTGTAGATACGCCCCAATCGAAAGTATAAGGAGCTGTTCCGCCAGTTACGTCTATATTGATCGTACCATTAGATTGGCCACAAAGTGCGTCCGTTGAAGTTCCCGTAATCGAGATGGCTGTTGGTTCAGCGATGACTTCCGTCAATGTTACCGAACAATCCGTATTGTCAGTCACAGTAACCGTATAAGATCCGGCAGCATAATCTAACAAGTCTTCTCCGTTCCAAACTCCCCAGTCATAAGTATAGGGTTCCTCTCCTCCTGTCACTGTCAAATCAATAGATCCGCTCGCACCAGTATTACAAGCTGCATCCACAACTACCGCAGCCAAGATTAATGCATTTGGTGTACTAACAGAAGCAGAAGAAATAGCAGTACAGCCATTAAAATCTGTTACGGTTACATTATAATCTCCTGCTAAAACATCAGTAGGGTCTTCTACGGCTCCCGCATTTCCATCCCAAATAAAAGTATAAGGATCCGTCCCCCCAATTACTGTAAAGTCGATACTTCCGTTTGGCTCGCCACAAGAAGCATCTTCCGAAGTAAAGCTAAAGGTCATTCCATCAGGCTCTTGCAAAGTCATTGTTACAGAAGCTTGACAACCATTAAAATCAGTCACTACTCCTGTTACTTCTCCTGCTGGCAAAGTCGAAGGATCTTCATCTGTTGTTATACCGTTCAAGGCTGTCCATTCATAGGTAAATGGTGCCGTTCCTCCACTGACTGTAATGTCAACCACTCCATCTTCACCTCCATTACAACTGACATCTACCTGAGTTGCCGTTGCTTCCAATGCTGGAGGTGTTGTAACTTCTGTACTAAGCAAAGCTGTACAGCCATTAAAATCTGTTACTTCGACATCATAAAGACCTGCTGGTAAGTTTGTCGGATTTTGATCCAGAATATTTCCTGTCCAAACATAAGAATAAGGAGCCGTTCCTCCTACTACCGTCAAGCTGATGGCACCATTTGCATCGCCACAAGTAGCTTCAATAATGGTTTCGCTTAACACAATAGGCTCTGGCTGAACGATAGTGGCACTAGTTATAATTTCACAATCAGTGGCATCCGTTACCGTTACCGAATAAGTACCTGCAGGCAAATCATTTAAGTCTTCTATCTCTTCACTATTATAATCCCATAAATAATCATAAGGAGCAAGTCCACCCACCACTTCCAAGTCAATAGCTCCTAGAGCATCTCCGTTACAAGGTACATCAACTATCGTTGTGGTAAGTGCCAATCCAGTAGGTGTCTCCACGGGTACACTGAGGCTAGCAGTACAACCATTAAGATCTGTTACAGTAACTACATAAGTTCCTGGTGCCAAATTTCCTGGGTTAAATACAGGATCTGCACCACCTGACCAAGCATAAGTATAAGGTTCCGTTCCACCCACGGTGAAGGATGTAATAGAACCATTATCGTCGCCACAAGTCGCATCAATTGCTGCTGCGTCTACAACCATTACATCTGGCTCTTCAATAGTGAAGGAGATCGTTTCGGTACAGTCATTCAAATCAGTTACTACTACGGTGTATATTCCTGCCGTCAAGTTGTCAGGGTTTTGCACAGGGCCTGCTCCTGTCCATTCATAAGAGAAAGGCGATGTTCCTCCCGTCACATCCAAAGTAATGGTTCCATCAGCTCCTTCAAAACAAGAAGCATTAGTACCATCGATGGCAAGTACAATCGCTTCTGGCTCTGTAACTATTATCGTTTCTATAATTTCACAATCATTGTCATCTGTTATTGTAACCGTGTAAGTATCGGCTACAAGAGCAGTAGCAGTTTCTGTATTACTATTGTTGCCGCCACTCCATTCATAACTATAATCTCCAGTACCTCCCATAGCTGTTACGGTTGCTGTACCATTAGCTGTACCACAAGTTGCTTCTGTGCTTACCAAAGTAGCCGTCAATTCAACTGGTTCTAAAATTTCTACAGTAGTGGTTACAGAACAATCCGATTCATCCGTTACAGTTAACGTATAAGTTCCAGCTGCTACATCCACTGGGTTTTCGTCATCTCCCAAGCCGCCATCCCAAGCATAAGTATAATCCCCAACACCTCCTGTAACAGTAGTGTTGATGCTTCCGGTTGAAGAACCAGTACAAGTTGCATTTGCAAAAGTAGCTCCTACTTCTAAAGCATTTGGCGTACTAACTGTAATGTCAAATACCGCTGTACATTGGTTTCCATCTGTTACCAAAAGGCTGTAATTTCCAGCCGTTAAGTCTGTCGGGTTGGCTCCAGTCGCAGTCGCTGGCGTCCAAGTGTAAGTATAGCCTGCCGTACCACCTTGCACATTGGTAGAAATGGTTCCGTTACTTTCGCCACAAGTTTCATCTGTTGCGTTTCCAGTAATGGTTATTAATTCTGGTTCTTCTACAGTAGCACTCGTTACATAAGTACAACCAGAAGCATCCGAAACCGTTACATTGTAGTCATCTGCTGCTAAACCAGTTGGCATTGTCTCTCCATCTGGAATAGAGGCAGCGTCCCAAACATAACCAAATGGCCCTGTTCCACCTACAATATCTATAGTGACTGTTCCGTCCATACCTCCAACACAGGATGCTGGTGTAGCTGTTGCTGTGGCCTCTAGTCCAGTTGGCGTTTCTACATTTATACTAAACGTTTCTGTACATTGATTTGCATCTGTAACAGTTACCGTATATCCACCTGGTGTCAAGCCTGTTGGATTATCTGTAGTATTACTGTTATTCCAAAGATAGGTATATCCTGCTGTTCCTCCTGATGCGGTGATACTAATCGAACCGTTTGCTTCTCCACAAGCAGCATCCACACTTGTTCCAGTTATACTGAGAGCCGAAGTTGGCCCACTAAGATTAACGGAGGCAACGGCTGTACAACCATTAGCATCTGTAACAGTAACGCTACAAGCCCCTACTCCTAATCCAGTTGCGGTAGCTGTACCTTGACTGTTACACCAGTTAAAACTAGGACTTCCTGTTCCTCCGGTTACAGTAACTGTTGCGGTTCCATCGTTTTGACCAAAACATTGAACATCTGTAGACGTCGCTGTTGCAACCAAAGGTGGAGGCGCAAGAATGGTTACGGTTACAGTTATAGAACAACTATTACCGTCGGTAACAATAACGGCACAATCTCCAGCGGGGAGACCGGTTGCGGTAGCTGTAGTTTGGGTATTACACCAACTGTAGCTAAAGCTACCAACACCACCTGCCGGGTTTATGGTAGCGGTTCCATTGGCATCTCCTGCACAAGCTAAGTCCATTTGAGTGGTAGTAGCAGTTATCGGAGGAGGCTCGCTAATAGTTACCGTTTGTACCGCTGTACATCCTTCACTATCTGTGGAGGTTACCATCCAATTACCTGCGGCCAAACCAGTAGCAGTATCTCCTACATTTGAGTTTGACCAAAGATAGGTAAAAGGCGCTGTTCCTCCTGTTGTAGAAGCTACTGCAGATCCACTACTCTCTCCGTTACAAGGAACATTGGAAGGAACTATGCTAACAGCCATTGAGGCTGCTTGAGTTATCGTTACTGTTGCCGTTGCGGTACAATCATTAACATCTGTAACAATAACTTGACATGGCCCAATTGGCAAATCCGTTGCTGTAGCTGTAGTTTGAGCATTACACCAGAGATACGAAAAACCACCAGAACCACCAGTAGGTATTGCTGTAGCAGTTCCCGTTTCATCACCATTACATGCGATGTTCATTTGTGTCGTTCCGACTGTTATAATTGGAGGTGTGCCTATTACAATATTTTCTATAGCTGTACAACCATTTGCTTGTGCAGTAATTGTTACTACATAATTTCCCGCTGCTAAGCCGGTGGCCGTGTTACTGACACTGACCAGCGGATCCCAATCGAAAGCAAAAGGCCCGATTGCGGGGTTATCCATATTTATAGTAATCGATCCATTCATTTCTCCCGGACAACCTACGGCATTTGTGTCTAAAGTATACATCGGTTCTTCTGAGTTCTGGAGCACTTCCACACAGCCATAGGCGGTACAGATTGTCCCATTTTCATCCCAGGTAGAAGTAAGGCAGTAGGTTCCACCTAAACAAACTTCTACGAAAAGGTTTGTAGGATCATCGCAGATAATTCCATCTGTAGTTTCCCACAAGTATGAAGTTCCTGCAGATGCAAAGCCATCAATAAAAATAGAACTATTGGCACCGCAACCTATAATTTCGGGATCTAATATATCTACTGTAGGGTTTAAGACGACTAAGTCCAAATTAATAGTACTATCACAACCATTAAAGTTCGGTCCACATCCTATTTGATAGGCTCCAGCAATATCATATGGGATAAAACAAACTTCATATGATTCGCCTTCACAAAGTGTAATTGTTTCAAAAAATTCTGTAGGTGGATTTTCGGTAACGACCAAATTGACTAAACTATCACATCCCAACCAATTCTCTCCAAAAAGAGTAATCATATAAGTTCCATCTGTATAGTTTTGGCCATCCTGAGGGTAGAAATAAGTTTCGCCCTGACAATATTCCCCATCGTCATCTCCAGGAGTAGGGGGCACCACATTAACAAAGGTGCAAACTTGATTAGAGACAAAGCAGTCATTAAAAGCTTCTACGCAAATTTGTCCACTAGTTGCATTTGGAGGAAAATCAATAATAATAGAATTACCGGGGTCAACCGTAGTAAAAGACCAATCAGGTGGCAATATCCAGTCATAACCCACCACCGTTGGAATTCCGGGAATGGAATAAGTTATACCAGATGCTCCAGGACAGACTTCTGTATATCCCTGTATTGGACCATTTAATGACTCTAGAGGAGGAAGTGCGGTAGCATCCGCAGGGTTGGTCGTAATCGTATAACTACACATATCTCCTGCACAACCGTCTATAAAAAGATAATATACATTTCCAACAGTAAGATTGTTGGCCGTTAATGTAAAAGCTGTCGATTGACAAGCGGTTTGGCAGGCACCGGGCACCGGCACTCCTGCTTCATCTTCACAGCCAGTGTACAAACCTGCTTGTATTCCAGAAAAGTTACCTGACCCTGGACAGTTAAAAGGTGTAATTGTAAGTGTCATGGAGGTATAAGCTGCAGCAAAAGCAAGCCACTCCATGTTGTTAGGAACTCCGTTTCCATCACATAATTGAAATGGCCAGGTAACGTTTGCAGTTCCCAGTTGACCACAATAACCATTAATTTCTCCGTTACAAAAGGAGACGGCATCACAGGAAGTTGTTCCAGGTGCTGCAGGGTAATCAAACCCATTTGGGTTATTACATTGTGCGTGTAATCCAAAAATGGCAAATACAGAAAGTGTAAGTGTAAGTATAAGCTTCCTTTTCATAAAAATAGGTTTAGTGAACGAACAAAAGTATGATACCCCGGTACAATTATTAGGTTGTAGGGGTTAACTTTGGAGTCTCAAAATGCGGTTTACCAATAAGGTGTAAAGTCAGTTTTGAGGCTGAGTAAATGCTAGTTATAAGCGGTAAGATCAGATTGGATAGTCAAATATACGAAGTAGATGGGAGTTCATCAAACTTTATACAGAAAAGTATAAAAAGCCAAGCAGTTCTTGACATTATGAAATTACTCTAGCACATCAACCTCTCTCTTTTTATAAAAAAGAGCCACCTCAATTAGAGGCAGCTCTTTTCATTTTTTTCTATTACTTCATCAAAGTTACATCTCCCTTTCTCAATTCTATCCGACCATCTTTAAATAAGATTGTTGCATGATAGACATATACTCCTGGGTTCAGCGTTTCTCCTTTAAAAGTTCCATCCCAACCCGCTTCAGGGTTGTTTGCAAAGAAGTTGTTTAATTCATAAACCACTTCTCCCCAACGGTTATATACTTTGAACAAAGAAATGCTTTCCACTTCAATTCCAGATTGAATATAGAATATGTCATTTTTACCATCTCCATTCGGACTAAAGGCATTCGGGACATAAACACCTCTATCTTTAATCACATTGACTAGTAAATCTTCCCGACCGACACAACCATTTTCATCAACCACCAGATATTCAAATAAGGTGCTTTCAAAAGGGTAAATTTTTCTACTAAAACATGTATCGCAGAGTATCGCTGAAGGAGTCCAGTAGTTTCCTTGTGTCCAACCATACTGCTGCATATCCATCGTGTCTACGTTTAGCTGTACATTAATATTCGTACTATCTCCCAAGTGAATTTCATTCTCCTTTAATTCAGATTCAGGATCAAGGATGGGCCCTAAGCTTAACGATACCTGTATTTCTGGAGCACCTTCTACTAATTGCTGAGAAGAAAATTCACAGCCATTGGCATCCTGAACAATCACTTCATATTCGCCTGCTTCTAAACTACCAAATATATTGACTTGATTGAATGGGCTTCCTTCCAAGGAATACATATGAGGCTCAGAACCACCTATAACGTCGTGTATAAT